>JAJKIR010000225.1 GCA_021154325.1 Gemmatimonas sp.
AACGGAGAGCCGGTGGCGTGCGCGTTCGTCGTCCTCGGCTGCGCGACAAAGGCTTCGGGCTCGACGGCGCCCCTGCCGGCCGCCTTGCGCGATTTCATCGGCAGTCACGGCGGATTTGGCGAGCAGCACGAAGCCGCCTGGTTCATCGAGCGCGCGCTAGTGCTGCCCAACGCCGAGAACTCGCTCTTCGCCGACGACGTACGCGAGCGCGGCGCTCTGGCCGCACAGCAGGGAGCCGCGCCACTCCGGCGAACGCCGGCAACGCCGCTCTTCATACCCGCACTCGGTGAGCTGGCGGTTCCCGAAGGACGGATGGCGTTCTTCTTCCCGGACGCGACGTCGTACGACGGCCGGCTCCTCTGCGAGCTGCGCGCGTATCTGCCGTATCTCGCCGACTACTTCGAGCAGGCGGAGGAAGTGTCGCGCCGCGTCTTCCGGCAATCTTTTCTTCCGCTCGTCGACATGGATGCCATCGCGCTCCACGACCAGCGGTTGGAACGCTGTCCACAGCTCGCGGACGTCGGCGTGGTTCTCACCGGCGTTCTCATCGCCGAAGGGCTCCAGGAGCACGGTGTGAAACCAGACGCGCTCATTGGGGACGGCTTGGGCGAGCTCACGGCGCTGGCCGCAGCGGGAGCGACGGATCTCTCGACGGCGTTACGGCTGGCAGCGCTCCGCGCCCTGGCGATGCGGCCGGCCAATGGAAACGGCGCGGCCAGCGCTCCGCCGGACCAGTTCGCGGCGGCGTTCGCGGAGGTTGCATTCGAGACACCGCGGCTGCCCATCGTGTCGCTGCGGAATCATGGACCCCTGAGCCCCGTCGGCGCCGATCGGGCTCACTCGTTAGGCCCAGCAGCAACGGATGACGATCTCGTCACGGCGGCGCGCGCGGCCGGGTGCGAGCTCGTGATCGAGTGCGGGCCTCGTGGCTTCCTCACCGCCGCCGTGCGCGCGCCGAGTGGAGTCCTGCAGTTCATCCCGGAGTCGCGGACCGAAGTCGCGGGAGACATTCGCGCATAAGGCGCCGGCGCGATTGCGGGTTAATGTGCTGAGGCGCGCGAAATGAACAGAACAGCACCGCCGGAAATGCGTGCCCAGCCTTGCGGCAGCGAATCCGGCGCGGGAACGGCGACGATGGCCACGGCGCCTGCATCGGCAAAGAGCTTCGAGGCGGCGCGCTGCGTTGCCTCATCCAGGCTCCAGTAGCGGGACGCTCGCGAAGGCGGGATCGCACCAACGACGTGCAATCGCCCCAATCGTGCCCACCCAGCGTCATAGGGGGAGGCAATCACAGCGACTCTCGAGCCGGCACGCACGCCGCGTGTGGCGAGATCCCGAGCGATCGTCCATGAAGAGTTGTCTCCTCGCGACCCAGATTCGCGCAGCCCGGTGATCGCTTCTCTCGTGTCGCGTCCGACACGAACGACGAGCGCACAGAGCGCCGCGGTGATCGCCGCGTGGCGCAGTGCGCGAGCAGCTTTGCCGTGCCCTGCGACGACCGTGGCGTGTCGCACGGCTAGCCAGCTACCCAGACCGGCTACAAAAATGAGGAACGGGTACCACGACACCGGACACTGATCCGCGGCGGCGGCGACGAGGAGCGCCACGACAATTGCGGCGACGATCGACGCAACCCTGCGATGCGGAACGAGGACGATGTACACCGGGAGCGCCGCGGCCATCGCGAGTGGAAGAACGAGAAAGTGGCGCGTCGCCCCCCACAGCCATTCGCACGTCAGCACCAGCGCGACCGCGAGCGCTGCCCGAAATGCCGCGGAGCGGGTCGGCACGACCGGCTGGACCGAGAGTGCGACGAGCAGAGCGGCGGCTGTCGCGAAGGGCACGAGATAGCGCGCGACCGAGTACACCAGAGCGTAGGCGAGCAGGCCCGCGGCGCAGGGGAGCACGATCGGCCAGGCGCGCCTCCAGGCGACGCGGAGACCTTTGACGTCGGCGAGCGCGATCAGCAACGCTCCAGCAAGAAGGAGCGGCGAGAAGAGCGTGAGATAGTACTGCAGGCTGTGCTTCAAGACAGCGAGCTGTCGCGCGGCGTCCCAACCTGGGCGCAGCGTGGGATACCATCGCGCCGGATCGAGCCACAGGGGATTCGTTCCATTCACCTCCCGCATCAAGCCGAGCCCCGGCACGAGCTCTCCGGTACCAACCATCGTCGCGGCGGGAAGCTCTGGGCCGTTAGGCGGTTGCTGTCCGTCCACGAACCAGATGTAATTCAATCGCCCCGTGTCGCCGAGCGTGAAGTGTCCAATCGAGTGAGTCATGGCAGCGACCCACGGCGCGCTGAAGATCAACCACGCAACAGTCGCGACGGCGAGCACTTGCGCACCGCGGAAACGGTAACGAAGGGCGAGGACGCCGAGCATCAACAGCGAGAACGGTAGCATGAACGACTTGGCGAGCACGCCGAGGCCAAGCGACGCACCAAGCAGCAAGGCGTTCGGCGGCGTCGTGCAGCGCTCCAGTCGGAGAATGCTCGCGAACGCAGCGAAGCAGGCGGCGTTGACGAGAAGGTCGGGTGTGGTGAGCGATGGAGGTGACATCGCCAACGTCACCGCACCGAAGAGCACATAGGCAGCGACACGTCCCCACATCGTTACCAGCGCGTGATTGCCCCAGCCAGCGGCACTTTTCGCCGCCTCGACGACCAGCCACTCGAATGCGACGAAGGACACGCCGAACAATCCGAGATTCACGACGTGAACGAGCGCGAATTCGTTCGCCGGTGTGGCGAGCGGAGTCCATGCGAAGGCGAGCCGCGCCAGTCCAATGAGGAGCGGGTAGAGCGGGCTCCAGTACGTGCTCACCAATCCCGCCCATCGCCCCTGCAGCACCGCGTCGCTCAGGTCGAGGTAGGCGACGCCGTCGGGCGAGACGTCGTGTCGAGCGTCCCATGACCGGAGCGCCGCGAGGAGCAAGATCGCCACTCGCGCGGCGTACCAGATCGCGCGAGCTCGGTCTACTGGCGCTCGCGTACGACGGGGCGCGTGTGAATCACCAGCCGCGGTCTGAGGCGACAGCGGTGAGGTGGCGGCTCCGGTGTGGATGGGCGCGATGGCCATGGCTCATGAGGGACGAGCCAAAGGCGTTCATCGAAACCCGGCGACGATCAGGCGGCGACAGCCTGAACGAGACCGATGGCGCGGTCCACGTCATCACGATTGCTCGCCATGCCTAACGACGCACGGACTGCGCCGACGGCCGTGCGGCCTTCGCGGCCCATGCATCTGGCGAAGCGCTGGACGCTGAAGGCTCCCTGAGAGCCCTCGGCAAGGCATCGGGCCGCTGCCCCGGCATCGAAGCCGAAGGCTGCCTCCGCCGCTCCAGGGTTGCAGAAACAACCGCCGCGCACCGCAACCCCGAGAGCACGTGCACGCTCCTCGACCACCCAGTACGGGATGACGCGCCCGTCCTCGTGCAGGACGTTGAAGGCCACCGTGCCACCGCGATCGCGACCGTTCGCGGGGCCGTAGAGCCGCGCCATCGGCGAACCGTTGTCGTGTCGCAGTGCGAGCAGGCCCTGGATGAGCGTCATCGTTAGGCGGGCGACATGGGACGCCAGCCGATCCATGCCGACGTGGGCGAGCAGCGCGAATCCCGCGGGGAGGGCAGCGGCGCCGAGGAAATGGGGCGTCCCGTCCTCGAATCGACGGGCGTCCGGGAACAGCGAATGGCGATCGTTCTGAACCGAGACGTACTCCACCGTTCCTCCCGAGAACCACGGGCGGCGCAGGCGCGACAGCGCGTCGCGCTTCGCCACGAGCGCGCCGAGGCCCGTCGGCAAGCCGAAGAGCTTGTAGAAGGAGAGCACGACGAACTCCGGCTGCCAGGCGCGAAGGCTCAAGCGGGCCGTCGGTAGGTACGCCGCTGCATCGAGCAACACGTCGAAATCCGCGGCCCGCGCCGCTCGGATCAGCTCGAGCGGATGGCGCACGCCTGAGAAGTTCGATTGCGCAGGGAATGCCAACAGCTTCGGGCCGCGGGGCGCACTGAGCTCTCCAAGCGCCGCGGACGCGTCCGTCAGACGCAATTCGCCGTCGGGAGGCAGGTACGCGACGGGCGCTCCGGCGCGCCGCGCAAACTCGCGAAGGCCGTTGAGCGAGTTGTGATTGTCGGCGCTGAGCACGCAGACGCCGTCCGCCGAGAATGGATAGCTCTCGGCGACGAGCTTCACGGCGGCGGTGGTGTTCGCGGTGAAGGCGACATCGTACTCGGCATCATCGGCGTCGAGATGGGCGAGGAGCAGTGCACGCGCAGTGTCGAGCGCGCGCGTACTCCGCGCGGACGGGCCATGTTCGGCGTGCGGATTTCCGAAGATCGTGTCGCGCAGCAGCTCGTCATGCGCACGGAGCTGACGCAGCGACGGCAGCGCGCTGCCGGTGTAGTCGAGGTAAGCGAGGGCGCTCGCGTCCAGCTGCGGAAATTCTTCCGCGCGCAGTGTCGCGAAGAAAGCATCGAGCGACAGGTCATCGGACGTGGGCCGGTGCGCAGCAGTCAGCATCCGCGGCGTCGAACGGCGTCGATTCGGGCCGCCGTCGTCGCGGCCGGCATCGGTACCACGGACGCAGCGCGCGGCGCGCGAGGAAGTGCGAGCGATTCGGTGGCGGGCGGCGTTCGGATGTCGCTCCGGGGTACGCCGCCGAAATATCGACTCAGCGCGGCCGCACGCGAGAAGTCAGCGCGAACCGCGGCGGTGGTATCGGCGAGCGTCGGATTCATCACTTGTTCCAGCCACTCGTACAGCCCGCCGCGCAGGAAGTAGACGTTGCGGTAGCCTAACGCGCGAAGAAAGACCCATGCCTGCGCCGCGTGCGCACCGCCCTCGGAGTAGAGGACGAGCGTGTCGTCGACGTGAAATGGCGCGGTCGCGACTGAATCGAGAGCCAGACGTTCCGCCGTCGGCAAGTGATAGCGATCGTATTCCTCTTGCGAGCGGACATCGAGCACACGCAGGCCCTGACGCCGATCCTTGATCCACTGCGCGAGCTCGAGCGCCGTGACGTGATCCTCCTCCCGTGCGACGTCACGCGCGAGCGCGGCGACGTCGATCGCGGCATGGTTTGCCTTGTAGGGGCTCCCGGCGAGTGGTGCGATGAGACCGAGCATCAACGCTACGGTCGCGAGGCCGCGCCTGATCCACCGCTCCCGATCGCGACTCACGCGCCGACACCTTCGACGATCGCTGGCGCTGTCCGGCGCGAATCGTTAGGCGGCGTCAGGACCGCGGTCGTACGCGCTCTCGCCTCG
This sequence comes from Gemmatimonas sp., assembly GCA_021154325.1. Classification (GTDB taxonomy): domain Bacteria; phylum Gemmatimonadota; class Gemmatimonadetes; order Gemmatimonadales; family Gemmatimonadaceae; genus AG2. The sequence continues at coordinate 5,263 of JAJKIR010000225.1, forward strand.
ATTCGCTCGGCAGCAACGAATCCTGCGAGCGCCGTGAGAACGACGAGGAGCACGGCGACGCCATACGGGACGTGCGCGACTTGCGGGAGGATGAGTGCGCCGCGAGGCGTGCTCTCGTAGAAGGGCTCCAGGGCGGGAAAGACGAGTCCCGTCGCGAGAACGCCGGACCACATGCCGAGAACGAGGGCCGCGCCGTCGAGCCGGCCGGTGACGGCCGCGACACAGGACGTTCCCGGACAGAGACCGCCTAACGCGAAACCAACGCCGAATACCAATCCGCCCGCGAGCTGCGGCAGGAGATAGGTCTCGGGAACGTAGACGCGCGTGAGGTCGAGCACTCCGAGACGGCCGAGCCAGAAGAGGCCGAGCATGGCGGTGATGATGGCGCTGAACATCACCTTGAAGACAGTGAGGTCCGTGAGATAGAACTGTCCGGCGAGCTTGCGCGCGCTTCCCATTCCCGCGCTCTCGAGGCACCAACCGAACGCCATTCCGATCACCAGCGCGGCGACGATTGCTCCCCGCGCGCCGAAGTAGCCGAGCTCGAAGTACGGTGCCGTCACGTCCAGAGTCTCCGTAAGAGCGGCGCGACGAGGTACGCGGCGCCGAAGGCACCGGCGATGAAGAGCCAGCTCCCCACGCTCAGCAGCGCGCCG
>JAJKIR010000226.1 GCA_021154325.1 Gemmatimonas sp.
CGGAGCCTTGCAATCCGGCTCCGAGAACGAGCATCCGCATTTCGAGAACGTCTCCAGGAAGAGAAACCCGCTACGGCCAACGGGAAACTAAACGCGTCTCACCAGCCATGGCAGACGAGCCCATCGCTCCCGGGAATGGAAATTGACGATGTGTGCAACCCATGATGCTTGACGACAACGATTGGCGGCGGCACTTGATCGACGACGATGCGGGTATTCGGCGCGTGCTCGAGGCAACTCGCCGCATCGCCGTGCTCGGCATCAAGATCGAAGAGTCCGGCGCGCCGGCGTACTACGTCCCAGAGTACGCGCAGAGCGCCGGCTTCGAGATCGTCCCGGTGCCAGTCTACTATCCCGACGTTACCGAGATACTCGGCGAACGGGTATATCGCACCGTCGCTGCCGTGCCGGGCGCGATCGACATGGTCAACGTGTTCCGGCGGTCGCACAAGATTCCCGAGCACGTTGACGACATCATCAGCAAGCGCCCGAAGTCCGTCTGGTTTCAGCTCGGGATTCGAAACGACGAGGCGGCCGAACGCTTCGCGCGCGCGGGCATCGACGTAGTGCAGGATCGTTGTTTGATGGTCGAGCTACAGCACGTGGGGAAGTAGCGCGCTCACTGAATGATGATCGTTCCGCGCCTTGCGTCGAGAATCCAGCGACGGGTGGAGAGGAGCTGACCCGTTGCTCGTGAAGCCGGACTCTCCCATTTGCCGTCGATGAGAATGCGAAGACCACGCGCGTCGAGCAGCATTGGTGCACGCGTACCGACCGTCGACTGCCCGACCTGACCGCTGCGGCGCAGCGTGATCGTATCCGCCACCGGATCGAACGTCGGAGCGAGACGTCGCAGCACGTCGAGGCCCATGAACACTCCCGAGACTTTCCCTTGTGGAGCGCGCGCGCTGTCGGTCTCGAGACGCGCCGTCACGTTGCTCAGGATGACGTCGCCGAGGTGAAGCTCGGAAACGACGGCGACGACACCACTGGAATCCTCACCGAAGACGCGGAATCCGCTCCGCCGCCGCGCCTGCCTGCCGCGCACCACCACGCCCGAGATGCTCGCATCGACCACCGCGTCCACCACGCGATCGCCGATCCCGATCGACAGCGTGCCGATTCCCGATCCATCCGTGATTGGCTTGTACGGAAGCCTGGCGGCGGAATCCGGGAACTCGAGCACCGGCGCGTGAGTGACGAGCCAGCGCGTCCGGCTCTGCTCCGCGGGCGAGAGCGGCGAAGCGGGAAGCACGGCAAGCGCGCGGTAATCGCCTAACGAGCCATAGATCGGCGCGAGGGAGCGGGCGATGCTCGCGCTGTCACCGCCGAAGAGTCGCGCTTCCTCGAGCAGAACGGCACCGATGCGCAGCGCGCCGCGCGACGCGAGGTAGCGGCCGAGCGCCGCGCGTGCGACCGCGTCTCGCGGGCGAGCGCTCGAGGTCGCGTAGTAAACCGACTCCGCCGTCGAGACGTGCCCGGAGGCAAGCAGCGAGTCAGCCTGAGCGACGGTCGTGCCCCACTGCGCGACCGCGGGCGCGGGAACGATCGTCAGCGTCGCGAGCGTGCAGCAGAACAGAATCGTCCGTCGCGGTCCGGATTGGCGCACGTCGAGATCTCTCATCGCTCTGCTACCTGGGGTGAACGTCGATACGAGCCAGCAGCTCGACGTTCGGGTCCACCACGAGAGCCGTCGGCATGAGCGGATGTGCGCCCCGTGGCAGCGCGATTCGTGCGCGAGACTCCGCCGGAACGACAACGGTTGCCCGTTCCGTCGCGCCATTGGCGCCTTGCAGCTCTACCGTGAGCGGAAAGCGGTACGCGCCAAAGCGTGAGCCCTGCACGATGTCGAGCGTTACCTGCTGCGACGACGGATCGGACGACCAGGTCACGTCCAGCTCGGGGAAACCAGGTCGTCGCAGCCACTGATCGAAGAACCAGCCCAGCGACTGGCCGCTGGTCCGCTCCATCTCGCGACGGAGATCGTCGGTGAGCGCCGTACCGTCGCGATAGGTGGCGTAGTAGGCGCGCAACGCGGCGAAGAAGGCGCTGTCCCCGACCTGACGGCGGAGCATGTGGAGGACGAATCCCCCCTTCTCGTAGCTGTTGCGATTCAGAAGGCTGAGCAGCTCGCGGGGCACGGTGTCGATCACGGGATGCGTCGGCACGTCGGCCGGATCCGCGAGGACAGCGGACCGAATCGACGCCATGGCAGCGTGGAAGGCGCTGTCTCCGTGAGCGTGAGCAGTCCACAGAGCCGCGAAATAGGTCGCGAACCCCTCCGAGAGCCACAGGTGCCGCCACTCGCGCTCGGTCACCGCGTCGCCGAACCACTGGTGCGCCGTCTCGTGGGCGATGAGTCCCTCGTTCATCCGCCCGGTTCGAAACGCCGCGTCATCGTAGAAGATGGCGGTCGCATTCTCCATCCCGCCGAAGCGGGTGGACGACTGCAGGTGCGCGAGCTTCTCATACGGAAAGTTGCCGACGAGTGATGAGAAGTATCTGACGATCTCGCCCGCCTGGCTGAACGCGCCGGGCAGTGTCGGCCGTTGCTCCGGGGCGACGTACACGAACTGCTTGACGCAGTTGTTCGCGGTGCCCTCCCCTGGATCCGCTCCGTAGCCGCACGCCGTGTTGCCGAGGGGATATTCGACGAGCGGCGCCGCGGCAATCACCATCAGATAGACGGCGATCGGATGCGATTCGCGCCAGCGCGTGCGCACTCGGCCGTCGGGGAGCGTCGTACGGTCGACGAGCGCGCCGTTCGCCACGACGGTGCGCTCTGGCGGCGCCGTCACGGTCCAGCTGACGGTCGCTTTGTCGCTCGGATGGTCGACGCTCGGAATCCAGTAGCGCGCCCGGTTCGGCCAGTTGTCTCCGAAGCCCGTCCACCGCCCCGCGCTGTCGGTGCGCACGATGAGCCCATCCTCCACCGCGCCGTGATACGCAACCTCGATGCGCACGGCGTGCTTCCCGTTCGGATGGAACGGGATATGGATCTCGTTAGGTGTGCGCGTGAACGCGATGCGCGCGCCGTCTGAGCGCACGCTGTCCACAGTGAGGCGAACGAGGTCGAGCACCAGCGTGTCAACCCGTGTCGTGTGCCGCACCGACAGGGCGGCCAGGCCGTGGATCACGTTGCCAGACCGTGGGAGCTCGAGCGACAGGTCGTAGCTCAGGACGTCGACGCCGGGGCGGTACGGCATGTCCGTCGCCGCGTCGCGCGTGGCGCCGGGGCCGATCTGCGTCTGCCCTGGCAACCGCGCTCCCGCCACGCAGAGCGCGAGAGCGGCGAGCAGCGTTCGTGACACCGCGGCCCGCCTCAGCGCCCGAACAGCTTGCCGAGAATCCGTGACTCCGACGGCGAGCCCCCGTCCTCGGCCGCCGCGGCGAACGCCTCCGCGAACTCCAGCGTCGTCTGGTGCCGTGCCTCGGGAGCACGCTGCATCGCCTTGTTGAGCACACGCTCAACTGCCTCTGGGAGAGACAGATCCGAACGCATTCGCCGCAGCGGAATCGGATCGTTCCGCAGCCGCGCGATCATCATCTCCTGCTGAGTCCTGCCGAGGAAAGGCAGCTTTCCCGTCAGCATCTCGTAGACGAGGAGCGCGAGCGAATAGATGTCCGTGCGAGCGTCGAGCGTCTTGCCACGGAGCTGCTCGGGACTCATGAACTCCGGCGTCCCGAGAATGATCCCCGTTGCGGTGAGCTTCTGCAGCTCAGCATCGGCGCGGCGCTCTTTCGCGAGCCCGAAGTCCATGACGACGGCATACTCCGTCCCGTCTGCCCGCTGGCAGATCATGACGTTCTCGGGCTTGAGATCGCGGTGCACGATCTTGAGCTGATGCGCGAGATGCAGCCCGTCCGCCATGTCGCGGACGAAACGCACCGTGTCCTCGAGCGTAATCTGGCCGAGACGGTTCGTGCGGTCCGCGAGCAACTCGCCCTCGACGTACGGCATCACGACGTACACCAGACCGTCTTCCGTCTCGCCGAGGCGCATGATGTGACAGACGTTCGGATGCGCGAGCCGCATGCCGAGCGCCGCTTCGCGTCGGAGCCGCGCCATTGCGTTCGCGTCCTCCGAGAGTTGGGGCGACAGCACCTTGATGGCGTACCGCTCCTGCGTGGCCACGTCGTGCGCGAGGTAGACGAACGACATCCCGCCTTCGCCGACTTTGCGAATCATCCTGTACCGCCCCTCGAGGATCTTGCCGATGAGATTCGCCGGCGTGAGTGGCGTCTGGCGCATGACCCGCGCTGGCGGCTCCGTCGGCCGCACCGGTGTATTTTTCCCCGACAACGAGTCGGCGCTTGTCGCCGACGGTGGGGACAAAATGGATCGCGAGACCAGCCGCGACCCATCACGAGGGCAGAACTTCGCCTCGACGGGATAGGTGTTTCCGCAGGCGGGGCAGCGATTCATCAGGTGCGCACCTGGTTCCGGCCACTCGACTTCGCTCGATAGAGCGCCTCGTCGGCCCGCCCGAAGAGATCTTCAGTCGAATCGACGCGCGGGGATGGAAAGGTGGCCACACCGATGCTGGCCGTCAAATGGAGCGGCTCCTCCCCACTGGCATCGAATGGATAGCGCTCGATGGACTCCCGCAACCGCTCCGCGAAGATGATTCCACCATCCTGCGACGTCTCGGGCAACAGGAGGACGAACTCCTCCCCACCGTAGCGGGCCGCGATATCCACCGTGCGCACCGACGCCTCGACGAGCGCGCCGATCTGTCGCAGCACCGCGTCTCCGACGAGATGTCCCCGCTCGTCGTTGATGCGCTTGAAGTGATCGATGTCGAGCAGGAGCAGAGTGAGCATCGATTCGTACCGCTTCGCCCGATCGACTTCGCGGGAGAGACGCTCGAGCAGAGCGCGACGGTTGAGCAGCCGCGTGAGCGGATCGGTCGTCGCGAGCGCCTCGAGCCGGCGGTTGTCGGCGCGGGTCGACTCGAGCGCCTGCGCGCGCTTGATCGCCGCGACCGCGGCGGTGACGACTGCTTCCGCGAACTCGACGTCGTCGTGCGCGAGGTCGCGCTCGTGGCGCTCGGTGCGGAGGACGAGCACGCCCGATCGCCAGCGGTCGACATTGAACGGCAGCGCCGCGACCGACCGGACGGCGACGTCGCGCCCTTCCTCCAGCCAGAGCTTTCGAACTTGCTCAAACATGGCATCGCTGTGCGCGTCGCGGATGAGCACAGGTCGCTGCGACTCCAGCGCGGCAATGATCTCTGGATACCGCTCGAGGCGGATCTCGAGATTTGGCGTCGCGGGATCCTCGAACGAGGCAACGACGGCGCCTGTCTCGTCACCAGCGCTCGCCAGTACCACCGAGCACCGGGAGAGCGAGAGCGCACGCGACACCCGCCGCACGAGAATGCGATAGATCTCCGTCGCCGACAGCTCTCCCGTCACCTCGTGGAGGATGTCGACGATCTGTCGGTTGCTCGCGACGTCCTCGCGCGCGCGCTCGAGCTCCGCCCGTGCGGCGGCGAGGGCGGCACGCGCCAGTCGGAGCTCGCTGTGTGCCCGGAGCTGGGTGTTGATGCGCGCCAGCAGCTCGGGAACCCGGAACGGCTTGGTTACATAGTCGTCGGCGATCCGCGGCGGTACGAGAACGCTCATTGCCTTTCCGTTCGTCGGCAGATGCGTCGCGACCACGATCGGGACGTCACGCCACCGTTCGTCGCCCTTCACGCGCTCGAGAAGCTGCTCACCGGCCGCGCCGAGGTCCTCGACGTCGACGAGCAGCAAGTCGGGCCGCGTGCGCTCGAGTACATCGATCAGCCGCTGTCGCTCGCTGACGCTGGTGACCTGATAGCCCTGCTCGCGCAGGAGCCACGCGAGGGCGCCGCTCGCTACGGGATCTTCGTCAGCGACGAGGACGTGCGGCGTGGTACCGGTGGCCCGGCTGACGGTTGGCGCATCGGTTCGAGGAGTGCTCTGCAGGGGAACGACACTGTCACGCACGCGCGAGTAGCTCCCGCAATCCGGCCCACTCGACATTCCCGCCGCTCAGGACGGCGACGACGGGACGCGAGTCGACCGGCCTAACGAGACCCTGCATCAGCGCCGCAATCGTGATCGCCCCACTCGGCTCCGCGACCAGCTTCATCCGATCAAGGAGGAGCTGCACCGCCGGCGCGAGCGCCGCGTCGTCGACGGTCACGACTTCGTCGACGTAGCGCTCCAGATGCGCGAACGGCAGGCGCCCGATCTCGATGGCCATCAGACCATCAGCGATGCTGCTCGTTTTCTCGAGACGAACCGGATGTCCCGCCTTGCGCGCGCGGCTCAGCTTTGGCGCGCCAGAGGGCTCGACGGCGACGACTCGCGCGGTGGGTACGCGCTGCTTGATCGCCGTCGCGACACCAGCGCTCAACCCACCGCCACCGACCTGAACGACGACGGTACCGACGGTGGGCGCATCGGTCGCGATCTCGAGACCGAGCGTCCCCTGCCCGGCGATGATGCTCGGATCATCGTAGGGCGGCACCAGGGTGCCGCCTTCGGCGCGTACGATCTCGAGTGCTTTGTTGTAGCGGTCGCTGGTGGTGGTGCCGGCGAGAATGACCCGAGCCCCGAGCCGCTCCGCGCCCGCTCGCTTGGCGGGCGTGACCGTCGTCGGCATCACCACCGTGGCGGGCACGCCGAAGAGCTTGGCCGCGAGCGCGACGGCTTGCGCGTGGTTCCCGGACGAAGGCGCGATCACGCCACGTTCGCGCTCCGACGGCGCGAGCCGCGACAGGTACGTGTAGGCGCCGCGGAACTTGAACGCGCCGCCGCGCTGGAGCATCTCCGGCTTCACGAACACCGGCACGCCCATCTGCTCGGCGACGGCGTCGAAAGCGAGCAGTGGAGTACGAATGGCCACACCGGCCAGGCCGCGCGCCGCGTTCTCGATATCATCGAGCGTCACGAGCTCGATTTCGCTCGCGGACATCGTCGTCATGCTCACAACACTCCCTGGCAGACTCGTCGCGTCGAGCTCCCACCTGAGCAGCTCAGGTTCGAACGACGAGATTGTTTGATCGAGCGCTCCCGTGGCCGCGGCCAAGTCGCCAGCACCATCAGAGATTACTGGGCCACGCTCGGACCAATCGATCGGCGCGTGGCGGCGGAGGGAGGGCCGCCTAAGCTAGCATCGGCGCGCAAACAGGTAAAGCGCGTCCTCCACAAGCAAACACCGCCGCGACTGATGTACAAACTTGAGTCGCGGCGGTGTTTGGTAATGCGTCATTTCGTCCGGTCGGCGACTACTCCTCCTCATCCTCCGGCCCGACGCTCACGGGCTCACCCGTGTCGTCACCCGCGACGTCGCCTTCATCCTCTGGCACGACGCGCGCGACATCCATCACGAGATCCTTGTCGTCGAGGTTCACCAGCTTCACGCCCTGGGTGTTGCGTCCCGAGACGCGGATCCCCTTCACCGGCATCCGGATCGCGACGCCCTGCTTCGTGATGAGCATCAGCTCATCATCGGGCAGCACTTCCTTGATCGAAACGGCGTCGCCGGTCTTCTCGGTGCGGTGCACGGTGATGATGCCTTTCCCTCCCCGGCGTTGCACTCGATACTCATCGATCGGCGAGCACTTGCCCATTCCTCTCTCCGTTACGACGAGGAGATTGGCCTCGCGTTTGATGACGACCATGCCGATCACTTCATCGTCCTCGCCGAGCTCGATGCCTTTCACACCGGTGGTGTCGCGACCCATCTCGCGGACATCGACCTCGTGGAAGCGAATCGAGAGTCCGTGTCGTGTGGCGAGCACGATGTCGTTCGTGCCGGTCGTGATCTGGACGTCGATCAGCTCGTCGTCGGTCTCGATCTTGACCGCCTTGACGCCATTCGACCGAACGTTGGAGTACTCGGACAGGCGCGTCTTCTTCACCGTGCCGTTCTTCGTCGCGAAGAGGAGGAACTGATCTTCGGCGAATTGACGCACGGCGACCAGCGCGGAGACATTCGTCTCGGCAGCCACGTTGATCATGTTCACCACCGGCTTGCCCTTCGCGGCGCGGCCCGCCTGCGGTATCTCATGCACCTTGAGCCAGAAACATCGCCCGTCCTCGGTGAAGATGAGGACGTAATCGTGGGTCGAGGCAATGAACAGATGCTCAACAAAGTCCTCGTCCTTCAGCGCGGCGCCGTTGTTGCCGCGTCCTCCCCGCCGCTGCTTTTTGTACGTCGACACCGAGGTCCGCTTGATGTAGCCGGAATGGGAAATGGTGACGACCATCTCCTCCTCGGCGATCAGGTCCTCGATCGTGAACTCGCCCTCGTCGCTGGTGATCTCGGTCCGACGCTCGTCCTCGTACTTGCTAGCCAGCGCCTTGAGCTCGTCCTTCATCAAGGTCATGCGCTTCTCCTTCGACTCGAGCAGTGCGCGCAGGTCCTTGATAGTTGCCTGCACCTCCTTGAGCTCCTCCTCCAGCTTCTCGATCTCGAGGCCGGTGAGCCGGGCGAGGCGCATGTTGAGGATCGCCTCGGCCTGGCGCTCCGACAGCTTGAACCGCTTCTGCAAGCGATCGCTGGCCGTCGGCGTGTCCTTCGCCTTCCGAATGATCTGCACGACCTCGTCGATGTTGTCGACGGCGATCTTGAGACCTTCGAGGATGTGCTCGCGCTCGAGCGCCTTGTCGAGCTCGAACTGCGCGCGACGGACGATCACCTCGTGCCGGTGAGCGATGAAGTGCACCAGCATGTCGCGGAGCGGCATCACCTTTGGCACGAGCTGCTTCGTCGTCGGATCGGGCACGAGCGCGAGCATGATGACGCCGAACGTCGACTGCATCGCGGTATGCTTGTACAGCTGGTTGAGCACGACGCGCGGGATTGCGTCGCGCTTCAACTCGATCACGATGCGCGTCTCGTCCGATGACTCGTCGCGAAGATCGGAGATCCCCTCGAGCTTCTTGTCCCGCACGAGATCCGCGATCGATTTCACGAGATTCGCGCGGTTCACCTGATACGGAATCTCGGTGACGACGATCTGCGACTTGTTCGAGGTCTCGCGCTCCTCGATCACGGCGCGCGCGCGCATGACGATGCGGCCGCGACCCGTCTCCTGATAATCCTTGATTCCCTGGCGACCGTAGACGTACGCGCCGGTCGGGAAATCCGGGCCCTTCACGATCTTGCGCAGGTCGGTGATCGTTGCTTCGGGATTATCGATGAGGTGCAGCACGGCATCGACGATCTCACGCAGGTTGTGCGGCGGGATGTTCGTCGCCATGCCCACCGCGATGCCTGACGAGCCATTGATGAGCAGGTTCGGCAGCCCCGCGGGAAGGACCTTCGGCTCTTGCAGCCGGTCGTCGAAGTTGGGCGCGAAATCGACGGTGTTCTTGTCGATGTCGGCCAGCATCTCCATCGCGATCGGCGTTAGGCGCGCCTCGGTGTACCGGTACGCCGCCGCCGGATCGCCGTCCATCGAACCGAAGTTCCCCTGCCCATCGACGAGCGGATAGCGCAGCGAGAAGTCCTGCACCATGCGGACGAGCGCGTCATAGACAGCGCTGTCGCCATGTGGGTGGAAGCGGCCGAGCACATCGCCAACAACAGTTGCCGACTTCTTGAACGGCCGGTTGGGAACCAGCCCGAGGTCGTTCATCGCGTAGAGAATGCGCCGGTGCACCGGCTTCAGTCCGTCGCGCACATCGGGCAGCGCGCGCGACACGATGACGCTCATCGAATAGTTGATGAACGACTCTTTGATCTCCTCGTCGATGAGACGTGGGAGAATTCGTTCTCGGTTGTTTGGTGCGGTCATGAAGGTCCCTGCAAACCAGCCGGAATAGACAGACGGCAAGCCTCGATGAGGCTCGCGGAGGGAGCCTGAAATCTACCCGGCGAGGGCCTGCAAATCAATTCGCGGCACACTCGCTAAGTCGAAGCAGGTCAGGATTTTAGACGGTGCCGTCGGAGCACCGGTCTCAGTACCGGAATCCCGCTAGACCCGCCCCTCCGAATCGAGCTTCGGCTCAGCCCGGCGCAGCTCTCGCGCTACGGCTTCCTTGTCACTGGCCGCCCGCTCGCTGGTGCGTGCGATCTCGCGCTCTTCCTCGGCCGACTGCGCGTCATCCGCCGCTTCCGCCGCGCGCTCGCGCGCCAGCAACTCCTCGCGCTCGCGCCGCCATCGCTCATACCACTCGCGCGTCACTTCCGCCGCGAGCTCACGATTGCCGAGACCGAACGCCAATGCCATCGCCAGAGCGATGGCTCCAAAAAGTATCGCGAATGCCGTGGTCACGATGTCGGTCGCGATCCCGAGCTCCTGCAGCGCCATGAAGACGGCGAGGAGGATCACCCCCCCGCGACCCGTGCGCGCGAGCGCGCGCCCACCGTGCAACCCTCCCGCGGACGCCTGGATCAATCCGCCCACGAATCCGCCGAGCACGATGCCGACGAGCACAATTACAATCGCGGCGATGACGCTGGGGATGTAGCTCACCAGCTTCGAGACCACGTTCGCGAGCGATTGCAAGCCTAACGCGTTCGCGGCGAGGAGGATCACCGTGAACATCACGAGCCAGAAAACGAGATTCGAGATCACACGCGTCGGGTTGACGTGCGTGCCCGAACGCTCCACGGCCTGAGTGATCCCGCCGCGCTCGAGGAGATAGTTCAGTCGAATTCGCCGCAGCAGCCGGTCGGTGAGCTTCTCCAGCACCTTCGCGAGCAGATAGCCGGCGAAGAGAATGACCAGCGCGGCCATCAATGGCAGCGCGAGCTGCCCGAACAACTGCGAGAAGCCCGACTGCAGCCGGTCTACGGAATCCAGAGTGTCAGTTGCCTGGGGAAGCTGCACGAATGAGCCGTTGTAGAGGTACCGAGTTGCCGCCCGTCAATTCCGCGTCCCACGTCGTTGATCGAAGATTACACTCCGGCGACACTCTGGACAGATCAGCCATTCGCGCTTGCGCGCGTAACCCAACCCGAACGAGCCGCCGCCGATCGAGCGAGTCGTCATCACCGCGCCGTCGCGCGGGCAGTAGGGCGTTTCGCCCGCGCTCGCCGCTCTCCGAATGGCGGCGTCTTCATCGGCGGTGTACTGCGCCCGCTCGCTCACCGCCGCTCGCCGTCCACCAGGATCACGACCTTCCCGAACTGCTCGGCTTTCTCGAGTCGCTCGAACGCCGCACGCGACTCCGCGATGGGATAAACGCGGTCGATCGGCGGCAGGAGACGGCCCGCGCGCAGCTCATCGACGATGGCGTCATACTCGGCGTCGTTTCCCATCGTCGAGCCGAGAATGCTCCACTGATTCCAGAAGAGCCGCCGCACGTCCGTCTCGACCATCGGGCCCGTGGTCGCGCCACAGGTGACGAGCCTGCCCCGTTTTCCGAGCGCGAGCAGCGACTGCTTCCAGGTGGCGATGCCAACGTCGTCCACGACCACGTCGACGCCGCGCTTTGCCGTTCGTTCGCGGATCAGCTTCGGGACGTCTGTCGTAGTGTGATTGATCGCTTCGTCGGCGCCGAGCTCGCGAGCGCGGGCGAGCTTTGCCTCGCTACTCGATGTGACCCACACGCGCGCGCCGAGCTGTCTGCAGATTTGCAGCGCGGCGATCGCGACGCCGCCACCAATTCCCCAGATCAGCACCTGCTCACCAGCGCGCACGCGTGCTCTCGTCACGATCATCCGCCACGCCGTGAGCGTCGCGAGGCTGAAGGCAGCAGCGACGTCGCTCGGGACAGAGGCTGGAATTGCACGAACATTCGCCGCCGGTACGACCGCATACTCGGCGATTGTTCCCGGAAAATGTTCGCCAAGGATGCCGAAGCGAACGCATAACGATTGCTCGCCGTTGCGGCAGTACTCGCAACTGCGGTCCGAGATGCCGGGGTTGATCACTACCGTGTCGCCGACAGCCACGCCCCGCACTTCGCTGCCGATCGCCTCGACGACACCGGTTGCATCTGCGCCGAGCACCCATGGACCTTTCACCGCGACGCCGGGCAGCCCGCGAACGACGAACAGATCGAGATGATTGAGCGCCGCCGCGCGGACGCGTACGCGCACGTCGGTCCCGCTCCGCAGCTCCGGTATCGGGAGGTCGTCGCGAAGCTCGAGCTGGTCCAGGCCGCCGTGAGCGGAGATCGTGAGGCCTTTCACGAAATCGGCACCGTTATATTCAGGGGCAATCGACACCACATATTAACCATCCGCCGGCACGTGAATCACCGTCGGCGCAGCGCTCCTCAGGCGATGACATCAATCAAGGTGCCTCCGCTCGGTGAATCGATCGTCGAAGCCACCGTGTCGCGTTGGATGAAGAAGGAAGGCGATCAGGTGTCTCCCGGCGACACGCTCGTCGAGCTGGAGACAGACAAGATCACCGTGGAAGTGCCGGCAATGAGTCGAGGCGTGCTGACCAAACGCCTCCACGCCGAGGGCGACGTCGTGAAGGTGAACGATCTTCTCGGCGAGATCGACGAGAGCGCGGCGGCGGCGGCGCCAAAACGCGAGGCAGCGACGGCTGGCGCGGCGTCGACACAGCGTGCACCGTCGGCGCCCGCCCCGGCTTCGTCGCCAACGCCTCTGGCGCCCGCGGCTGCCGCGCCAGCCGCGGGGAGTCCACCGTCACGAGCATCTGAGCCTCCCAAGGGCGAAGTTCGTGCGTCGCCCGCCGCGGAACGTGCGGCAGCCCAGGCGAAGATCGACCTGACCACGGTGCCCGGGACGGGTCGCGGCGGAGTCGTGAGCAAGGCGGATGTGCTGGATCGTGCCGCTGGCGGTGGCTCCGCACCCACCGCGCCGCCCACATCCCCATCGTCCGCGCCACCGTCAGCCACACCCACGGCGCCACCGAGCGCACCGCCCTCTCGCGCGCCCGCTGCGGCAACGACGCCGGCGAGCGCTGGCGCGCGCGAGACGCGGGAAAAAATGTCGACGCGACGGCGCCGCATTGCCGAGCATCTGCTCGAGTCGCAGCATGCGACCGCGCACCTAACGACGTTCAACGAGATCGACATGAGCGCCATCGAGGCGCTTCGCTCCCGGATCAAGGAGCGCATTGAGAAGGAGCACGGAGTCAAGCTCTCGGTGATGCCGTTCTTCGTGAAGGCGGCATGCCTGGCGCTCAAGGCCTACCCGACGGTCAACGCCCAGATCGATGGCGACTCGATCGTCTACAAGCACTATGTGAACATGGGGATCGCGGTCGCGTCTGACGCTGGCCTGGTCGTCCCCAGCATCAAGGACGCCGACCAGAAGGGACTACTCGACATCGCCCGCGACATCTCGGCGGTTGCGAAGAAGGCGCGCGACGGCAAACTCACGATGGAGGATCTCACTGGCGGCACGTTCACGATCACGAACGGTGGCGTCTTCGGCTCGCTCGTGTCGACACCAATCATCAACTATCCCCAGGTCGGCATCCTTGGGCTGCACAAGATTCAGGAACGGCCCATGGCGATTGCCGGCAAGGTCGAGATCCGGCCAATGATGTACGTCGCGCTCAGCTACGATCATCGGATCATCGATGGGCAGCAGGCTGTGCTCTTTCTCGTTAGGGTAAAGGAGTTGATGGAGGACCCCGCAACGATGCTCGTCGATTGATAACGCGGACGGCCTCGTTGGCTGATAGATGCCATTGGACGTGCGGCGCCGGGACCTCCGGCGCCGCGTTTTGTGCCGGCGCTGGTGTCGACTAACCTCTACACAGGAGGCAGCAGATGCGCGTATTCACGATTTCCATCGCTCTCATCGGGTGCGTCGCCGCGACCCCGTTCGCCGCGCGTGCACAGAACGTTGGACGACCTTTCGAGTTTGGCCTCGACGCGGCGGCGCAGTTCGGCCTGGGTGACACCCACTTCACGACAATCGTGCTGCCGGCGCAACGCGCACGCATTGGCTACGAGTTCTCCAACGCGGCGTCGTTCGAGCCGTTCGGGACCTTCATATATCAGAGCGCGGGCGGGTTCTCATCGACGAGTCTCGGTCTTGGTGCTGGCATACTGTTTTTTCTGACGGGTAATACCAGTGCCGCACCAGCTTCGATGACGTCGACGGTATCGCGCATCTACGTGCGTCCTTTCGCGGTCATGCAGTACATCCGGCTGAGCGACGGCACCGACAGCAACAGCGACACGGAGTTTGGTTTCGGCGGAGGTCTCGGGCTGCGCAAGCCCCTCGGTTCGTCGCGACTGGCGACGCGGTGGGAGGTGAACATTCAGCATGTCGGCGGCTCTGATGCCTTTACATCGCTCGGCCTCCTCGTGGGCCTGTCCTTCTTCACGCGCTGAGCTTTTCGAGAACGACGCTCGCTTCCGGTGGTGAATATCTTCTGGAAGTTCCCTCGCTCGTTCGTGAGCGGCACGTCGATTCACCACTGGGATTCATGGCTCCTTCGTCTACGTCCGCCGATGTCGTGATCATCGGCGGTGGGCCGGGCGGTTACGTCGCGGCCATTCGCGCCGGCCAGCTCGGTCTGTCCACGGTTTGCGTCGAGATGGACAAGACGCTCGGCGGCACTTGCGTCAATGTTGGCTGTATTCCATCGAAGGCACTGCTGACGAGCTCCGAGCATTACGAGTTCGTGCGACAGCACGCGGCCGAGCACGGCATCAAGGTCGACGGGTCGGCGCTCTCGCTGGACCTGGCGACGATGCTGAAGAGGAAGACCGAGGTAGTCGCGCAGAACACGCGCGGGATCGAGTTCCTGTTCAAGAAGAACAAGGTGACGTGGGTACGCGGAAAGGGTTCGTTGCGCCGCGGCGCGAATGGCCTGGAGGTTACCGTCGCGCCGAGCGCCCCCGCGGCTGGGGGGCCCCCCCCGAACGACAATATCGCGACGTACTCCGCGAAGAACGTCATCATTGCCACCGGCTCCGTACCAATCGAGCTCCCGTTCCTCAAATTCGACGAGGAGCGCATCCTCTCGAACGTCGGCGCCCTCGCCATCCCGAGCGTCCCTCGCCACCTCATCGTCATCGGCGGGGGCGTCATCGGACTCGAGCTCGGCTCTGTCTGGCGCCGCCTCGGCGCCAAAGTCACTGTCATCGAGCTCATGCCCACCATCCTGCCCGGCATGGATGACGATGTCGTCAAGGAATGCGATCGCGTCTTCCGACGTCAGGGACTCGAGCTCCGCACCGGAACCCGCGTCGTCGGCGGCCGACGCGACGGCGATCGCGTCATCATCGACATCGAGAAGGATGGCACCAAGGAGAGCCTCGAGGGCGATTACGCTCTCGTCGCCATTGGACGCAAGCCCTCAGTCGGCGGACTCGATGCCGCCGCGCTCGGCCTGAACCTGGGCCGCCGCGGCGAGATCCTCGTCGACGATCACATGAGAACCGGCGTGCCTAACGTCTACGCCATCGGTGACTGCGTTCCCGGACCGATGCTCGCGCACAAGGCTGAAGACGAAGGTGTCGTCGCCGCGGAGAACATCGCCGGCCAGGACGTGCGGATGCACTACAAGTCCATCCCGAACGTCGTTTACACATGGCCCGAAGTCGCGGTGGTCGGTCTCACCGAGCGACAGGTCAAGGAGAGTGGCCGCGAGTATCGCGTCGGCCGCTTTCCCTTCAGCGCAAATGGCCGCGCCCGCACCATGGGTGAGAGTGCCGGCTTCGTGAAGTTCGTCACCGACGCACGAACGGACGAGCTGCTCGGCGCGCACCTCGTTGGGCCTAACGTGTCGGAGCTCGTTGCCGAAGTCGTACTCGGCTTCGAGTATCGTGCTTCGGCAGACGACATCGGCATCACGGTACACGCGCATCCCACCCTTGCCGAGGCGACGAAGGAGGCGGCGCTGGCGGCGCTCGGCCGGGCTCTGCATATCTAGCGGGTCCTCGCATGGCGCGTCATGACCGGGTATTTCGCTCAGGAACCGCGACCGCTCACCATCGATGATCACGTGCCCGCGCGCGTCCTGCTCATGGGCGCGCTCGGAGTCACGCCGTACATCGACCGCGCGATGGAGGTGTTGCAGCTCGCCGAGCGCGGACACGACGAGGAGCATCGCGCGCTGGTCATTGCCCGCGATGGTACCGTTGCGGCGCTCGCCCTCTTCGGTACGGTCGAAGGCGCGATCGGCGTGAGCAAGCTGCACATCGCGGTGGTCGCGCCGAGTGTCAGCGTTGGCGATGTCGGCCAGCGGATCGTGAAGGCCGTGCTCGACGAGTCGCGGCAGCACGGCGCGCGACTCGTTGTCGCAGAGATTCCGGACGATCCGGCCGTTGGCCAGCTCCGCGCGCTCCTCGTCTCAGTCGGATTCGACGAGGAAGCGCGCGTGCCGAACTTCTATCGTGACGGCGTGGCGCTCACGCTATTGCGACACGATCTCTGACGCTCAGCCGCGCGGCCGCGCGCTGTCGCGCGGTGTGCCCGGCCGGCGGGTCGAATCCCGGCGCGTTGAGCGCATACCAGTGGAGTCGCCGCGCGTGCCACTCGACCGTGTGCCGCTCGACCGTGTGCCCCGCGCTCCGCGCGTGCCGCTCGTGCTCGTATTCGCGTTGGCGTTTCCACCGCTCCGGGTCGCGCCCGTGTCAGCGTTTGCGAAATTGAGGTTCAGCGATCGGTAGAGATCGTCGTTGTTGTTGCCGGTGATGTTGTTCTGCTTACGGGCGCAATTCATGGCACGTCGAGTGCGCGCCCCCATGACGCTGTCGATGGTGCCCGGATCGCAGTTGGCCTGCTGGAGCGCCGTCTGAAGCTGCCCCACCTGATCGCGGCTCAGCCGCTGTCCGCGCGAGCTCTGTCCGATGGAGCCAGAGGACGTCTGCTGCCGCCCAGCACGTCCTCGCGTCGTGTCGCGCATGCGCGACGAGTCCGTCTGCGCCGCCAGCACCGCAGGAACGATCGCGAGCGCGACGACCGCCATTCCGAGTCTCCTCATGTCCACCTCCCTCTGAGCGTTTGCATCGAACCAACCTGATCGCGAATCGGCGGCCATGTGCAATCGATGCGCCGGGCGATGGCGATGTCCTCGAATCGGCGCGCGACCTCACAACGCCAGAAAACGTCACAGCCGCCGGCTTGCGCCGGCGGCTGTGATCGCTCGCGGTAATGAGTATTCTCTTATTTCGCTTTCGTTTGGCCGGCCTGAACCGTTCCCGGCGTCTTGATCCATCGATCGTACCAGGCCAGATAGCGCTCGAGGCGGTCCTTTCGATAGCTCGGAATCGTTAGGCCGTGGAACTGGCTCGGGTAGATGACGAGTTGGGTCGGGACACCGAGCGAGCGCAGCGCCTGGTACATCTGCTCGCCGCCGATGATCGGGACGTTGAAATCAGACGCACCGCCCATGAACAGCGTCGGCGTCTTGATCCGGTCGGCGTGGAAGAACGGATAGGAGATCTTGATCCAGAGGTCCTGGCTCTTCCACGGCGGCCCGATCTCCTGATTGTACTGGGTGATGTACTGGTCCGTGCCGTACATCGAGAGCTGCAGCGCGCTCCCCGCGCCGGACACGGCCGCCTTGAACCGTGGCGTCGTCGCGATCGTGTAATCCGTGAGGATGCCGCCGTAGCTCCAGCCGCCGATACCGAGGCGATCACCATCGGCAACGCCGCTGCGAACGACCTCATCGACCGCGCCGAGGAGATCGACGACTTCCTTGTCGCCCCAATCGGCAAAGATCGCCTTCTGATACGCCGAGCCGCGGCCGTTCGAGCCGCGATAGTTCACCGAGAGCACCGCGTAACCGTTCGCGGCAAAGAACTCACGATCGAAGCTGAAGCCGTAGCCGTCCTGGCCGTTCGGTCCGCCGTGGATGTAGAGGATGAGCGGCAGCTTACCCGCTGCGGCCTTCGCCGGCCTAACGAGTACGCTGTGCACCTCCGTGCCGTCCTTGCTCTTCGACGTGACGCCCTCGGTCGTGCCGAGCTCCAGGTGGGCGAAGAGGGAATCGTTCTGATGCGAGAGCTGGCGGAGGCTGCCGTTGTCCCAGGCGAAAACCTCGGCTGCGCGATCTGGGGTTGCGCTCAGCACCGCGATGCGATCCTGTCCCGCCGTCGAGTAGCCGGCGACGACGCGCTTCCCCGTGATCACACGCTCCACCGCGCCATCGGCGACGCGGACACGCGCGAGCTGCTGCTCGCGGTCGTCCGAGAGGAGCGCGTAGACCGATTTACCATCGGCGCTGAACTGGACGCTGGAGAGCGGCCGGTCGAGCGCCTCCGTCAACACTCGCGCTGGCGCGCTGCCGTCGCTCGGCACGATTGCGAGTTTACTCAAGTTATAGGCCTGGTACTTCGGCTCATCGCCGCGCAGGAAAGCGATCCATTTCCCGTCGGGGCTCCAGGCCGGGCGGCCACCATCCGAGCCACGGAAATTCGTGAGCTGCTTCGGCGACGCTCCGGCGCGAGCTTCGATGACGAAGATGTCATCGTCCCGGCCACTGTCGGGCTCGGCGATCGGCCCTCGCACGAAAGCGATCATGCGCCCATCAGGCGACCAGCTCGCGTCATCGTCGTCTTCGAGCCCGGAGGTCAGGGTCTCGACTTTCCGGCTCGCGACGTCGAACAGCGACAGGTGGCTTCGCTTCGACCCGAGATAGCCCGCGACGTCGCGCTTGAAGTTGTACCGGTCGATGACGATCGGCTTCGGCGTCTTGTGCTCGGCCGTGTCCTTTCGCGCGATCGAGTCCGTTTCCTCGTCAACGACGAGCACGATGCGCTTGGAGTCCGGTGACCAGGCAAAGCCCGAGACGCCGCCCTTCACCTGCGTCACCCGCTGCGCCTCGCCGCCACGACGGTCGAGCAGCCAGATCTGCGCTCCCTTCCCTTCCTGTCGCCCGGAGAGGAAGGCGAGGTATCGGCCGTCCGGGCTCCATCGCGGGCTGCTCTCGCTCTCCGGACTCGAGGTCACCCGAATCGTGGTGGCCCCGTCCCAGCTCGTCATCCAGATGTCGTTGTCACTCTTGTCTTTCGCCGAGTCGATGGTAGTGACGGTGTAAGCGACCCAGCTGCCGTCGGGCGAAAGCTCCGGGGCCCGCACGTCCTTCAAGAGGTAGAGGTCGCTGCTGCGCAATGGGCGCTTGGCCTGCGCATGCATCGGCGAGACGAAAGCGGGAACGAGAGCAGAGCTCGCGAGCACGAGTAGCGCACCGGAGAGGCGGCGCATGACGGTCCTCCAACGAGAAGTTGGCGAATTGGGGCGGGTGGGAGCGCTAAATATCGAGAGATGCACGAGGGGCCGCGAGGGGCAAAGACGCCGGATGTGGGTGCGTGAGACAGCGATCTTTACTGTTCACCTCGCCGGCACCGCCTTTGCGACTACACGGTGAGGCTATGACCATTCCGTCCGCGTTGAATCGGGACCGCGCCCCGTCGGTCCCGTCTGATCTCGACGCGCTCCGCCAGCGCATTGAGGTCACCGCGCGAAAGTCGGGCGCGCGTGCCGTCGCCGTCGCGCTTCACGACATCGAATCCGGCGCCGAGCTGCAATACGACGCCGATCGGTGGTTTCATGGCGCGAGCACGATCAAGGTCGCGATTCTCCTCGCGGTGTACGGCGAGATCGATCGGGGGCGGCTCGCGCCGCAGTCGCGTCTCCACGTGCGCAATCGCTTTCTCAGCGCGTACGACGGTTCGCCGTTCCGCGTGCTCGCCGACCGCGACGCGGATTCCGAGGTGCATGCCGCGATCGGGAAGACGATGCGCATCAGCGAGCTGGCGCTGCACATGATCGCCACGAGCAGCAATCTCGCGACCAACCTGCTGCTCGATCTCATCGGTCTTGAGAGCGTTCAGCGCACGATCGATCAATTCGGTCTCACGGGCATCGACGTGCGTCGCGGTGTGGAGGACGAGAAGGCGTACGAGCATGGGATCGTGAATCGCGTCACGGCGAACGGGCTCGTCGCCCTGCTGCGGCTCATCGCGGAGGAGCGCGCGTACAGTCCCGAGCTGTCGCGCGAGATGCTCGACATCCTGCACCAGCAGGAATTCAAGAAAGGGATCCCGGCTCGGCTCCCGCGCGAGGTGCGCGTCGCTCACAAGACCGGCGACATCTCGACCGTGGCGCACGACGCGGGCGTGGTCTACGCGCCGGTGCGGCCGCCCTACGTCATCGCGATCCTCACCGAATGGGCGGCGGACGCGGGAAGCCGCTCGCCGACCATCGCCGCGATCTCCCACTCCGTGTACGACGCCCTGCGCGGCGCGCCGTCGGTGCCTAACGATGCCTGAGACGAGAGCGGCGTCCCTCCGGATCGTCGACGGCTTCCGGCTCGAGAAGCCGCGCCGCGACGCCCTCATGCCGGGCGGCGCGCTCCGCGATCAGGACGGACGCACCCGCCAGCTTCCGAGGTACTTCTACGAGGTCGAATCGTGGAACACGGCCGTCGAGTACGAGCTCGCGCCGCACTTTCATCTCTGGGAATTCATCCACGTCGACGTGAGAGAGTCTGCGGCGCTGCGCTTCTTCCCACGCTATGTGCCGTGCGCGGTGCTGCTCACCGCGGCGATGCTCGAGCGTTTTCGCGAGGCGGTCGGCGAGCCAGTGCGCATCGCCGCGAACGGCGGCTACCGCTCACCGCAGCACGAGCTCACGAGCCACGCCTCGACGCACTGTTGGGCGTCGGCGGTGAACATCTATCGCATCGGCGACGAATACCTCGACACACGCGAGCGCATCGAGCGCTATGCGGAGATCGCCCGGGAGGCGCTGCCAGGCGCGTGGATTCGACCCGCCGGTGAGGATCGCGGCTTCTCCGATGACCATCTCCACCTCGATTTCGGATATGTCGTCGCCGTGCCTCACGATGCCCCGGGTGATCCGTTCAACCCGAAGCTCGAGGGCGACCCGCTCTGAGCGGGCGATCACCACATGGCCAGGCCAGCGGAACGGCCCAAGCGTGAGCGACGGACTCGCCTAACGGCGCGCCCGCGTCGGCGCGGCACGGTGCTCCCGCGGCCGTCGACGATGTCCGCGATCGGAATCGAGGCGGAGTTCGTCGTCGTCATCGACGGCCAGCCGGTGAAGCCCGAAGATGTCTTCGGCTCGCCGCGCCGCATCGTTCGCGGCCCGCTCATGCATCGCACGGGGCGATCGTATCACCTGCCGACCGGCAGCGCGGTCTACTTCGACACCGGCGTCATTGAGCTCGCGACGCCGATGATCGAGATCGAGCGCGGGTGCGCCGCGCGCGCGGGACGCTCCCTCTGGGAGAGCATTCTCTTCCTGCGCCGAGAGCTCGACGCCTGGCAGGAGCAGCACGAGCACGACGTGAATCTCGTCGGCTTTAGCACTCACTACAACGTGTCGTTCGATGTACCGGAGGCCGATCGCGGCCCGAACCGCACGGTCGAGAAGCTGGCGTTGCTCCTCACGTATCTTATCCCGGCGCCAGTGATGCTCCTCGCCGCCAATCGGCAGTCCACGGGAATCGGCGTGAGGCCGCGCGGCAATCGCATCGAGGTGACTGCCGATTTCACCCCCGATGCGGCACTGATGATCGCCACCGCCACCCTCGTCGTCGGCATCATCAGAGATGTCATGGCCTGGCCGAGCTATGACCTCTCCGTGCTTGATGAGCACGACGGCCGCGCCCTTCCCCGGTTCCGTGATTTCGCTCCCGTTCCGCACAGCTCGCGAAAGGGCTGGGTCGCACGGTACTCGTGCTTCCCGCGCAATCCGTTCATGGCGCACGTGGACCATGACGAGTGGGAGATAGCGGGCGGCGAGTCGCTCTCGCTGCGCGAGATTGCGGGACGCCTAACGAAGCGATTCTGGCCCTCGATCCGTCGCTACGCGGATCCGTTCACCCTGCGCCTGATCGGCAACGTCATGGCGGGCCGCGCACCATCGCTGCTCGAGCTGGCCGATCGGCCGCCGGCGTACGAGAGCGTCGGCCGCCTCTGCGCCTGGGAAGACTCGCTCTTTCCCGAGCACGAGCTGCCCCGCTCCCGCTACGAGCGGGTGCTCATCCGCGCCATTCACGGCGACCGGCTCCGCCTCGGCGCCGACGAGTGGTACACGCCAACGGGAATGCGCGGCTGGTCGCATGTCATCTTCCGCCGCGAGCGCGACCGGAGCAAACGCGTCTTCTCGCTCGACTACCTGCTCCGTCATCTCGACGATTGGGAAGCCGGCAGCCGTTAGGCAGTACGCGGTGGACCGTTCACCGATGGTGCCAGTCGGCGAGCGCCTGCGCTTCCTTTTCCGGCGTGATCGCGAAATGCGGCTTAGCGCGCCGGGCCTCGGGAACGGTTGGCCACCACGCGAGCGTGTCACGGACGGTCGTGGCCAGCGGGCGAAAGCTGAGACCGGCGGCAATGGCCTTCTCGTTCCGGATCGACATCATGCCGTCGTCGTTCCCGGCGAGCCGAGCCCACGGGATCGCCTCGTCGATGCCATGCGCGGCGAGGAAATCATAGTCGTCCACCCAGGTGAAGCGCGCGTCTGAGCCGATCGCCGCCTTCGCCTGCTCGAGGAACGCCGGCATCGTTAGGCGTTCCTTCGGACCGACGGCGTTGTAGATCCCGGCGCGACCTTCCTCGACGAGCCGCACCATCCACTCGGCCAGGTCGCGCACGTCGATGATCTGCACCGGATCGTCGCGCCGGCCCGGCGCGAGCACCTCGCCTCCCTTCGCCAGACGCTGCGGCCAGTAGGGAAAGCGGTCCGACGTGTCGCCTGGACCAACGATGTACGTCGGGCGCACGACCAGAGCACGATCGCCGAACGCCTCCTGCACCTCGCGCTCGCACCGCGCCTTCGATACGCCGTACGTCTCCGAGAAATCCTTCGCGTCCTTGATGTCGAGATGCGGCGCGACCGACTCGTCGAGGCCGCGCGTCAGATACGGGTAGTAGACGCCCGTCGACGACGTGAAGAGATAGCGACCCGCGGAATCCTTGAGCAGCTGCGCCGACTGCCTCACCCACTCCGGATTCGTCGCCGAATCGTCGATGACCGCGTCCCAACGCTTGCCAATGAGTGCGCCGAGCTGGCCGTTCCGGTCTCCGACGAGTCGGGTGACCTCGTTAGGGAGATCGGCCTGCCGACGTCCGCGTGTGAAGATCGTGACGCGATGTCCCCGCGCGACGGCGTGACGGACGAGATGTGGTCCGATGAACCCCGTGCCGCCGAGGATGAGCAGATCGATCGGCGCTCGCCGCGCCGGCGCATGGATCCGAGCGGCGGCATTGGCAAGCGCCGGAGCGCCGCGGCCCAGGAGCGCGCCGCTCAGGATCGCGGTCGACTTCAGAAAATCGCGTCGAGTCGTCATGCCGAGTGCTCCAGTGGGCGTGCGGTCGCCCGCATGTTAGGCATCGGGCGCGCGACGAGCCAGCCGCCCGACGAATTCCTTACAGCCGATCGGCTACGGAAATCGGCTCAGGTAATTGCCGAGGCGAATAGGGCCCTGCTGGTCCCGATGCCGAGACCGACCCGACATTCGCGCAGGAACAGAAATCAGCTGGCGCGACGCACCGCGACGATGAGCGCGGCTCCGGCGAGAATCGCCACGCCGCCGATGATCGGCGAGATCGGAATCGTGTGCTCCTCGCGTGTCGTCACCTGAACCGGCCCCACGTGCGCCACCTCGCGCTTTTGCGAGTACGTGATGCCGCCGTACACGACACCGACGAGACCGAGAACCACGAGAATGAGGCCGACGAGCGTTCCGACTTTCATGATCGCTTCCTTTGGCGGGGATGTCGCGCGATGAATTCCGCGACCTAAGAATACGGCGGATTCCGCCGTTCCGCTCTGGCGGGGAGCAGGCAGTAGACCGCATTGTCATCCGCCTGCACCGACCTCGCCACCTCACCAGCAATCGTCCGCTTCACATGCGCTCTCTTCTCGTCGCTCTCACACTCATCACGCTCGGCGCGACCGCTCGCGCGCAGACCAAACAGCAGCTCATCGACGATTGGGAGCGCCAGCGGAGCAATATGCTGGCATACATCGACGCGATGCCCGACTCGGCAATGAGCTTTCATCCGACGCCCGGCGTCCGCGACTTCGCCCAACAGATTCAGCACGCCGTGAGCACCAACCTCGAGGTGGCGGCGATGGCGCTGCGCGGCCTCAAGGAGGCGCCGTTCACGATCGACAGCACACAGCTGCATGAGAAGGCGGCGCTGCGCGATTACGCGGAGCGCGCGTATGGCTTTCTTCTGGATGCACTGAAAGCATCGACGCCATCGCAGCTCCTCAAGCAATCAGCAGTCTACAATCTGCCCCCGCAGTCGGCGGCGCGCTGGCTCACGCTCAGCTATGAGCACGCGGTGTGGACGCTCGGTCAGACGATACCGTATCTCCGTCTGAATGGCGTCACACCACCCGCGTACAAGCAGCCCCTCTGAGCTACGCTCCGAGCGCGCGGCGAGCTGCGGGAAGGATAATCTGCATCCACGAGTCGTACATCGAGGCGGACGGATGCAGTCCGTCGGGCGCGAGCAGGCATCCGTCATGCGCCGCGCGCCGAGAATCGGCGGTGACGCTCACGAACGCAGCGCCCGCGGCCTTCGCCAGCCGTTGAGCCACCGCGTTGAACGCATCGATCTCCGCCGAAATCGCGGACCGGCCGCGTGGATCCGAACGCGCGAACGGCGTCACGCTCCAATCCGGAATCGAAACGACCACGACGCGGCGGGCTTCATCGGCCCCGAGCTCGACGGCACGCGCGAGCAGCGCCTCGAGCCCCAAGCGAAACGCATCCACGCCGTATCCGCGATACTGGTCGTTGACACCGATGAGCAGCGTCACGAGATCGTGCTCCGCCGGGAGCTGAGGCGAAGTGTTCGCCATCGCCTCGAGCAGCTCCCCCGTCGTCCAGCCGGTGCGCGCGATGATTCGTGGCTCGTCGATCGGAATGCCTGACGAGCGCAGCGCCGCGGTGAGCCGTACCGGCCAGCGATCCTCCGCGCCAACCCCCTCGCCGATCGTGTACGAATCGCCGAGCGCGAGGTAGCGTCGGGTCACGGCGCGACGTAGTTCTTCGAGATCAGGTCGAAGTACGAGCGTACCGCGCCGCTGTCGTACGTCGCGACGAACGCGTCGAGCGTCTGGAGAATCTGCGTCGAGTAGTGGCCGGCGACGTTGAGCGGATGCGTGCCGGCCGTGCCGAATCCGTAGCCATAGCCGAAGTAGCTCCGGATCATCACGCTCCGGTGGTCGCGCGGCAGCAGCTTGACGTTCTCCGCGAACTGGGGGAAGCCGCCGTCTCTGATGAGATATTGCTCAACGTTGGAGATGTAGAGCACCGAGACCTTGTCGCCCCGCTCGGTCATCAGCTGGCCGATCGCGGCGAGCGCGTGCTCGCCGGCGGCGTTGCCGACCACGGGCACGATGAGATCGCGCCCCTCCATGCCCTTCACGAACTGGAACGCGTCCTCCGTCGCCAGATAGTTCGCCTGGTGGCCCGACCGGTCCCGCTCGAGCAGAAGCTGGCGATACGTCGGGTGATAGGGACGCGGCGCGCGGCCAATGCTCGAGTAGCGCAGATCGAGTGAGTCGCGGACGAAGGCATCCCGGATCCGCGCGATCGTCTCGAGGTCGAGCGTCGAGAGCGGGATTCCGAATCGACGTACCCGTTGGCTGACCGCCGACTGTACCGAGTCGGCGACGTCGGGATCGGTGTGCGTCGCGTCGATGTAGTCGATCAGATCCTGAATCGACTTGGAGCTCCAGCGGTCCGCGTCGCGCGGGATCGGCTTGCCGAAAAGCAGGCAGAGATACTCGATCCGATTCCGCGCCATCGCGAACAACGACTTGAACATCAGGTGCTCGAGCAGATTGTCGCGCCGGATGTCGATCATGAACGCGATTTCCGGCCGCACGGCCGCAATGTACGAGAAGTTTTGATCGGGACCGACGCCGATGTAGGCACCGCCCTGCACCTTCAGTCGCCGCATGCCGTCGAGCACGTGGAGATACGACGTCTCGTTCGAGATGAGATTGTCTGAATCGAAGTACCCGCCCGGCTCGGAAAGCCGCTGGACGAGCTTCGCGAACGACGAATCGACGTGCGCCGTCGGTGCCGCGACGAGTGACGATGCGTACGCGGCACGCGGCGACGTATCGTCCCGGGAACCGGTCGCGAACCATCCAAACACCGCCGCGACTGGAGCGGCGGCGAGCAGCCACCGCGCCGTTCGGAATCTGGCGCTCATCGATAACCTCCGATCACGCGAAGATACTTGGCGTGTCGCGGTTGCGGCCAGTCAGCGCTGGGCCGACTCGAGTGCCGCGGCCCGCGAGCTCGCGATCCCCAACCGTTCCGCCAGCCGCAGCGCGTCGTGTGGCGCGTGCACCTTCGCATCGTTGTCGAAGTACACGTACGCGTCACGCCGCCCGCGCCCCTGCCAACGTCGAATGCGGCCAGCCCAGTCGTCGAGCTCGTCATCGCTGTAGCCGCTGACGTACAACTCGGTCGATCCGTGCAGGCGGATGTAGACGAAATCCGCCGTGACCTCCTCCGCATAGTCGAACTTTCCAGCCGTATCGGCAAAGACGAGCGCGCATCCGTGCGAGCGAAGAATGTCGTAGAACTCCTCGCAGAAGTACGACGGGTGGCGCACCTCGAACGCATGGCGATAGGCCACGTTCCGTCCGTCAGCGGCATCCACGAGCGCTCCACGCTTGAGCCGATGATCGTGCTGGCGCGCAACCGCCTCGGCCGCCAGAGCGTCGCGCGGCAGCATGCGCATGAAATTGTCCATACGCTCGGCATCGAAGCGATACGAGGCGGGAAGCTGCCAGAGAAACGGCCCCGCCTTCGTGCCGAGCGCGAGGACCCCGCTCGCGTAGAAATTCCCGAGCGCATGCTCGGAGTTGCGGAGCTTGAGATTGTGGGTGATGAAGCGTCCCCCTTTCACGGCGAAGACGAAGCCGCTCTCGGGTACCGCTTCGGCCCATCGCGCGAACACCGATGGTGACTTGAGGCTGTAGAACGTGCCGTTCAACTCGATCGAGTTGAAGCAGCGGCTGGCATAGGTGAGCCACCGTGCCTTGGCGAGCCGCTCGGGATAGAACGCACCACGCCACCGCGGGTAGTCGTAGCCGCTAATGCCGACGAAGGTACCAGGCCGACCGCGCAGAGCACGTCCTCGGTCGTGTCGCTCGTTGAGGCCGGTTACTCGCGCGGCGGTGCGTGCGAGGCCATGTGGGTCATCACGAGCCGCAGCTGGGTGAGGAAAGCGGCAGGACCCGCGTTGTCGGGGAGCGCGTGCAGGGCGCGGAGCGCGTCTTCCTCGCGCACGGCGAGGCCGGCGCTGATCGTATTCGGATCGACGCCCACCCGCTCGAACTCCTTCAGCAACTGCGCGAACCGCTTGCCTTCCGTCATCCCACGCTCCCACGGAATCGCTGGTGTCACCAACCGTGAAAAGCCACCAGGCCGGTCGATCGAACGTGTTCGCTGAGGCCGCCTACTCGCATACTCCGTTCCGTGAAGCGGAGTTCCGTCCTCCCTGAGCGGGGTCTACCCCAATGAGTATCGGCTAAACCAGGCCAACGAAGAAGGGCCAGCCCCTTCGGGCTGGCCCTTCGTCGCGACCGATGAGCAAACGCTCAGACGGGTCATGGCTATCGATGCGCCAGAACCATCGTGAGGGCGGTGATCGCCGCGGTCAGCGCCACCAGGGCACCGGCGGCGCCGAGGACGGCGGCCGGAGTGATCACGAACTCGCGGCGATACCACGGTGTGATGACCGCGGGCACGTTGTGGGGCAGAGCGTCCATGATGCGTTGCTGCATGTGCACCGGCGTCGTGACGTGCCGGCGCGTCTCGACGACCTGCGCCATCCGCTTCCAGAACTCCACGTCGCGCTCCATGTCGCCGCGCTTCACGGCGGCTTC
>JAJKIR010000227.1 GCA_021154325.1 Gemmatimonas sp.
GGGCGTGGATCGTGGTGAACTTCGGCAAGGAGCTCGCCGAACCGCTCCCGCGTTAGGCCCTCGGGCACCGCGCCGCGCGCGAGCTGCTGCGCATATCGCTCGGCCGCGCGGAGGATGCCGTCACGCGACGAGTAGTCGATCGCGACGCGCAGATGCAGGTTCCGGCAGCGCGCCGTGAGCGCCTCGGCATCCGCGATCGCCGCCCTGAGCGGCGTTGGCAGGCGGTCGCGTCGGCCGACGATCGTAAGGCGAACGCCGTTCTCGAGACAGCGCTTCGATTCCGAGTGCAGCGACCGGCGAAGGAGCCGCATGAGACCCGTCACCTCGGGCGTCGGTCGGCTCCAGTTGTCGGAGGAGAACGCGTAGAGCGTCAGGGTACCGATGCCGGCCCGCACCGCCGCCTCGACGATCGACCGCGCCGCGCGAACGCCGGCGTGGTGTCCGGCCGAGCGCGGGAGCCCGCGCGTGGCGGCCCACCGGCCGTTGCCGTCCATGATGATGCCGACGTGGATGCCCGAGGAGGGAGAGAGCGTCACCGCTGTGTTCCGCGACATGTTCGTTCCGAGAGTAGACGCTCAGCGCTCGCGCGCGGCACGAATGAGCGCTTCCATGTGGTCGAGATACCGCTCGAACGCGCGGCGTCCGGCGGGTGTGATCGAGTATTCCGTCTTTGGCATTCTGTTCTCGAACGACTTCGTGCACGCGATGTAGTTCGCTTCCTCGAGCTTGCGCGCGTGCACGCTGAGATTGCCGTCCGTCGTCTCGAGCAGCCGCTTGAGATCGTTGAAGCTCACGGAGTCCGTCGCCGCGAGGGCGCTCAAAATCCCGAGCCGAATACGCTCGTGGATGAGACGGTCCAGGGCAAGCGGTCCCTCGGTTTTTGCTTTGCCGCGCACACCGCGAAGCGGCGCGGGGGCCGAACCGCGACCGCGGCCTTCGCCTCGGCGACCCTCGCCGCTCGAAGCCCCGCCGTCGCCGCGCTCGTCCGGAACTGCGCCATGCTTAGCCACCATACCTCCGTGCGATCAGGGCCCCGAACACGATGTGCAATCCGCCGAACCCGGCAATCAGAAGAGCCGTCGCCCACGCCGGCGGCGCGAAGAGCGTGCATGCTCCGAGAGCCATGAACGCGGCCCCCATGACGGGGACGATTCGAACCGAGTACGTACCAGCGGTGACGACTCCCGTTCCATACAGGAGCATCCAGCTGCCCGGCAGGAACGCCGCGAGACCTCGCTCGACGAACAGCACCGTGAGCACTGCTCCAACCAGCATTGGCGGTGAGAAGCTCAGAATGAGCTTCCGCACCGGCCCGGTGATGAGCGGCATCCCCGCCGCGCGCGCTTTTGCGGCCATGAAGCCAATGGCGACCGCAGCGGCGAGACCGGCTTCGATGAGCCAGGTTGCGACCCAGCCGATGAGGCTGAGCCGCGACGCCACGACCGCTGCTATTACCGCGGTACCGCCAATGACGACCTCACCCCACCCCGATACGGCCGTGAACGTTCCAGCCCGCTCCATCGTCTCGCGAATGAAGCGCAGGTTGTCCATCGCCCGTTCCTGCATCTCGGGCGGTGTCGAGCCTGCCGGTCGCAAGGGAATCACGGGTGCCATGGCAGTGAATGGTAGGGGTTGAATCCGGCACAAGCAAGTACTTTACGTCACAAAGTTAACGCAAGCGCGACGCGCCGCGGAGCCCCGCATTCCCGAGGGTGTCCCCGTGGCCCGGGCCCGGACGATCGCCGTGCGCCTTCTACTGCTGCTCCTCGTCCTCGCTCTGCGGCTTGGCCTGCTTCCGCTCGCGCAGCTCACGCAACGCCGGATTCACGCCGCTGCTCGGAATCATCGGCTGATCATGCGGATTCGATTGCAGCTTCTCCTTCTCCTGCGCCTTGAGGTGGGCATCCTCGTGGCCCTGACCCCACTTGTTGTCAGTCGAGCCACCCTCGGCCGGGTCGATGTTGTGCTGATCGGGACGCTTTCCGCCCATCATTTCCCTCGCTGCTGGAGACCTTTGTCGCACTCTCAGGAAGCATGCCGCGTTCCCAGAGTCTAGCGCTCGGATACCCGGTACTTCGCGAGCACCTCGCGGACCTTATCGAGCGGGATGGCTTCCGCGGTATGTCCGCTGCCGGTAACGGTCGTCGCCTGGAATAGTGAGTTGTAGATCGCCTCTTCGGTGGCCTCGACGGCTGCCTCGAAGAGCCCGGACATCGATTCGTTCGCCAGCTCCTCCGTCGTTAGGCGAGTGGCGGTAGAGGCCCGCCGCACCTTGGCGCTCGTCGAGAAGGCGATCACGTAATCCCCGGATCCGTTCGCCGCGGAGCTTCCGGTTCGGCTCAGACCCATGATCGCGCGCGCCGCCAGACGGCGCAGATTGCGGTCCGAGAGCGGTGCATCCGTCGCAACGATCATCACGATCGATCCGTCACCGCGTTCGGCCGGAGACTGCGTCTCGCGCTTGAACGCGTACTGTCCCAGCTCGCGGCCAACCGGCGCTCCGAGCACCTGCAGGATACCGCCGAAGTTGCTCTGGACCAGGACGCCCAGCGTCCACCCGCCTAACGACGCAGGCAGAACGCGGGACGACGTGCCGATTCCCCCCTTCCACCCGAACGCGATCGTTCCCGCGCCCGCGCCAACGCTCCCTTCGGCCACCGGGCCGCTCGACGCCGCGGCGATGGCGGCGCGCACGTCTGCCGCGCCGATCGGCCGCGACCGGATCGCATTCAGCGTCCCGTCGTTCGTCTCCGCCACCACGGGGTTGATCGATCGGACATTCTCCATCCCGGGCTGCTCCAGCATCCACCCCACGAGAGCATCGGCGGCGTTCCAGACGCACAGCGTGCACGTCAGAAGGATCGGCGTCTCGAGCTCACCGAGCTCGTTCAGCTGCGTCGCGCCGAGGAGCTTTCCGAATCCGTTCCCGACGTGCAGCGCGGCGGGCACGCGCTCGAGGAAGACATTGGCTTCGTGCGGCAGGATCGCGGTGACACCGGTACGAACCGAATCACCTCGATTCACCGTTGCGTGTCCGACGCGCACTCCGGCGACGTCGGTGATCGCGTTGTACCGGCCCGTCGGAAAGACGCCCGGCTTCACGCCCAGATCGCGCGCACGCGCGCGCTGCCCCTGCGCATTTGTCGCCGCCATCAAAACCGTGAGGAGAGAGAACGATAGAGCACGGTGCATGGGAAACACTCGGATGAGTCTCAAATGAACGCTTCGTTCCGAATTCCCTGATAACTATGGACTATGGACTGATAACTGTGGAATGCTGGTCGCCGCCTGTCCGCCGCCCTAATCTTCGGACTCACCAGAATTTGATCACAGGATCATGCCCCTCGTTCCACTTTACGGCCACGAGCGATTGCGCGAACGCCTCGCCGAGGCGTATGCGCGGGGCACACTGCCCGCGAGCATGCTCCTTCACGGTCCGCGTGGAGTTGGCAAGCAGCGACTAGCCCTCTGGCTCGGCCAGCTGCTCCTCTGTGACGGCGAAGGGGTGCGGCCGTGCGGCAAGTGTAGCCAGTGCCGATTCACCGGCGCCCTCACACACCCGGATTTGCGGTGGATCTTTCCGCGACCTCGACTCAAGGATGGGGATCCGTCTGTCGACGACGTTCGTGACGACTACGCCGAAGCGATCGCCGAGCGTGTCGCGAACGGTGGACTCTACGCGCCGCCATCGGGCAGCGACGGCATCTACGTCGCCACCGTCCGCGCAATCGTCAGGACGGCCGCGATGTCACCGGCGCTGGCCAGGCGAAAGGTGTTCGTCATCGGCGATGCCGAGCGCATGGTGCCGCAGGAGGGTTCGGACGCGGCGGCGAACGCCTTCCTCAAGCTGCTCGAGGAGCCCCCGGCTG
Organism: Gemmatimonas sp.; assembly: GCA_021154325.1. Lineage (GTDB taxonomy): Bacteria > Gemmatimonadota > Gemmatimonadetes > Gemmatimonadales > Gemmatimonadaceae > AG2. The sequence continues at coordinate 3,870 of JAJKIR010000227.1, forward strand.
ACACGACCCTCGTGCTCACCTCATCTGAGCCGGGTGCGCTGCTTCCCACGATTCGGTCACGGGTCATCAGCGTCCGCGTGACACCGATCGCCGATGCCGCCGTCGGCGAGTTCCTCGCCGATCCAATCGTGAAGTCGCAGCTCCGCTCGGACAGTTCGAAGACACCAATGTCGGAGCTCATCGGGTTGGCTGCCGGCGCGCCTGGACGATTGCTCGCCAGCGCTTCGTTGAGAGAGGCCACCCAGCAGGCGCAACGGCTGCTGGACGCAGCAACGTCTGCTGATCGCGCCGGTGGCTATCGCGTCGCCTTCGGCCAGGGCGCCGCCCGGGCGCGGGGAAGCTTCACCGACACCCTGGACGCGCTCGAGGTGCTCCTCCACCACCGCGTCAAGAGTGGAGTCGCGTCAGGAAACGAGCGTCTCAGCGCTGGGGCTGCAAAGGCTTTGGAGGTGGTGGAGCGCGTGAAGGAGCAGGCCTCCGGCAACGTCAATCCGCAGCTCCTGACGGCGGCGCTGATTCGCGAGATGTCCACGCTCATCGGCTCTCGTCAATGAGCGCACCCGACAACCGGGAGCCGCTCTCCCACGTCAGCTCTTCTGGCGAAGCAAGCATGGTCGACGTCGGCGGGAAGGCTCTCACCGAGAGGGTCGCACGCGCCCGGGGCTCCATCATGATGCGCGCCGAGACGCTCGCCGCGATCCAGGCCAACACCCTCGAGAAAGGCGACGTGCTCGCCGTCGCTCGGGTCGCCGGGATACTTGCCGCCAAGCGGACGCCCGATCTCATCCCCCTCTGCCACCCGATTCCGCTCACCGATCTCCAGATCGTGCTGCGCCCAGACGAGTCTCTGCCGGGCATTATTGCCGAGGCAACGGCGCGAGCCACCTGGAAGACAGGTGTCGAGATGGAGGCACTCACGGCCGTAACGGTCGCCCTGCTCACGATTTACGACATGGCAAAGAGTTTGGACCGTGGAATGAGACTGGACGATATATCGTTGTTACACAAGTCAGGTGGCAAGCTCGGCGATTGGTCAAGGGGTTGATGGCACCGTCGTTGCCGCTTATCGTGAGGTCGAAGCGGGCAGTAGCGTTGTACTCAACCTGTTGCCAGTAGATAACTTATGCGCAATTTGCGTGGTACATACGTGCACCGTGGCGATGCTGCCCGGCGCCGTAAGCGCCTCAAGCGAAGCATCACTGCGGCCGTTGCTGTCACGGTCGTGGCCATCATTCTTGCCACCCGGCAGCCCGGAACGGCTAACGCCGAGGTGGCGGGGCATTCCAGCGGCTTCTCGCTGGGTTTTGGGCGCGGCACTGGTGAATTGCGCCAGGAGCTCGATTCCACCAAGGGGGAGATGGACCTCCTCCGCGCCCGCTACGAGCGGGCGGACCGCATCATCAATTACTCGACCCGGTTTGCCATTCCGGCGAATCTCGCGACGCACATCCTCGACGCCTCGATGGCGGAGGGGATCGATCCCGAGCTCGCGTTCCGGCTGGTCCGGCTGGAGAGTGATTTCAATCCCCGCGCGACGAGTCCCGTTGGCGCGATCGGATTGACCCAGATGATGCTCCCGACGGCTCGGTATTACCAGCGCGACATCACCCGCGATAAGCTGTACGAGCCGACCACGAATCTCCGCATCGGCTTTCGCTATCTGCGCGGGTTGATCGGGCAGTACCACGGCAACGCGAAGCTTGCCCTTCTCGTCTACAACCGGGGCGAGGTTGCCGTGAACAACGCGCTGCACGCCGGGCTGGATCCATCGAACGGCTACGACCGGATCCTGACCAGGGGCTACAAAGGCAAAGGAATCGTCGAGTAGCAGCTCACGGCTTCGAACGGGGGGAGCGCGCGGTGCCCGCCTGCGCGACTCCCCCCTTTCTTGCGCCCGTTTTGGAGCTCGCCGGCTTGCGTGAGCTGCGCTTCGCTGAGCTTCGAGCGGGCCGGCCCGAGACCACAAGCGACTGCCCCGGGAAGATGATCGAGCGCTTCATGCCGTTGAGCGCCATGATCGACTTCACTGTCGTGTGGTAATGCTTGGCGATCAGGCCCAGGCTCTCGCCATGACGCACGACATGGGTCCGTGTGCCGCTCGAGTACCGCTCGATCGAAGGATCGGGTGCGTCGGTTGCGGCAGCAGCGACGGCAGCTGACGGAATGAGCAGGACCTGCTCGGCAGCCAGCCGCCCAGTCTTCTTCGAGCGTTCAGCCTTCGGATTGAACAGCAGCACCTGTCTGGTGCGCAATCCGTAGCGCTCCGCGACGGTCTCTGGGTAATCGCCCTTCTTGCTGAGCACGCGCCGGACTCCCACGCGCTCCTCCTGTGGCAGTGCGCGCAGCAGGCTATCGAATGTAGATGCCGAGCCCACCGGGATCCGCACGCGGATAGAATCGCGCGGCGGCGTCATCCCGCGGAGGATCTGCGGATTGAGCCCGAGGATCTGGGCTACCGTCGCGCCGCTGGCCTTGGCGATCGCCGCCACCGGTACTGCCGGGCCCACACGAACCGAATCGTACGTGAAGGGAGGCAGGGTGCGGATCTCCATCCCGTAGCGCTTCGGCTCCTTCGCGATCAACGCGGTCGCAATCAACTGCGGGACATACTCACGCGTCTCGCGCGGCAGGAAGTCCTTGTCGGCGAGGGCGAAGAACTTGTCGTCTCCGCTCGTACCTTCGAGATCGTCGGCGTATCTCGTTAGGCCGCGCGCGATACGACCCGGTCCGCCATTGTACGCGGCCGCGGCGAGGTAGAGCGATCCGAGCTGCGCCTTCAGGCCTCGGATGAATCCGACCGCCGCCGTGGTCGACTTGATGGGATCTCTCCGCTCGTCGACCCACCAGTCGACGCGCATCCCCATGTCGCGCGCCGTCGACGCCATGAACTGCCACATGCCAACAGCGGCGGCGCGCGAGTACGCGTTGGGATTGAAGCCGCTCTCGATGAGGGCGAGGTAGTACATGTCTTCCGGCAGACCACCCGCCCGCATCTTCGCTCTGATCATCGGCTCGAAGCGGCTCCCTTCCTCGAGCTGTGCGATTATGTGCTCGCGGGCCGAGCCGCTGAAGACGCGGAGATAGTGCTCGACGCGCTCGGTGGTCTCGTACGACCGGACATCGATGTCCCATGTGGGACCGTCGTTCATCGCGCTCGAGTCCCCGCGAGCTGCGGGAGACGCTGCGGAGCCGCTGTCGCCGAAGACCTCGCCGGCGCGCTTGCTGACCTCCGAGGAACTCACGGTGACGCTGTCTGCGGCGCTCGCCTGGGCCCGTGCCCGCGTTGTATCCACGCGCGCACTCGTATCGCGCCCGACGCCGCTGGACGATGGGCCCACGCCCTCGGCACTCGCCGCGGGAACCGGCACAGGTGCCACGCTCGGAGCGGGCGGGTGGGCACAGCCGGCGAAGCCGGCCGCGATCGAGATGAGCAGAGCTTTTTTCACGAGTCTGACACTAGTGAACGAACCTGTCGCGGTCCACTTGAACGCCCTCAGTCGGTAGATGCTGCGTTCGAAGCGGAAGGTTCGCGAGAGCGGCACGCGCTTCAGCGCGTTGCGAGATAATTCCCGAGGAGACGATTGGTCGCGTTCAGAACGGCGAGCGCGGCGCCACGCGGCATGTCTTCGTCGGCGAGATAGCAGCCGACGAGTCGAGTGCCCGCGGAGTCGCGCACAGCAATGGAAACGATGACGAGGTTGGAATCGAAAGCGCGAATGTGCTTCACGCCGATCAGCTCGAAGGAGAGCGATCCCTCGGCGAACTCCTCGAGTGCGCGCAGTGCCGCTTCCGCCGCCATGCGCAGGTCGCCGAGTGGGCTCGATTGACCCGCGGCACGACCGAACCAGCGCTGCCCGTCGTACTCGAGCTCGACGTTGATCGAGACGTGGCCGGAGGGTGAGCGCGAGAAGGAGAACTCGCTGAAGCGCAGCCGCTCCCGTCTGATCGAGCTGTTGGGGCCCGGCTCGGGTGCTCCGCCCGACTCGGTCCTTGGAAGCGACATGAATGCGCGTGGTGAAAGGCGACGTGGGAGAGTGCTGGTGTCTCCACGTATGACACGAATTACCATGGCAGTTGGCAACGACGAATTCCGCTTGTAGCGGTGGTCACGTTTGGTCTATCTTGCTCGCATGACTCCGATCACCGCCGCGGCACTCATTTGCCAGCTGTCAGCCGCGCTTTCGTCGCCGGCTGCAGAGCGCGCGACGAACGATTCGCTGCGAGCGCGCATCGAGCGACGCATCGCCGAGGTGCCGGGCGCAACCGTCGGGGTCGCGTTTCGCGAGCTTGGTCGCGCTGATACGCTCTACCTCGGGGCCGACGAGCGCTTCCATGCGGCGAGCACGATGAAGGTGCCGGTGATGATCGAGCTGTTCCGGCGTGCGGAGCGCGGGCAAATCAGCCTGTCGCAGCGGATCCCGCTCAAGAACGAGTTCGCTTCGATCGTGGACGGAACGCCCTACTCGCTCGACGCCAAGGACGACTCGGACAGTCTCGTCTACCGCTGGATCGGCTCGGCCGTGAGCGTGCACGATCTGCTGGAGCACATGATCACGCGCTCGAGCAACCTTGCGACGAACACGCTCATTGCCGTCGTTGGAGCGATGAGAGCGAACGCCACCGCCCACGAGCTGGGCGCGAAGGACATCCAGGTGCTGCGGGGCGTCGAAGACAACAAAGCTTACGAAGCGGGGATGAACAACACGACGACCGCTCGCGATCTCGCCGTGCTGATGTCCGCGATCGAGACCGGGAAGGCCGCGTCGCCGGCGAGCACCGACTCGATGCGCGCGATTCTGTCACGGCAGGAGTTCAACGACGAGATCCCGGCCGGGCTGCCCGCCGGAACACGCGTCGCCCACAAGACGGGGCAGATTACCGGCCATCTCCACGACGCGGCGATCGTGTATCCGCAGGGTCGCGGTCCCTACGTGCTCGTCGTTTTGACGCGGGGAATTCCGGACGAGAAAGTTGCACGTTCACTCATCGCCGACATCTCGAGACTCGTCTACGAGCACGCAACGCAGGGCGCGGGCGCGTCCGCGGCGAGGAGCGGGCGGTGAGAATCGCCGTCGCCGCCGATCATGCCGGCTTTCCGCTGAAGGAGCGGATGATGGACGTGATCCGCGCGGCCGGGCACGAAGTCCTCGACTGTGGTGCGAAGGAGCTCGTTCCTGGTGATGACTACCCGGATTCCGCGGAGCGCGTCGCGATGGCCATTCGCGAAGGCAGGGCTGATCGCGGTCTGCTCCTCTGCGGGAGCGGTGTCGGCGCGTCGGTGGCGGCAAACAAGTTCAATGGCATTCGCGCGGCGCTCTGCCACGACACTTTCTCGGCGCATCAAGGGGTCGAGGACGACTCCATGAACGTTCTCTGCCTCGGCGCGCGCGTCGTTGGACCTTCGCTGGCGGAGGAGCTGGTCGTCGCGTTTCTCCGCGCCCGCTTCTCCGAGGCCGAGCGGCATGTGCGCCGCCTCGCGAAGGTGATCGGCTTCGAGCAGCGCTCCTGACGCTGGCGCTGTCGCTGCCTAACGACCAACGCCGATCGTGAGCCCCACGAGGAGTGTGCGCTGTGGCGCGGGCTCATAGAACTTCGCCGTCGCCGGTGTGCCCGCCGCGTTGATCGCGACTGATCCGACATAGCGCCGGTCGAAGAGGTTCTGGATGGTCACGACTGGCGTCAGCCACACAAACCGTCCGAGGCCGTCCGCGCCGAGCCTGAGATTGTAGACCGCGAAACCGGCGGCGCGCGCGCTGTTCGCGTCGTCGACGTAGACCGCGCTCTTGGCGAGCGCCTCGACCGTGGCGAACGCACGCTGGAAGCGCCAGGTCGCGCTCCCCTGTGCCTGATGCTCGGGAATGCCGGGGATCACGTGCCCGGCGAACTGCGTTCCGGCAGAGACGAAGTCGCGAAAGCGGAAGTGCGAGTACGTGTAGGCGGCGGTGAGCGCGAGGGGACCGATCTCGGTTCCCGTGGAGAGCTCGAGCCCGCGCCGGCGAGTGCGACCCGCGTTTCGGTAGTACGTCCTGCCATTGCCGCCAGGTACCTCGAACGGTATGAGCTCGTCGCGCACTTCGGTCTCGAAGAGCGCGACGTCGTACTGAAAGCGGCTGAGGAGGAACCCCTTGAGACCACTCTCGTAGGTCGTCGAGAATTGCGGCTTGAGGTCGTAATTGAGTCCGGCGTTGCCGTTGGGCTGATTACCGAGCTCCGTCGTCGTTGGCGTCTCGAACGCCGAGCCGACGTTGAGGTACCACGCGGAGAGGGGCGAGAGCCTAACGACGGCACCCGCCATCGGACTCACGGCATGGAGCACGCGCACGCCAGAGTCGTCGCGGCCATCGGTGACGAAATGATCCTGCAGCTCGAACCGGACGTAGTCGGCGCGGATGCCGGCGCTGAGGTCGACGCGCCCGAGCTGCAGCTCGTCGCGAAGATAGGGCCCGACGTTGGAGACGATCTCTCTCTGGTCGAGCTGCAACACGCCCTTCTCGTTAGGCACCGCGGGACACGCGGCCGTGGCCGCCGCCACGGCGTTGCAGTTTGCCCAGTTCTTCCGCAGATCGTTCTGCATGGCGGCATCGACGCCGACGCTGAACCTCTGTGGCAGCCCGAGGGTGAATGGGAGCGTAGCGCGAGCGCCGCCTCCGTATTGCACACGTCCGACGTCCACGACGGCGAAGGTGAGCGGATTGTAGAGATCGCGCGTGCCGCCGTAGAGCTGGGCGAAGAGCTCCCCGCCCCGGGCGTCGCTGAGCGGGTGCGTGGCCGAGAGCCCGAACTGGAGCTGATGCACCGCCTTCCGCGCGAGCTTTCGCACCGAGGCCGAATCGGGCAGCCGGGGATTCGCGTCGAGCTGCGACGCCGTCAACGCGCCGGGGTTTTGCGCGGTCGGCATGTCGAGCCCGAGCCCCTGAAAGACGATATCGGTACCGAGGGCCGTGGTGCCGACGCGCAGATAGCCGTTCGTCAGCTCCTGCCGTGAGTAAAGTCTAAAGTTGTCGGAAGCGGTGTGGCCGACGTTTGCCTGATAGAACACCGCGTCGGTTGAGCCGCCGACGACACCGGTGACGCGCCGCGTGCCGTAGTCGCCGAACCAGGTGCGCGCCTGAGCCGCGACTGGCAGAATCGGCGGTCCAGCCGAGCGAATGTCGATCACACCGCCGGCGGCGTTGCCATAGAGCGCTGACGCCGTGCCGCGGATCGCTTCGACCCGACCCACGGACTCGAGATCGAGGTAATCGATTGGCGTCTGCCCATCGGGCAGCGTGAGCGGCATCCCGTCGCGGAGGATGCGAATGCTGCGGACGCCGAACGCCGACCGCGCGCCAAAGCCGCGAATCGAGATGCGTGGGTCCTGGGAGGGATTCGTTCGGTTCGCGACGGTCACTCCCGGCAGCAGGAACAACGTCTGATCGACGAGGAGGTGAGTCTGGCCCGGCCGGGCGCTGTCCGGGCGTATCTCGCTGATCGCGTATGGGAGGTCCAGCGCCGAGCGGCCGATGTCTCTCGTGACCGTGACCACAGGTGGGAGGCGAGCGATCACGGTGTCCTGCGCGCGAGCGGAGCCGAACGCAATCGTGCCGAGCAGAAGGATCCCGGCCTGTCGCTTGCGACGACGAGCCGCCTGCCCTTCGGGCGAACACCGACTTCCACAGCTGATCCGCATGATTCGCGCTCTGATTCAAGTCTCTGCTGCCGAGCACCCGCTCGGAATCGGCGGCGTCACTCTTGTTGGAATGAACCGCACCACGCTCACAAAGCTACTCATCACGCTTGCCCTGATCATCGCGGTCGCGCTGCTGTCGCGCGGCGCCCGGGCACTGATGCGCGCGCTCATAAAAGGATCGGCGCACGAGCGCGGCTACTTCTGGGGCCGGCAGGCGATTCGAATCCTCGGAACGCTGATCCTGGTCGTCGGAATCATCTCCATCTGGTTCGACGATCCCTCGCGACTCGCCACCGCCGTGGGCCTCATCTCCGCGGGCGTCGCGATCGCTCTCCAGCGAGTGGTCACGGCGTTCGCGGCGTACCTCATCATTCTCCGTGGCCGGATATTCAATGTCGGAGACCGGATCACGATCGGCGGAGTGCGAGGCGACGTCGTTGCGCTCGATTTCATGCAGACGACGGTGATGGAGATGGGCCAGGCGCCGGACGAGCAGGGCGAC
>JAJKIR010000228.1 GCA_021154325.1 Gemmatimonas sp.
CCCGTCGTGAACACCGGTGACTATCTCGTCACGCTCCAGGTTGGCGGCCGCACGTACAAGCAGCTGCTACGCGTCGAGAGGATGAGCGGTGGCGATGATTCGGGATTCAACTTCGGATCAGACGACGACGAGCACGATCCGAAAAAGTGATTGGTGACTGGTGGTAGGTTGGTTGGTGAATTCGGAGGGCCCAGGGCGTAAGCCGTGGGCCCTTCTGGTTGTATGATCGCGGCTGAGCAATTCCAGGCTGCGGACTCGTCAACAGAAGGCGATGCCTAGAATGCGCAGAGGGTACTCGCCGCCAAGCATCGCGATCGTCTTCGGGACCGCGCTCGCGGTGCTGGCGATCGGCTGCACGGACAGGTCGCCGACCGAGACGCAGACCGACAGCTTGGGCACTGCCGCGAACGAGGAGTTCGGCGCGCGGGTGCTCGTGTCGGCGCCGTTCTCACAGCACGGCGCAACGTCGGGCTCCTCAGACAAGATTGCCGCGTCGGACCCAGTCCGCAGCGGTGATACAGACGACGACGTCGTGTATGTCTCTTTGCCGCCCCGCTCGACCAGTGGTGATAGCGCGATCATCAGTAATCTCTCAGCACGAGAGCAGTTCATCGTCGCGCTGATTGACGGTGGATTCGATCCGGTCGCACTCCCGGCGTCGGTGGGCGACGAGCTGGCGATCGAGCTTCGCAGCCACTCCAGAGCGATTGCAATCGCCAGGACGACGGTGCCGCGGCGACGGCCGCCGACCGTGGTGCGGACCGATCCACCGAAGGGCAAGACCGACGTCCCGCTCAACACGCGAATAACAATTGTCTTCAACGAGCCGGTTGATCCTTCTTCGGTGTCTGCCTCGATACAATTGCTACAGGGCTCGAGCGTGGTTGCCGGCGCCGTGTTGCTGTCGCCGTCGCGAATCGTGGCTGAACTCGTCCTTGATGCACCCCTGACCGGCGTCACCAACTATGAGTTGGTGATTACGACTGGCTTACGGAACTCAAATGGTGAGCCGCTCGATGCGGAGCTTCGAGTGCCGTTCACGACGGGAGCGCAGCCTGCGGAACCGCAGAAGTCGGAGGTCGCCTCGCTCTCGGTTTCGGTCCTTCCGGGCTCAATTGCAATAGGGCAGTCTCTGGCCTACGCGGTTAACGCGAGGAGTGCTTCCGGCGCTGACGTCACGGACTACACAGGCATTGTGCATTTCAGCTCGTCGGATCCATTGGCGCAGCTGCCGCCCGACTACACCTTCGTCGCCGCAGACCGGGGAACTCACATTGTCACAACCACCTTTGAGAGTGCCGGCAACCAGACGCTGACCATCACCGACGCGCGCAGGAGTTCGATCCGGGGAGGCGCGACCGTCGACGTCGTTACGGTGAACGGCTTTGCCGCGATCAACGCGGGCGTCGCGTCAGGCTGCGGGCTTACTGCAAGCGGAAACGCATATTGCTGGGGAGCGAACGATCTCGGCCGCCTCGGCGACGGTACCACACAGGACCACGTGGCACCCGTGGCTGTCAGCGGCGGGCAGCGCTTCAGCGTGCTCCGCACGGCTTCTCTGCAGATCTGCGGGCTGGCCACCGACGGGGCTGCCTATTGCTGGGGGTCCAACCTCTTCGGAGCACTGGGAAGTGGAAAGACCAGCGCGACGCAGATGTGTTTCTCAGCCGATTGGGCCGAAGAAGGCGTAGGCAGCCAGCCGTGCAGCCCCTCACCAACTCCGGTATCGGGTGGACTACGCTTCGTCGCCCTTAGTAGTGGTCTTACCACCTCCACCTGCGGACTTACGCCTGATGGTTCGGCCTACTGCTGGGGATACAACAGGGACTATGAACTCGGCAGCGGCACGCCGACACCGTGCTATTCCTCTGCTGACTCCGCAGCCTTCATCCCAGTGTCGCCTAACCAGCCCTGTAGCACGGTGCCTGTGCCGGTGTCGGGCGCATTGCACTTCGCTGCCATAAGCAGCGGTGGGTATCACACCTGTGGACTCACGACCGGAGCGGAAGCCTACTGCTGGGGATACAACCAGTACGGTGAACTGGGCGACGGAGGCACGACGAATCACCAAGTGCCGGTGCGGGTCTCGAGTGCACCGCGATTCATTGCAATCAATACCGGCAGCTATCACAGTTGCGGGCTCACAATCGACGGACTGGCCTACTGCTGGGGATTGAATTCACTCGGGCAGCTCGGCAGCGGCACCACTATGGACAGCAGCGTACCGGTCTTGGTGTCGGGTGGACTGCGATTCACGACGGTCACCACCGGTTCGTGGCATAGCTGCGGGCTCACTCGTACCGGTGAGGCTTACTGCTGGGGTGGGAACGGCGGCGCGCTCGGCGACGGTACGGCGGCGAATAGCGACGTGCCCGTGCTCGTCTCGGGCGGGCTCCGGTTCCTCTCGCTGAGCGCGGGTGGTCAGAACACGTGTGGCGTCACGGTCGACGGGACTTACTGCTGGGGCGCGAATGATTATGGGCAGTTCGGCGACGGGACCACAACGAGCAGTTCGATCCCAGTGAAGGCCGCCATCAGACCTTAAGAAAAGAAGGACACGCCCCCCTGCGTTTTCGAGGAGCATGCTTTCGATTGAGCGTATGCTCAAGGAGCTCCGGTGGCTCACAGCAATGGCGTGAGGCTTTTCATCGCCTGAGCAATTCCGACGCTGGTGTCCGTCAAACGAAGACGAGTCGCCCCTCCCCTACCTCGCCGGAGGTACCCAATGATTCGTCAAGCTGGCTTCCTCGCCGCTGCGTTCGTCGTGCTCGTCAGCTGCTCCGATCGACCGACCGCGCCTAACGTGCCGCTGTCCGGAGCGACGCGCGCACTCCACTCCAACAGCGATCTCGCCCAGCCGACCGATGCGGTGCCAGCGAGCGTCACCTGGCAAGCAACAGCCGGTAGACTCGTCGCGAGTCGCCTGATTTCACCATTCGTGGCGGCACGTCAGTATGGGATCGTAGGCGTCGCGCAGTATGGCGCGGCCGTCGCCGCGGCGCCGAGCGGCGATGTCGCCGAGGGCAATGACGGCTCGAATGCGAGTCCCCGCGCGCATTTCTACGAGATGCGCGGGGCGGTTGCGGCTGCGTCGGCGCAAGTGCTGTCGTATCTTTTTCCGCTTGACGTCGCGCAGATCGAGGCGCAGCTGGCGAGCGAGGGCGCGCTTGGCTCGCCGGGAGTTCAGCACCAATTCGCAAGCGGAGTCGTGATCGGTCGCGCCATCGGAAACGCGGTCGTGGCGAGGGCTCGCGCCGATGGGTTCACGAACCCGGACGGCACTCCCCGCGTCTGGGATCCGAACAGCTTGCTGACGGGGCCAACGATCTGGCGCATGGATGCCGACGCCACACCGCACATCCCGGCAGGCTTCCAGGGACCGACCATGCGGCCGTATTATCTCAATTCCCCGAGCCAATTCCGTCCTCCGCCGCCGCCAGCGGATCTCATCTCGGCCGCGAACGCTGTAGCCGCCGTGGTGAACGCGAGGACGCCGGAGCAGGCGGCGATCGCCACATTCTGGAACCTGCCTAACGGGAGCCTCACGGCGATGGGTTATTGGGTGCAACTGGCGGGGAGCTACGTTGTCGAGTACGGCCTCGACGAGCGGGAAGCGGCCCATGTCCTTGCCCTCGTGAGCTCCACCGGCGCTGACGCGTCAATCGGATGCTTCGACGCGAAATACCATTACCTGACGCTGCGTCCGTGGATGGTTGATCCTACCGATCTCACGAATGCAAAGCTGATCATCGGTCGACCAAATCACCCGTCCTATCCGTCGGGGCATTCGTGCGCCTCAGCCTCGGCTGCCACCGTGCTCGAAGCCTTCTTCCCGGACAAGAGCGCAACCCTCGAGCAGCAGGTTGCCGAAGCGGGGATGTCACGCGTCTACGGCGGAATTCACTACTTCTTCGACATTGCGGCCGGACAGGCGCTCGGTCGTTCCGTTGCCCAGTGGGCGCTCGAGTACGATCGAACCAACGGACTGCTTTCGGCGGTGTTCTAGAGCGTGAGCTACTCGTGGGCGCGGCGCCGTGGCGTGCCGGCGCTGACGGAAGGCGAATGGCCCGCGGCCTCTGCAGCGGGCCATTTCGCCTATCCGATCCGCGAGTAATTCGGCGCTTCGGTTTCGTCAACAGAGGATGGGCTGCTAATTCGATGTGGGCACTCGAGGGACGAGTCGCGATGGTCGGAACGGGGCGATGTTGAGGTAATGAACGCTGGGGACGCGGCACCTGAAGAGCCCTGGCTCACGGCTCTTCAGGACGGCGACTCGGACCGGGCGTGGGATCTCTTTGTCGGCCAGTACCGGCGATTGATCTTCGCGACCATCCGGCATTACACACGGGATGACGACGAGGTCATGGACGTCTTTGCCGACGTGTGCATGGCTCTCCGCGAGAGTCGGCTCCTGCGGCTCCGGAAGTACTGGGATCGGCCGACACATACGGCGCGTTTCTCGAGCTGGCTCGCGACCGTCGTTCGTCATCAAGTCATCGATTGGCTGCGGCGTCACGGCCTCCGGCAACGTCCTCGTTTCAGCGCGTCGCTCTCGACCCTGCAGCAGCAGATATTCGACCTCGTTTTCCTACAGGGCCGTTCGCACGTCGAGGCGTACGAGGTTTTGCGAACGAGAAGCAATGCGACGCTCTCGTTCTCGATCTTCGCTGAAGACTTGAGGGCGACGTATCGAGCCGTCGATGCGACCCGATGGAGACCGGTGGCGCGGGAGATCGCCGGACCAGGTCCGCTCTCGCTCGCCGATGCCATCGCTGAGGAGGTCATCGATCAGGCCGTGGTCATCGACACGGCGTCTCGCATCGCGAGCGCCTTGGGCTCGCTGCCGGCGGACGAGCGGCTGGCGGTGGAAATGTTCGTCGTGCATGAGATGCCGGCGGCGGCGATCGCGCGTGCGTTGCGCTGGCCTAACGCGAAGGCGGTCTACAACCGCGTGTATCGTGCTCTGGCGTCCGTACGAGAGGGGCTCAAACGTCGAGGCATCCGTCGTGAAGACTTGTAACATGAATGAGCAATTCGGATCGCGGCCATCGTCCAATGACCTCCGATTGGCGCCAAAGAGGAAGCCGTGATCGATCCGCATCCGAGCGAGGTTGAGTTGCTTCAGATCGCAGCCGCCGAGTCGAGCACTACGTGCGATGCGAGCGTATTGCTCCACGTCGCCGGCTGCGACAGCTGTCGACATGCTATCGACATGCTTCGCGCGCAGGCCACCGCGCTGCGTTTCGTTTCGCGACCCGGCCATCGGACGGACGACTGTCTCGATGAGGAATCGATCGCCGGAATCGCTGAGGGGAATATCGATCTGAATGGTTCGCCAGCCATCGTAACTCATATTCTCGGCTGCGCGCGGTGCGCTCGCGAGCTCGCCGCAGCGGCGCGATTGCTCGACGACGCCGAGGTGCAACGAGCGCTCGATGACCGCAGCACGAACACTGCTCCCGCTCGGCGGAGGCGACCGCTCGTGATTGGTAGCCTCTCGTTGGCCGCGGCGGCTGCAGTGCTCGCCCTCCTCGGTCGAGCAACGCTGTTGTCCAAAGTTGCCAAGCCAGCGTACCGCGAGGAGAGCGTGTCGTCAGTGGCGGCTCCCGTTCTGATCTCTCCGACTGGCGTTGCGACTGCACCGGATACGTTTCGGTGGACGGCGGTGCCGCGCGCGAATCGCTATCGGATTAGCGTGTTTGATCGGAGTGGGACTGTCGTCTGGGAGGGCGTCACCCGCGATACTGCGGTTGCCGTGCCGGACCTCTTGTGGCATTCGGCGAACGGCACGTATCTCTGGGGTGTCGAGGCGCGGGTGGGTTGGGAGGACCGCTGGGCTGCGTCGGACCTCGCACCGTTCACGACACGGCGCGCGTCAGCGCGGTGACAGATCACGCCGCACTCCGTCGCGCGAAGCATCGGGGTCTCGTATGACGATCGTCGCGTTCTGCATTTGTGTTCTCCAGGCCCTTCAGCAGTCCCGCGGTGGCGCAGACTCCCTTCGCGTTTTTGGCGAGGAGTCGGATAGCACTGCCCTCGCGGCTGCGGTTCGCGAGCGACCGGACGACGCACGTGAGGCGTTGAGGCGCCTGCTTGCGCTCGCCGCGGCTCGCACATCCGACAGCACGCGTGACGCCCGTCTCGCTGCGGCCCAACGTCTCACGAGGGCCTATGCTCAGGTCTGGCGTGATTCATTTCCGATGCGGCAGGTCGACCGCTTCGTGCGGTGGACGCCGCAACGGCGCGACGCCAAGGTGCTGATTGATAGTCTGCGACGACTGGGCGTGGAGGCGAGCCATCGTCAAGGTGTTGTCGCAGCGCAGCGCCTCTGGCGCGCAAGCCTGCGTCGCGCGGCCGCGCTGAACGACTCCGCCGGCGAGGCGGCCGCGTTAGGCAACATCGGCGCTGGCTTCTACCTAACGAGGCGGTTCGATAGCGCCGGCGTGTATTTGGCTCGCGCGCGCGCAATGGCGCTGGCCACTGGTGATCTGCGCACCGCCGCCAACGCCATCGGCACCCTTGCCAGTGTGAGCAAGGATCGCGGTGAGCTCGCGGACTCGCGGCAGCTCTACTCGCAATCGAGCGCGCTACGCGAGCGCATTGGCGACGTCGGCGGTCTCGCCGCCGATCAGAACAACATCGGTCTCATCGCGCAATCGCTTGGCGATCTCGCCGAGGCACGGCGGGCGTACACGTCGGCGCTCGCCATCAATCGCCTTTACGGACGCACGGGGAGTGCCGCCACCAACCTCACGAATCTGGGCAATGTGGCGAGCATGACCGCCGACTACGCCGCAGCGGAAACGCTGTATGATCAGGCACTCCACATCTATCGGTCGCGGGGTGAAGGCGTGGACATCGCGTTCGTGCTCCGCAACATGGGACTTCTCGAGGTACGACGCGGCGACTTCCCGCGCGCGCAAGCACTTATGCGCAATGCGCTCAGTATTTACGAGACGACGGGTGCGAACGATGACGCCGTGGACGCGCGTCGCCAACTCGCGCTGGTGATCGCCGCCATGGGAGAAGTTCAAGGTGCCATGAACGAACTGAGGCAGGCCGAACGCCGCGCCGCGACAACGCACGCGGCGGCGTCCGTCATGGCCGGGTTGGCGCTGGCGCGCGCCGACCTCTCCGTGCAGCTCAATATGCTCGCCGAGGCTGACGGCCTCTACGCGCGCGCCGCACGCCTCTTCGGCGAGGCGAACGACGAGCCTGGGCGGCTCGCCGCGAGAGAAGGCCGAGGGACACTGTTCTTGCTGCGGCAGGACTTCGAGGCCGCGCTCAGCGAATTTCAGGCGATCACGCGTGCGCATCAGAACAGTGGCGACACCCGCGCTGCGGCAACGACGACACTGCTCATCGGCTACACGCAGCAGCAGCGAGGAGATTTCGGTGGTGCGCGGCGATCACTCGCTCGGAGCCTCGCGTCGTTTCACTCGTCCGGCGACATGGTCGGTGAGGCGATGGCGCTTGCATCGTTAGGCGATGCCGAGGCGTCGAGCGGCCAGCTCGCGACGGCCGAGCGGGCGTTCCGAGACGGGCTGACGCGTCTCGGCACGCGGTCCGCGCCAGACGTTAGCTGGCGATTGCATGCAGGCCTCGGTGAAGCTCTCGAGAGCCGCGGTGCGTTCGTGGATGCGGTGCGTGAGCTGCGCCTCGCCGTTAGCGATATCGAGCGAACGTCGGAGGCAATCCGCCTGGAGGAGCGACGCAGTGCCTTCCTCGAGGACAAATGGCCAGTCTACGCCCGGCTCACTCTCGCGGAACACGCGCGTGGCAATGACGCCGAGGCCTTCGCCGTAAGCGAACGCCTCCGCGCGCGCCAGATGCTCAGTCTCATGGCACGGGGCCGGATCGCGTCGCCCGAGGCAGATGACAGCACGAGGTTACAGGAACAGGATCTCCGGCGACGCATCGATGAGCTCACTCATGCGTTGCTGGAAGGCGGAGGCCGTGCCAGCACCCTTCGCGGCGCAAAGATCTCCGCGGGCCAACAAGACGCGATGCGTGAAGCGCTCGACAGCGCGCAACGGAGCTACAGCTCGCTGTTGCTCGAGATGAAGGAACGCAGCCCCGATTATACGCGTCTGGTGGCCACGGAAACGATCGGGTGGCAAGAGGTGGCCGCTCGTCTCGCTCCCGAGGAGGCGCTGATCGAGTACCTCGTTGCCGATTCGACCACGGTGGCGTTTGTCGTCACCACCGCCGGGGTCGCCTCCGTCGACCTGCATGCCTCGCGACACGAACTGGCGACGCTGGTCAAGTTTGCACGAGCCAATCTGGCGCGTCCGCGTGACCCGGCTTCCCTCGCGCTCTGGCGAGCACCGTTGCGCCGTCTCTATCAGGAACTGGTCGGGCCGCTGGAGCCTTACCTGCAAGGTAAGCAAACGCTTATCATTGTGCCGCACGCCGAACTGCACTACCTGCCATTCGCCGCGCTCGTGATTCCCCCGGCCTCTGCCAGCATGCCGGAACGATTTCTCGTCGAGCGTTATGTGCTGTCCTTTACACCGTCCGCTTCAGTGTGGCTCGAGCGCACGGCGGGACCGAGACGAATGAGTGATCGCGTACTCGCTCTGGCGCCACAAGAGAGTGCACTCCCGGCGTCGCGCGATGAGGTCGACGCAATCGGCCGGCGGTACGGTGGGCGCGCAACCGTGCTGACGGGCGCCGCGGCAACTGCACACGCCTTTCGTCTCGCAGCGCCCAACGCGGAAATCATTCACCTCGCGACCTCCGGTGTGCTGAACAAAAGGAATCCGTTGTTCTCGTTCGTGGAGCTCGCCCCGGAAACCGGCGACGATGGGCGGCTCGAGGTTCACGAAGTGTTGTCTCTTTCGCTCCACGCCCGGCTCCTCGTGTTGAGTGCCTGTCAGACGGCGGTCAGCTCCGGAACGTTAGGAGACGTCCCAACAGGCGAAGATTGGATCGGTCTTGTTCAAAGCTTTCTCATCGCAGGGGCGTCGAACGTGTTAGGCACGCTCTGGCCGGTCGAGGATCGGGCCACCTCACGCCTCATGGAGCGTTTTTACGGTGCGTTGGTGGAGCGCGGCGAAGCCGTTGCGTTGGCGGAGGCTCAGCGGGCGACGTTGCGCGATGCCGCCAGCGCACACCCGTTTTACTGGGCTGGCCTTGCGATGTTTGGCGTGCGTATGGAGCGCTAGCACCGCTATGCCGCCCGTCGAGGAGACGACGTTCCGAACGGTGCTGAGTGACTGGGGTTCTCGTGCACTGGGCGCCGCTTTGCTGATCGCGGCGCTCGCGGTTAGCGGCTGCTCGGACCGATCGCCGACAGTTCCGGTGGTCCATGGCATCGACGGCCAATTCATCGTCTCCGCGCCAACCATTCCGCCCGCCACGGTCGCAGGTTCGTATTCCGCTGGAAACGCAGCGCTGGCCGACCGTGTGAGCTCCGGTGCCCCGCTCGCCTACATCTCACTTCAACCAAAGGCGGCCCCGGATGGGGCGACGGCCGCGATTCTCAATCGCGCCACGGGAGAGTTCCTCACTGCTTTGATGGAGGATGGTGGATTCGACCCGGTGGCAATCAGCGCAAGAGTCGGGGACGAGTTATCAATCACCATCAGCGGAGCCGACGGCGTGACGATCACGCCGACGACGACGGTTGTCCCTCGCCGTCGGCCACCGGTTGTCGTGCGCGCACAGCCGCCTAACGGAAAGACAGACGTTCCGCTCAATACGCGGATTACCGTGGTGTTCAGCGAGCCGCTCGACCCGAAGACGATTCCACCGTCAGTGCTGCTCTTGCAGGCTGGGCAGCCGGTGTCGGGGACGGCCGTGCTGGCGCCTTCGGGGCTCGTCGTGACTTTCACTCCAGATGCTCCGCTTGCACCGAGCACCGAATACACTCTGGTTCTCACGACGGAAATCCGGAATCTCGAAGGTGACGCGCTCGGCCAACTTATGCGCGTGTCCTTCACGACGGGAGCCGCAATTTCTCTAGCGGCCACACGGATTGCGTTCATCAGCGATAGAGATGGACCAGCGCAGCTGTACGTGGTGAACGGTGACGGATCCGGCCTCCTGCGGCTGACGAACGACGCGATGACCTACAGTCACCCGGCTTGGTCGCCGGATGGAAAGCGCATCGCCGTTGTACAGGTCGATCATGGGATCATCGTCATGAGCCCGGAGGGCTTGGAGCCGCGCTTGGTGTCACCGATCGTCGGTACTCCATTCTGGTCGCTCGATGGAGCATGGATCAGGCTCGGCACGGAAAAAGTGCAGGAGGTGAAAGCGGACGGCTCACAGACCAGAACTCTGTGCACGCAAGGCGTGTCGACCGCAGATGTGTCGAGCCTCGCCGGCGCCGGCTCGGCAGTGAACGCCAAGATCGGACCATTGTCATGGTCGCCCGATGGACATCGGTCGGCGTTCACGGTTTGGGCCGAGTTCGAGAGCGGTGATGCGTTTACTCAAGTCTATCAGAGCGACGACCACTGTAGCGCGCCGCGACGATTGACGTCGCTCGGACCGGCGCAGGCAGCGGAGTCTGCTCCTGCCTGGTCTCCAGACGGGACTCGCGTCGCCGTGTGGAGCGCTCTCGATGGAATCGATCTCGTCGATGCCGACTCCCCAGTGAACGTCATCGACATTTTGCCGCAGGACTGGTCGGTCATCAATTTCTGGAGTTTCCTGAGCTGGTCTCCCGATGGCCGTTACATCGCTTTCGTCAACGACTCTGCTCCGCGAGAGATTCGGGTCGTCGGATCAGCCGGCGCCGGGCCGGTGCTCAGGATCGGGGCGCAGGGATTACTGGGTTGGGATCCGGCCTGGGCCCCGCGTTGAGAAGTGGCTGGTGGCGAGCCACTCGGCTCACCACTTGATTCCCCCCACATCCCGAAGCGCATCTTCACACTCCGCTAAACACGAGCGCAGTGTCTCGACGCTGTGGTCGCCCATATGGCCGATACGGATCGTGGTGTCCCTGAGCTTCCCGTAGCCGGTGCCGATCACGAAGCCGCGCCGCGCGACGGCATTCACGACGTCGGCGCTCTTGAGTCCCTCCGGCAGGGTGATCGTCGTGATCGTCGGTGAGCGCGCTTCCTCGGGAGCGAGGATCGCAATCTCGAGATCGACGCGAGTCACGGCGCGTTTGAGCCAGGTGGTGGTCGCGTCGCGCATGGCCGCGTGGCGCTCCCAGCGGCGCTCGATCCCCTCGCGCAGGACATCGGCGAGCTGCGCGTCGAGCGCGTAAAGCAGCGAGAGCGCGGGGGTCGCAGGCGTCTGATTCTTCGCCGCGAACTCCTCGAACTCGACGACGTCGAAGTAGAGGCCGCGGTCCGCAACGCCGCGCGCGCGCCTGAGGAACTCGGTCGACGCGACGCCGAACGCGAGGCCGGGGGGCAGGGCGAGCGCTTTCTGCGAGCCGGTGAGAACGAAGTCGAGTCCCCACTCGTCGAAGCGCAGCTCGGCGCCAGCCACGCCGGTGACGCTGTCGACGATGCACAACGCCTCATGCCGGTGCGCGATCTCGGTCACGGCGCGCACGTCGGTGAGCGCGCCGGTGGACGTCTCCGAGTGCACGACGGTGACCGCTGCATAACGACGCGCAGCGAGTCGCGACTCCACCTCATTCAGATCGAACGTCTCGCCCCACGGCGCGTCCACGACGTCGACCTCGCGCGCGCACGCCCTCGCGATCTTCGCAAAGCGGCTCGAGAAAGCGCCGTTCACGAGCGCGAGCAGCGGGCCGGGCGGCGCGTTGCGCACCGCGCCCTCCATCAGGCCGCTCGCGGAGGACGTGCTGATGTAGACCGGCCGCGCCGTGAGGAACACGTCGCGCAGGCCGGCCTCGAGCCGGGCGAAGAGCTCCTCGAAGGCGCGACCACGATGCGCGATCATCGGCCGCGTCATCGCGGCGAGGATCTCCGGACGCACCTCGGTCGGTCCAGGGAGGAAGAAGGTGCCGAAGGTAGTGATGGCGGTGGACGGTGGACGGTGAAGCTACGGCCGCGGCTAATCCATGCCTCTCACGATCTGCTCCAGTTTAGCAAAGGTCGGTACCTCCATGTCAGCTACCGCGATGACATTCTCGCGACGCGCAAAGCCCGTGAATGCGGCAAAGCGGTCGACGACACCGACGAGCTTCGCGTCCGTCGCGCCATCGCCAACAGCGATGACCGGTCGCGAAAGGCGACCCTCCTGCATCAAGTCAGTAACAAGCATGGGCTTTCCCGGTTGGGTCGTCAGCGGTGAGCTCCGGTCGAAGTCCACGTAATTGCCAGCGTCGTCGAATCGAAGCGACACGGCGTGGAGGTCGCTGTCGTCGAAGCCGAGCGTCCGCGCAACGGGAGCGATGGCCTCGCGGATTCCGCCGCTCACGAGGACAACGCGCACGCCGGCCCTGCGCATCGCGTCGATCGCATTGCCGGCACCAGGGGCGAGCGTTCGCGCGTACTCCGTGGCGAGCGCGGCGATGTCGGCGCGCGTTGGACGGATCATCGTTAGGCGATGGCCGTAGATCGACTCGAGCGGGATCTCGCCCTTCATCGCACGGTCGGTGAGCGCCACGATCTCCGCCGTCACCTTCGGCCCGCGACGCGCGGCGAGGAAGTCGATCCCCTCGACGCCGCAGAGGGTCGAGTCGACGTCGATGACGACGGAGGCGTACGCGGGCATCGGCGTGCCGACGATCAGAAGAGATTGCCCGGCGCAAGGAGCGCAGCCGGGTCGAGCGCGTGCTTCATTGCCTTCATAACACCGAGCTGCAGCGGCGTGAGCTGCAGGGGGAGCCACTTTCGCTTGATCTTGCCCGTGCCATGCTCGGCGGCGAACGTGCCGCCGAGCGCAACGACGCGACGCAACGTCTGCTCGACGACCTGCTCCATGCGCGCCAGCTCGGCAGCGTCACGCGCGATGAAGTTCTGATGCGGATGGCCGTTCCCGGCATGGCCGTAGATCACCGGCTGATCGATGCCGGCTTCGGCGGCAAACTGGCGCGATTGGCTGATCGCCTCCTTGAGATGGCGATAGGGCACGGCCCAATCGGTCGAGACGCGCCGGCCCCCGGCGGCACGATATCGATTGCCACGCTCGATCATCGTCGAGGGCACGGTGTGGCGCAGCCGGCGCGCGTCTCGTAAGGCGGAAGCACCCTCGTAGACCAGGATATCGTTCTCCACCGCGCCGTACCGTTGAGCGAGCGTCAGCCATTCGTCGAGCGGAATATCGCTGCCGGCAGCGGACGCTTGCTCGAGGTACACCAGCGCTCCGGCCCCAGCGGCCCATCCGCCGGCGCCCTCCGCGGTCCGCGCGACCTCGAGCGCGCGGACGTCGAAGTATTCGAGACAGCGTGCCGACACTGTCGTGGACGATCGCGCGGCGATGATGAAATCGAGCGCGACGTTTTCCTCGGGAAAGGGAATGGCGAGACCGGTCACGTTAGGCGGTAACGGCAGGAGGCTCAGCTCGGCCTCCAGTATCACGCCGAGCGTGCCCTCGCTGCCGATGAACCAATCGATCGGATCGTGCACCGCGGCATAGCCGACGGTGTTCTTCTCGAGACGGGAGCGGCGCAGCTCGTGGACGCTTCCGTCGGCGAGGGCGACGCGAAGGCCGGCGACGTGCGGGCGCGTCGCGCCATAGAGCAGGCTTCGTGCGCCGGACGCGTTGCACGCGATCGCGCCGCCGACAGTCACGTCGTCCTCGCTCGTTGGATCCGGGGCGAAGAGAAGGCCGTCCGCGGCGAGGCGGCGCTTGAGGTCACCGAGCAGCACTCCCGCCTGGACGCGAATCGTTAGGCGCTCGTCGTCGACGGCTCCAACGTCGGTGAGGCCGCGCAGTGACAGGAGCACGCCGCGGTCGGTGATGGAGGCGCCGGTAGTGCTCGTCTGTCCACCGGCCGGTGTGACCGCCACGCGACCTGCGGGCGCGTCGCGAAGCAGCGAAGCGACGTCCGCCTCGCTCTTCGGACGCGCCACGCTCTCGGGAACGAGCTCGAGCCCCGAGGCGTCATGCGCGAACGACTGCCTTACGCTGAGGTCGTAGGACAACGTCAAGTGCAGATTCCTCAACGCCCGCTTCGCGGGCACCCGACTCGGAATGACACGCGTCTACGCCTCGAAGCGCACGACTGTCGCCGTCAGGACGTCGGGGAGCGCGAGGAGCTTGCGGCGGATGTCGGGGCCGGCGCCGCCGTCGACGGAGATCGCGGCGAGAGCCTCGCCGCCCTGCGCCAGCCGCGCCTGGTGATATTCGGCGATGTTCACCGCAGCGTCGCCGAGCAGCGTGCCGACGCGTCCGATGACCCCGGGCACATCGTTATTCGTGAGGACAATGAGCGTCTGGCGCGGCGTGACGTCGACGTGGAAGCTCCCTATTCTCGTGAGACGAGGCGTGGAGTCCGGAGCGGCGCTGCCGGCCACCGCCAACTCCTGCATACCGCCGGAGAGCGCGACCTCGAGCCCGAACGGCGCGCCTATCGATTCGGAGACCGACAGCTCGAGCCCGCGCGCCTCGGCGAGCGTGCGGGCATTGATGAGATTCAGCCGGTCGGTCTCGACGACGCCCTGGAGGACGCCGACGGCGGCGGACGAGAGGAGGAGGTCGCCGGCATCGACGAGAGCGCTGCCGCAGCGCACCGACAGGCGACGCACCGCGCGCAGTCCCTGGTCCGCGAGGATCGCGCGCGTGACCATCGCCGCGCGCTGCGCGACGAGCATCGCCGGCTGAACCTCGCGCCAGCGACCGTCGCCTAACGATACGGAGGCGATGTTGATCGATCGGGAGAGCTCACCATGTAATAGTGCGTCGCGCACCGCCCGGCAGACGTCGACGGCGACGTTCCGCTGTGCTTCGGCGGTCGAGGCGCCAATGTGGGGCGTGAGTACGACGTTCGGGACCTGCCGGATCGGGTGGTCGGGCGCGAGCGGCTCGCTCTGGTAGACGTCGAGCGCGGCGCCGCGGAGGTGGCCGCTTTCGAGCGCCGCCATGAGCGCCTGGTCGTCGACGATACCGCCGCGCGCGAGATTGGCAACGATGCCGCCGGCGCGCATGAGCGCGATCTCGCGTCGGCCGATGAGCCCTTTCGTCTCTTCGTTGAGCGGCGTGTGGACCGTGACGATGTCCGCTTCCTCGAGCAGCGCGTCGAGCGTCGCCGCCCGCCTAACGCGGAGCGCGCGAAACCGGTCGTCGGCGATGTAGGGGTCGAAGCCGACGACCTCCATGCAGAACGCCTGGGCACGTGCCGCGATCTCGCTGCCGATCCGGCCGACGCCGACGATGCCTAACGTGCGGCCTTTGAGCTCGCTGCCAAGCAGCTGCGAGCGGTCCCAGCTCCCGTCGCGCATCGATTGCGTCGCGTGGGGCAGATGGCGCAGCAGCCCGATCATCACACCGAAGAACAGCTCGGCGACGGCGACTGTGTTGCCCGCGGGCGCGTTGATCACCGCGATTCCGAGCGCGGTGGCGGCGTCGAGAGCGATGTTGTCGACGCCGACGCCGGCCCGTCCCACCACCTTGAGCCGCTTCGCCGCGCGCAGCACCTCTTCGGAGATCCTCGTCGCGCTCCGTCCGACGATCGCGTCGTACTCGCCGATGCGCGCCAGCAGCTCCTGTTTGGGAAGCGTTGGAACCTCGTCGACGCGAAGCTCCGGCTGCGCCTGGAGGAGCTGCAGGCCTTCAGGATCGATTTCGT
Source organism: Gemmatimonas sp. (assembly GCA_021154325.1). GTDB lineage: Bacteria > Gemmatimonadota > Gemmatimonadetes > Gemmatimonadales > Gemmatimonadaceae > AG2. The sequence continues at coordinate 15,662 of JAJKIR010000228.1, forward strand.
CGGTGACGAGCACGCGCAGAGTCATGGGCGAAACGCGGCAATCCGGGGTGAAGTGAGATGGGGAGAACCTGTCACAGAAGTGTCACCATATCGAAAGACTTTCGCTACGACGGTCCTGCCCGACACAAGGCGCGGCCCTCGCCGTAGGACTCAATGGGCCCATGCGTGACGCGACCCAGGCTGGCTCGTGTAGGAACTGCGATCCCGACGGTCGCGCGCAGGACTCGCATTTTCGAAGGCTCCCGTGATTCATCGCATACGAGCTCACTCTCCGAACCGCCGGTACAGGCGCACCGGCCGCATCTCGCGCTCCGGCTTCGGTCGTTTGCTCGTGTCGCACATCCGCCAAGCGGAACACTCGCGGGGGACGCGCGCGACGAAGGCCGGGCTCGCGCTTCTCCTGTGCGCGACCTTCGCGTTTCTCCTTCCAAGCACGGCGAGCACGCGTCCGACGCCTGCAATCCGGCCCGCGCGTGCCGCCATACCGATGTCGCTCGACGGAATGGCACGCGAGATCGTGTATCTCGTGAACATCGAGCGAGCGCAGCACGCGCTGCCGCCGCTTCGCATCAATGATCGGCTTACGGTGGACGCGAAGCTCCAGGCAGCGCAGATCGCCGAGACGGGCGTCCTCGACCACGTGATCCTGAGCGGCCAGTATCCGACGCCGCGCGAGCGCGCCGAAGCTGCCGGCTACAACTGGAACGTGCTCGGCGAGAATCTGGCGCTGGGCTTCACGGATGCGCCGAGTGCAGTCGCGGCATGGATGCGATCGCCGGGCCATCGCGCGAACATCCTCGCCGGCGGCTACAGCGAGACGGGCGTCGTGCTCGCGCCCGACGCGCGCGGGCGGCTGATCTTCGTCCAGACCTTCGGCGCTCCCGAATAGCGCGAGAGGGTTCGTCATCCTGAGCGCAGCGAAGGATGACAACTGACAATCAGATCTGCCTAACGGCGAGTCATCTGGATTTGGCCACGAAGCCACCCGCGTGCACCATGTCGCACATCACGCGATAGGACTTGTGTGCGCCGCAGGAGATGCCGACCACCTTCACGTCGGGATCGAGGATGTTCTTGCGGTGACCGCGATCGGTGATGCCGTCATCGATGAGGAGCGCGGCCACGACATCGTGCGGCGTCGCTGGGCCGAAGGTCATGTTCTCTGAGATCTTCGCCTGCCATTCGCCGTAGCGGCTCACGCGATCCCACGCCTGAGTGCCGTCGGTGCCGCGATGATTCATGAGACCGCGAGGCGCCTGGTCCTTCACGTGATCGCGCGCACCGAGAGTCATGCCCTCCGAGATGCGAAGCGGAGCGAGCGGTCTCGTCTGACGTAGGACTTTGATCGCCTCGCGAACCGCCGCGGCGCCTTCTCGAGTCTGGAGCGCGCTCTCGTCGCCGGGGCGTCGGAAGAGCGTTCCCTGGTAGTACTGCAGCTCGCGCTCGAGTTCCGCGGCATAACCCTGCGGATTGGAGCGTGCGAAGTTCAGCTCGTCGATAAGGCCGTGCTCCAGCGCGGCGTAGTTCGCCGTCGGCAGCGAGCCGGCTGCGCGACCGCGCGCCGAGCCCTGCTGCATGACGGTCGAGGAAGTGCTCGCACACCCCTGAGCGAGGACAGCGGTGACCGCAAGCACGGCGGCGGTAATCGGATTCTTCAGGCTACTCTGCAAACGCATAAGAAAATGGTCGACGAGGGCGATGGTTCGATGTCCAGACCTGCTCTCCGCGTACACAGACCCGACGGAAGAGCCCACCTCGACGTCACGCGGCGCGAAGGCTGGGCGCCCACTTTCCTCGTCCTGCTCCCACGATATACTCTCGAATACACCCTTTGGCTCCGCGAGTGAGGTAATCACGCACTCACGGCAGACAGTTACGCAGCAGTCGTACTCGCGGGGAATTCTCGTGCGGGCGATACCTACGCCCAACCGACTTCATCCAGCCTGAGCAGCGCCCCCATCAGGACGTTCGCGCCGTTGGTGATGTCCGCGGGTCGGGAGAGTTCCTTCGGCGCGTGGCTGATGCCGCCGACGCTCGGGACGAAGATCATTCCCATCGGCCCGATCATCGCCATCGCCTGGGCGTCGTGGCCGGCGCCGCTCGGCATCACTCGCGTGGACAGGCCGAGCTCGCGCGCGGCGTCAGCGATGAGCGAGCGGACGCGGGGGTCACTCGGCGCGGGGACGTTCTCGTGAAGGGGGCGGAAGGAAAATGTCGTCCCCGTGTCACCGCCGATGCGCGTCGCCTTCGCCGCGATGCTTGCGTAGAGGCTGTCGATCTTCGCGGCGTCGAGATCGCGCAGCTCGAGCGTGCAGACGACCTCGCCGGGAATGACGTTAGGCGCACCCGGGAAAGCCTGCATTCGTCCCACCGTGCCAACCTGCCGGCCGGGAATGCTCGTCACCGTCTTGTTCACGGCGTCGACGAAGCGGGCCGCGGCGAGGAGCGCGTCGTGGCGCTCGTCCATCGGCGTCGTCCCGGCGTGATTCGCGAACCCGGTGACGGTGACCTCCCACTGCTTGATCCCGACGATGCCTTCGACGATGCCGATGTCGACGTGGTCGCGATCGAGGGTGCCGCCCTGCTCGATGTGCAGCTCGAGATACCCTGCGATGTCGCCCTTGGCGCGCCGCGCCGACGCGAGCCGCTGCGGGTCGCCGCCGAGGAAGGCGATGCCGTCAGCGATGGTCTTGCCGCTGCGACTCACGTTCTGGAGCTCCTCGGCGGTGAGCTGCCCGCTCACGGCGCGGCTGCCGTACAGACCACCCTCCTCGTTCTGCCAGATCACGACCTGGAGCGGATGACGGGTGACGATTCCCTGCTCGCCTAACGATTGCGCGACCTCGATCGCCGCCATGGATCCAACGTTCCCATCGTAGTTCCCTCCTTCGGGCACCGAGTCGATGTGCGACCCGAAGAGGATCGGCTTGCGCGAGCGGTCGCGCCCAGGCCGCGCGGCGAAGATGTTGCCCGCCGCGTCGATCTCCGGCGTCAATGCCGCGTCGCGCATCAGCCCCATGACGTACTCCCGCGCCTGCCGGTCGGCGTCGGAGTACGCGAGCCGCGTGACGCCGCCCTGGGGATTGGCGCCGAAGCGCGACAGCTCCGTGAGATGGCGGTTGAGACGCGCGCCGTCGACGCGCGGCGCCATCCGGACAGAGGCGCGCGCGATGCTGCCTAACGATTCAGCGAAGGCTGGCGCCGACGCGAGGCCGCCGGCGAGGAGTGCGGCAAAGTCGCGACGATTCATTGGATGGTTGGATCGTCCGTTGCGGGAGCGCGGAGGGACATCCGGTGGAGAAAGGCGCGCTCGTCTGGTGTGAGGCGACGGATGCCTTCCTTCTTCGCCTTCGTGATGACGCGGTCCATCTCCTCGATGTTCATCGGGTGCAGGCCGTCGCGTGGAATCGCCTCCCAACGCGCGATTTCCTCACCGTCGCCGGCGAGACCGAGCCCCTTCTTCCCGAAGGTCGCCGCCTCGAGCTTCCGTTGATAGGCGCGACGCGGAGAGCGGAAGTCGATCCAGCGGAGATAGAGGAACGCCCCGAGGTAGCCTCCGAGGTGAGCGAAATGCGCGATGCCGCCGCCAGCCGTGCCGAGCCCCGCCCATAACGAGTAGAGGGTCGTCAGCACGACGAGCCAGCGCGCCTCGAGGGGGAGCACACCCCAGATGAAGATGCGCTCACGCGGCCAGAAGATGGCGAACGCGAGCTCCACGCCGAAGATCGCGCCCGAAGCGCCGATGATTCCGGCCGGCGTGGTGAAGTACGACAACACCGCGCCACCGAGGCCACTGATGAAGTAGAGCGCGAGGAACTGCCGTCCACCGAGCTGGGTTTCGACCCTCGGTCCGAAGAACGCGAGCGACACCATGTTGAAGATGATGTGCCACATGCCGCCGTGGACGAACATGTACGTGATGATCGTCCACGGATGGATGAACGCGAACAGCGGCTCGAACGCGAGCGCGTTGGTGAGGCCGGGTACGAAGTTCTGCGCCGC
>JAJKIR010000229.1 GCA_021154325.1 Gemmatimonas sp.
AGCTTCCCCAGCTCCGGGCTCGTGCCGATCGGGAACTCGTGCTCGACGCGATCGAAGCGGCGTCCGATCTGGTCGTACTGTTCGAGCCGATGTGCCGCGGCGTCGCGCCGCAGCTCGGCGACGAGCGTGTCTCGAGCAGCAGCATACGTCAGCATGCGTCCAATCTACCGTGCCGCTCGAGATGAACGATAGAACCCGCCGCTACGCCCGCGCCGGCGCCACTACCGCACGCCGCGCTGCCCGGGCACCGATGATCGTGAATGATGCGGCGAGCACCGAGCCTAACATGCCGACCGCGTTGCCGATGAAGGCGATCATGAGCACGGGGGACGTCGTGGGGCCGAAGGCGCGAGTGCCGGTGATTCCCTGGAGCACGAGCCCTGTCATGAGGCCGTAGCCCATAGCGAGGAGCGAAGAGACGAGCCCCACGCCTTCGCGCCGCTCGAGCACGAGCACGGGCAGCACCGATGAGAGGGCAAGCATCAGCACACCGATCATGATCAGCCCCTCGTGCGCCGTGTGCCAGAGTCGGCCCGCCTCGTTCGCGGATTCGGTCACGGCTGGAAGTCCGCACAACAATCCGACGAGCAAGACGATCGCGCCGTGGAAGACGATGCGCATCCGGCTGCTGTTCGACATGGCTCTGCGCTCCTGATGGAGAGATGGCTCGAGGCTCTCCATTCAGACCGTCGAGGCATCGAGCGGCAACAGCGCGATCATCGCGCCTCGCCAGCGTTGACAAGGTCGAGCTGCGGCGGGATTCTCCCCGCCATCCTCGACCTCTCCTCAATGAACCGCAGGCGATTCCTCGCTCTCACTGCCACAGTTGCCGCCGGCATGGCGTCATCGGCATGTGCATCCGGCGGCGACGCGGCAGCGTTGGGCAAACCTGACCTGCTCGTCGCGCTCGGCCCGGACGCGGTGCGGCGGCTGGGCCGACGCTACCGCGAGAACGTGCCGCGGGAGAGAGATGCACCGCGGATCGAGGCGGCGATCACCGCTTCGCGGCCGTGGGCCGCGCGCATTGGCGTGAGTCATTCGACACTCTCCGATCAGGTCCGCGATGACTTCGAGGCGGGCCACACCGTGGTCGTGGATGGCTGGCTGCTCTCGGTGACCGAAGCTCGGCAGTGCGCGCTGTATTCGACGCGATCGTGAGCGCCTAACGAGCCGTGCACATCGACGCACGCACACTGCCAGACGGCAGCACCATCGAAGGCGACCTGTGCATCATCGGCGCGGGGGCGGCAGGGATCAGCATCGCGCTCGAGTGGATCGGCTCGTCGCGGACGGTGCTCCTGCTCGAGGGCGGCGGCTTCGCGTTCGAGCAACAGATGCAGGATCTTTATCGCGGCGCCAACGCCGGACTTCCGTATTACCCGCTCGACGCGGCGCGCCTGCATTACTTCGGCGGCACCACTGGGCACTGGGCGGGCTTCTGTTCGACGCTCGATCCCCAGGACTTCGAAGCGCGGCCCTGGGTGCCCGATAGCGGGTGGCCGATCGCGCGCGCCGACCTCGATCCCTTCTACGCGCGGGCCCAACGCGTGCTCGAGCTGGGGCCGTACGAGTACGACGCGGCGCAGTGGCAGCGACGGGACCCCGCGCTGGCGCCGCTTCCACTCGATACCGGCGTGGCCTGGACCAAAATGTGGCAGTTCAGCCCACCGACGCGCTTCGGCGCGAAGTATCGCGACGCGATCGTCGATGCGCCTAACGTGCGGCTCTACACACATGCGAATGTCTGCGAGCTGCGCGCCAATGAGGCGGTATCCGCAATCGAGGAGCTCCGCGCGCGCACGCTCGAGGGGAAGGGGCACCGCATCCGCGCGCGACAGTACGTCCTCGCCTGCGGCACCGTTCAGAACGCGCGGCTCCTGCTCGCGTCCAATGGGCGGGTGACCACCGGGCTGGGGAATGCGAACGACCTCGTCGGCCGCTACTTCATGGAGCACCTCGAGATGCCGAGCGGGCAGCTGCTCCTCACCGCCGCGCGTCCGCCCTCCATGAGCATGTACTCATGGGAATATGGGAAGACGAAGGCGCGCGGCGAGCTCGCGCTGTCGCCGGCGATGCAGCGCGAGCACCGCCTGTTGAATGCGACGGTGTCGATGACCTCCGCGACGCTCGACGAGCCGCCGATGAGCACCTTCGAGCAGTTCCCACCCGACTCGATGCCTTCCTTTCGCGGCGCCGCGCACCCCGAGAGCGAGCCGCATGCTTCCGCGCCCGAGAAGCAGCCATCGCGGTCTCCGGCCGCGCCCGCGCCGCCGCGTCTCTTCGCGCTCCTCACGCGCCAGGAGCAGGCACCGAACCGTGACTCCAGGGTGACGCTCACACCGGAGCGCGATGCGATGGGGATGCCGCGCGTGAAGCTGGATTGGCGCCTAACGCCGCTCGATCGGCGGTCGTTTCGTGGCTTTTACGAAGTGCTGGGGCGCGAGCTCGGCCGTCGCGGCATGGGCCGCGTCCGAATGCACGACTGGGTGCTCGAACCAGAGTCGTCGCCCTGGCCCAAATCGCTCGGCGGCGGCTGGCATCACATGGGCACGACGCGCATGCACGCGGATCCGCGGCACGGCGTCGTAAACGCGAGCTGTCGGGTGCACGGCCTCGCGAATCTGTACGTCGCCGGCGCGGCGGTGTACCCGACGGCGGGCTGCGCGAATCCCACGTTGACGCTCGTCGCCCTCAGCCTACGCCTGTCCGATCACCTGAAGGGCGTGGTCTCCTGAGGTGCGACGAGCTCCCATCGCCTAACGAGGCCGTCCTCGGGGTCGATGACGTCGCCTATTGCCGTGAACCCGCACGACATGAGGACGTGCGCGGATGCTCCAATCTCGGGCCGGGTGTGGGCCCGCACTACGCGCGCACCGGCACCGAGCGCATGCTGCACCAGCGCCGCAGCGGCCTCCTTCGCATAGCCGCGTCCCCGATGCTCAGCGTCGACGCCGTACGCGATCTCCACCATCCCGTTCTCGTCAGGTGGACCCTTGAAGCCACAGCTTCCTACGAGCATGCCGCTCGTGCGCTCCACGATGGCGAAGCCGTGCGTCCATGGGCTCGGCGAGGTGCGTCGCATACGCGCGACCCATTCCGGCGACACCTCGGCTCGATCCTCGGGCGACATTCGCTCGATCCGCGCGAGCACCGCCTCGGTGGAGTCGAGCATGAGCCGCAGTCGCGGCGTGTCGATCACGAGCGCCGGCGCTGGCGTCGACGTCACGTGGTGGTGCTCAGGAGACCGAGGCGCGCGATGACGAGCCGCGTCGCCGCGGCGACGCTCGGTGCCACCGTTGGCGGTGCGAGATCGCTCTCCACGGAGAATGGCGCCTCGCCGTTCGCGGACTGGACCTGCACGTCGACAAGGGCGTTCGGGTGCCTGACGAACCAGACGTTGTCGTCGTCCGCACCGGGCTGCGCGACGTGCGACCGCTCGACGGTGATCCCTGGATAGGCGCGCTGAAGCGCGTCCGTCAACTCTTCGATGCCTCGACTCATGGCGCAACCTGCCTCGACTCGGCGAGAACAGATCGAAATCTGACACGTTCTCGCCGGCGGCGCTCGGCCAGCCTCAGGTGAGGTCCGATCAGTCCTGACGCAGGGCCGTGAGGGGATCCACCCGTGCCGCGCGTCGTGCGGGAAGATAGTTCGCCAGGGCTGAGACGCCGAGGAGAGTGAGAACAACGACGCCGATGGTCAGTGGATCACGCGGTGACACGTGATACAAGAGACTGGCCGCGAGACGCGTCGTGACCAGGGCGATGATCACCCCGGCGGCGACGCCAGCGACGGCGACCCGCATCCCTTCGCCGACGACGAGCTTCGAGACCCGCGACGGATACGCGCCGAGCGCGAGACGGACGCCGATTTCCTTGGTGCGTTGAGAGACGAGATACGCCGTCACGCCGTAGGCGCCGATGAGCGCGAGCGTCAGCGCGAGCACGGCAAAGGCACCAACCAGCGCCATGCTGAAACGGCGCTGCGCGACGAGTCCCGCGAGCATCTGCTCCATCGTCCCCAGGTTCGAGATCGGTTGGTCGGCATCGACGGAACGCACCGCCTGCTTGACGAGTGGAACGATGGTCATCGGGTCATTCGCCGTGCGCACGACAACGAGCTGTCCCGGGTCCGCGCTCTGCCGGTAAGGGAAGAAGGCTTCGTCACGTACCTCGTGGTCGACGCCCGTGCGGCGCATGTCGCCGACGACGCCAACAACGGTGATCCACGGGTTCTGCGTCGAGTCGTTAGGCGACGTCGACGAGCCAAAGCGGAAGCGCTTGCCGACGGCGCTGCCACTGGGCCAGTAGCGCTTCGTCATGTGCTCGTTGACGATCGCGACCGGCGGTGCGCTGTCGCGATCGGCGGCCGTGAAGGCGCGCCCCGCGGCCATCCGGGCACCGATCGCGGAGAAGAACCCCGGACTCGTCGCGTCGAAGGTCACCTCGTTGTCGTCCTGTCGCGTCTCACGCCCCTCGGCCGCGATGCCTGCGGAGTTCGGCGTCGAGCTCAACATCATCGTCGAGATCGTGCCCGCGCCCTGAACGCCGGGAATCGCGCGAAGTCGCTCGAGCAGCGTCTCGAAGAACTCGACCTCCTGCGACCCTCTGGGATACTTCGCGCCCGCGAGCTGCACGTTGAAGGTCAACAGCTTCTCGGTCGTGAAGCCCAGCTCCACGCGCTGGAGCGTGATGAAGGTCCGCAGCAGGAGCCCTGCTCCGGTGAGCAGCACGACGACGAGCGCGAGCTGTGCGGCGACGATGCCGCGACGAAGCCGCAATCCACCGCGCCCTGCCGTTCCGCCACGGCCGCCTTCACGAAGCGTCGAGCCGAGGTGCGTGCGAGACGATTGCAGTGCGGGAACGAGCCCGAAGATCATGCCGGTGAGCAGCGTCACGATCGACGTCACCAGCAGAACGGTTCCATTGATGCCGACATTCTCCATCCGCGGGAGATCCGTCGGCGCGAGCGCGGGCAGCACGCGCAGCACGCCGAGCGCGATGACGATTCCGGCGGCGCCGCCCAACGCCGACAGCAGCACGCTCTCGGTGAGGAGCTGCCTAACGAGGCGCCGGCGGCTCGCGCCCAGCGCCATCCGCACCGTCACCTCGCGCTCGCGTACCGCGGCGCGCGAGAGGAGGAGATTGGCGACGTTGGCGCAAGCGATGAGGAGTACCGCGGCCACGGCGCCGAGCATGATCCAGAGCGTCGTGCGGAGCGTCGGCCCCACGACCTGCTCGGGGAGCGGCGTGACGGTGACGCCATAGTCGCGATTCGCCGGATATTGCGCCTCGAGCCGCTTTGCGACCGCGCCGAGATCGGAGCGCGCGCGCTCGACGGAGACGTTTGGCTCGAGCTTTCCTACCGCGGAAAGGAAGTACGAGCTGCGTGCCGTCTTTGCAGCGTTGGAGATGACCAGCGGCAGCCAGATCTGCGTACGCTCGGTGGGAAAGGCGAAGCCCGCTGGCATGACGCCGACGACGGTTCGCTTGCGGCCGTTCAACTCGATGGACTTGCCGATGACATTCGGATCGGAGCCGAAGTTGGATGCCCAGAGACCATGGCCGATGAGCGCGACCGCGTCATTGCCCTGCACTTCGTTGGCGGCGGTGTACAGCTGCCCGAGCATCGGCCGAACGCCGAGTGCGGCGAATGCCTCGGCGGGAAGCACTCCGGCCGCGACCCGTTGCGGCTCGCCGCTGCCCGTGACGTTCACGCCTGCCTGACGGAAGGGCGCGAGATACGAGAGCGAACGATTCTGTGCCTTGAGGTCGGCGAGGTTGGGATACGAATGCAGATCCTCGTGGACGCCGAGCCGGCGATTGTCCATCCAGACCATCACGATCCGATTGGCGTCGGGAAAGGGAAGCGGCTGGAGGATCAGGGCGTCGACGACGCTGAAGATGGCGGCGGTGGCGCCGATGCCGAGGGCGATCGTCGCGATGGCGATGGCGGTGAATCCCTTCGAGTGCCGGAAGGTGCGGAAGGCGAAGCGCACGTCCTGCCGGAGCATGTCGACGAACCCAAGACCGCTCATATCGCGAGTCTCCTCGGTGTAGCGGGTGATGTTGCCGAAGCGGCGGCGGGCGGCCCACGGTGCCTCGTCAGGCACGGCGCCCGATCCGGCGCGGTAGTCCATCGCGTCGAGCTCGAGGTGCAACTCCATCTCCTCGCGGAGCTCGCGAGCGCGCGTGCCGGGGCGGAAGAACGCGCGAAGGCGGTAACGGATCGCCGCGAGGAGTGACATCGCGTCTCTTCGTTAGGCGCCCTCGAGGACGCCCTTGATGCCGGCGAGGACGCGGTCGAACGCGGAGACCTTCTCGCCGAATCGTCTCCGGCCCGCGGCAGTGATGGTGTAGTAGCGCGCGCGGCGGCCCGTGGGCGATTCACCCCACTTGCCGACGACGAGGCCGTTGCGCTGCAGCCGCTCGAGCGCGGGATAGAGCGACCCGTGCTCGACGCTGAAGATGCCGCCGGACAGCCGCTCGATGTGGCGGACGATCGCGTACGCGTGCATGGACTGCACGGTGAGCGACTTGAGGATGAGCAGGTCGAGCGTGCCCTTGAGGAGCTCGTCCTGGGGCGTAGCGGTCTTGCGTGCGGGCGTCATCGCGAAGGGTAGGGGAACGACGGGTAGATAATCTTCCCTTATGGGTAGTGAATCTACCCTTCGCGCGCCAGAGGCATCGGCTACGCGATCGGCGCGCCTTGTGCCGTCGGAGCCGTTGTCAGCAACGCGACCGCGGCATCGAGTATCTGCTTGCTGTCAGTGGAGATGATCGCCTGTCGTTTGACACCGGCGCTCGTATATGAGAAGCGAACCGCCGGCCGTCTCGCCGCGCCCCAGTAGAGAAACCCAACCTGCAAGGCCTTGAGTGATCCCCTCTCGATCGCGAGCGTCCAGACGCCTGCGCGCTTCGACGTGGTGATCCCCATGAACTTGCTCGAGGCGTCGATGTTCGAGAAGAGCGCCGGAGTGCCATCGTCGAGATGCGCGAGGAGCGCCGGCATGGCGACAAAGCGCTTGTTGATGGCCTTCCCTTCCTGCTCCAGGACGAACGTTCCCGTCGCGCCGACGTTGAGTGGATCGACAGTCTTCACCTTGGAGACCGGGGAGCCAAAATTGGCGCGCGAAAAGATCGTGTTTCGCTTGAGCGTCGCGATGACGAATAGCAGGACCACGCTCAGGACGACGGCGGCCGTCAGCGCACTCGTCATCGAATCGGGTGGTTGTTCACCAGCAACTAGGGCGTAGCGCGTCTCCACCGGAAGGCCCTGAATCGAATCGTGGCGTGCGGTGAGCCCGGATCGGATGTCCGCGGGCAGCTCGCGCAGCATGCCGGCGATGGTCGCCTCGTGGGCACGGCCGCCGGGTATCTTTCCGGCGCGTTGGACCAGCAGGATCCGCCGACTCACGGTATCCACCAGCGGCGCCCACGATCTATCGACTGTCGTGAGCTCACCGTCCGTGCCCTTGTCGCCAAACTCGTACACGGCGACAGGGACGTCGATCCCCGTCACGGCGACGTAGTTCTGGGCCGGATTGGGTTCGTCATGGATCTGCTGAATCGAGACGGCGAGTGGCGTCGCGGCGCTATGCGAGCCCTCGATGGCCGAGCTCAGCTCCGAGAATCCCCAGAGGCCCATCGCGCCGACGATCAGCACGTTGATCGGCAGAAAATTGATGCGGTATCGCCACATGCTCGCGTTCAGCTTCGCGACGACGCCGAGAACGTAATAGAGTGCCGACAAGAGGGTCTCCCGTTGCTGTCACCAACAGGACGATCCCCAGGCTCCCGAGGGCACCTAACGCGAGTATCGCACGGTCTCCAGCCACCGCACGGTCAGCGGCATCGTCGCGAACGGCTCGCGCGTCTCATCTTCGACGAAGTACTTCTCCACGCCGATCTCTCGGGCGGTGCGGAGAACGCCGCGATAATCGATCTGCCCCGTGCCAAGCGGGACCTCCGTCTCGTCGGGGTTTGCGGATCCGGTGTTGACGTTGGTTGGCGTTCCCTGCTTCATGTCCTTGAGGTGCAGCAGTCGCCACCGTGTCGGGTACTTCCGCAACCACGAGACGGGATCGGCACCGGGACGCGAGATCCAGAAGACGTCCATCTCGAACTTCACGGCATCCGATGCCGTCTCGCGCATCAGGATATCCATGGGCAACGCGCCGCTTGCGCCGGGCTGGAATTCGTAGCCGTGCACGTGATAGAAGAACTGCAGCCCCTGCTGCTGCGCGCTGCGACCCCACGCGTTGAAGTCAGCGACGGCGCGACGGGCACCCTCCTCGGTGAGCGGGCCGTCGTTATGCGGAATCCACGCCGTCCCCATATACTGAACCCCAAGTATTCGGGCCTCGTCGAGCACCGCTGGCAAGCTGTCGCGCAGGCGCTCGTAGCCCACGTGCATGGACGTCGCGCGCAATCCGGCGCGGTCGAGCTCTGCCCTGAATTGCGATGCGCTCAACCCATACGTTCCCGCCAGCTCCACCTCGCGAAAGCCGAGTGCGCGCACGCGAGCGAGCGTTCCCGGAACGTCCTTGGCGATGGCATCGCGTACGCTGTAGAGCTGCACGCCGAGCGGGCCTTTGAAGTCCCCGCGCAAATCGAGATCATGACGCGAGTCGGGCGCGCTCGTCGTCGCCGATTGCGGGGCGCTCCGACAGCCGGCGAGAACTGCGGCCAGCGCGAGTGCGATGGAGGGAAGCGAGATACGCGGCATAACGATTCTCGAAGGGGTACGTGGTCGTTGCAAGCATCAGCATTTACCGAACTCGGGGGTCGCCGGCAAGAGCCGGAGCACGTCGTCGAGTCGCGCCTGACGAATCAACCGCATCCCTCGACGTACTCCACCTGCGGACGGCGACCAGCCCGGTAGCGTGTCACCTTGCCGCCGCTCGTCTCGAAGACGATCGCGTAGCTCGTGTCGGACGGATTTGGCGTGACTGTCAGGTAATGTCCTTCCCCGTACTTCTGGGGCGATACCGCCGCGCGACCGCCGTACTGCCGCTGCACCTGCTCCTCCGTGTCACCAATCCCAACGCCAGTGGCTGTGCGGACGCCGGCGGAATCGACGTCCACGCGCGCGATGCGACCGCCTTCGACCATCACGCGCACGCCAGGGGGGCCGCCGGGCCATTGCACGTAGCGGCACCCGGCAGTGTCCGCGCTCGGCGCGCCGAGCGCGCCGCCTAACGCCGCTGACGCTTCCGACAGCGTCATTCCGGCTCGCAGCGGTCCGATGCCACGCTCGGTGACTGTCATTGTGCCCGGCGTCCCAGTCGCCGCGGGGGAACTGTCAGCAGCCGTGCCGCGGTCCGGCGCACGGTTGCATCCAATCGAGAGGACCACGCCTACCAGCACGAGCGCGCGTCGTGTATCGTCGAGCATCGATACCGGTTCGAGTGAGGAAGCTGATGGCAATGAAAAATGGATATGTCGCCGCCAACGGTGTGAAGTATTACTACGAGATACACGGTTCGGGCGACCCGCTGCTGCTCTTCCACGGCGGTCTCGGTTCGACTGGCATGTTCGAGCCTGACCTCGCGGCGCTCTCGAAGGATCACCAGGTAATCGCGGTCGATCTCTACGGGCATGGGCGCACCGCGCTCACGGAGCGTCCCGTCAGTCTCGTCGACATGGCAGACGACATGGCGGTTGTCCTCGCCGGGCTGGGCCTGAAGCGGGCGGACGTCATGGGCTACTCGCTCGGCGGCGGCGTCGCGCTGCGAGTTGCCGTACAACATCCGGACGTCGTCCGTCGTCTCGTGCTCATATCCACTCCGTACGCGCAGTCGGGCTTCTATCCCGAGATGCTGCCGCAGCAGGCCATGGTGAGCTCGGCGATGTTCGATCAGATGAAGCAGACGCCGATGTACCTGCAATACAAGGCGGTCGCGCCCAGACCAGAGGACTTCCCCAAGCTGCTCGACGCGATGGGCACGTACATGAAGAAGCC
>JAJKIR010000230.1 GCA_021154325.1 Gemmatimonas sp.
ACGTCAGTGGTCTCAGCGTCGTGTCAGTGGTTTCAGCGGCCTTCTTTTGACTCGGTAATAGAAATGAGCGAAGGTGTTGATCGAATGCTGACGCTGCAGCCAATCGGCACGGTGCGAAGCCCGTACAGTGAGACCGGTCAGATTCCAAAGGGGCCGGGTGCACGGCACCTGGCGGAAGGCGTGCTCGAGATCCGTCCGGAGCTCGAGGCCGGACTTCGTGACATCGAGGGTTTCTCGCACCTGTTCGTGCTCTGGGTGTTTGACCGTGCCGACGGCGCGGACCTGCTCGCGCACCCGCCGACGGACGACCGGCCGCATGGCGTGTTCGCGACGCGCTCGCCGCGCCGGCCGAATCCCATCGGCCTGACGGTGGTCGAGCTGCTCGGCCGCGAGGGGCCGCGGCTTCGCGTGTGCGGCTTGGACATGCTCGACGGATCACCGATCGTGGATATCAAGCCGTATCTGTCGAGCATTCCCGCGGAGCAGATCCGGCGCGGGTGGCTGGCCGAGGCGGAGCAACGACAGCGGGAGAGTGCTACTCCGGCCGCGCGCGAACGATGACACGTGACGACGGGGTGCGTCCTGACGACGAGCCGTTAGGCAGGCGCGAGTTCCTCGAGCGTGGTGCCGTGCTCGCTGCGACATTGGGCGTTCTCGGCCCGAGGTCGATTCTCACGAGAAGCGCCGAGGAGATTTCGTTAGGCAACGAGACGATCGGCGCGTCGTGGAGTACAAGCGGCGGCGTTCTGCGGGCGCGCGAAGTGATGGACCGAGCGAGTGGGAGTCGGCTCGACGTATCGGAGGCGGCTTTCGCCATTGTGCTGGCCGATGGAAGCCGGCTCGACGCGACGCAGATGCGCATTGTCGGTTCGCCGGTGATCGAGACCCTCGCGGCAAACGCGCGCTCGGCGCGCGCCGCTGGACGCGTCGCGGGGCGTCGAGCCACAGTAACGCTCGAGGACGAGGCGCATCGCCTGCGCGCCGTATGGCGAGCCGAGCTGCGCGACGGGTCGCGCTACATCCGGCAGGAAGTCACGTTGCGCCCGTTAGGCGCGCCGCTTGCCGTGCGAGAGATCGCGCTCGTCGACTTCCGGGCGAGCGGCGCGGAGGTGACGGGCGCGGTGAAGGGCAGTCCCGTCGCCATTGGACAGTGGTTGGTCGGATTCGAGCATCCACTGTCGGAGAGCACGGTCGAGGGAGATCGCGTACGCTGTGTTCTGCCGCGCGAGCTGCCGCTCCGCCCCGAGTCGCCGGTGACGGTGTCTTCCGTGATCGGAGCGACGCGCGCTGGCCAGCGTCGGCGTGACTTCCTCCATTACGTCGAGCGTGAGCGCGCGCATCCGTACCGCACATTCCTGCACTACAACTCCTGGTACGACATCGGCTACTTCTCGCAGTACAGCGAGGCCGATGCGCTCGCCGCGATTCACGCGTTCGGCGACAATCTCGTTCGGCAGCGCGGCGTCGTGCTCGACAGCTTTCTCTTCGACGACGGCTGGGACGATCCGAAGACGCTCTGGGGATTTCATGCGGGCTTTCCGAAAGGCTTCGCGCGTGTGCGACAGGCGGCGGCGCGATATCGGGCGGCGCCCGGAGTTTGGATGTCGCCATGGGGCGGCTACGGCGATCCGAAGAAGCGGCGGCTCGAGTTCGGTCGCGAGCAGGGATTCGAGACGAACGAAGGCGGCTTCGCGCTCTCGGGGCCGAAGTACTATCGGCGCTTTCGCGATACCTGCTTCCACATGCTGCGTGACTTCGGCGTCAACCAGTTCAAGTTCGACGGAACGGGGAACGCGTCGCGCGCATTTCCGGGGAGCGTCTTCGACAGCGACTTCGACGCGGCGCTGGCGCTGATCAGCGAGCTGCGCGCCGCGAAGCCGGATCTGTACGTCAACCTCACGACCGGGACCTATCCGTCGCCGTTCTGGCTTCGGTACGCGGACTCGATCTGGCGCGGCGGGGAGGATCATGACTTCGCCGGCGTCGGCACCAGTCGCCAGCAGTGGATCACCTATCGCGATGGTGATACGTACGAAAACGTCGTCAGGCGCGGGGCGCTCTATCCGCTCAATGCGTTGATGCTGCACGGGCTCGTCTACGCACGGCACGCGCAGAAGCTCGAGACCGATCCACACGGCGATTTCTCCGACGAGATTCGCACCTACTTCGGGACCGGCACGCAGTTGCAGGAGATGTACGTCACGCCGACATTGACGGGCGCGGAGTGGGACACGCTTGCCGAAGCGGCGAAGTGGTCGCGACGAAATGCCGGTACGCTCGTCGACACGCACTGGTTAGGCGGAGACCCGAAGAAGCTGGAGGTCTATGGCTGGGCGTCCTGGTCGCCGGAGAAGGGAATCGTGACGCTTCGCAATCCGGGCACCGAATCGCGTCGCTTCGCGCTCGATGTCGCGAGCGCGTTCGAGCTTCCCGACGGTGCGTCGCGGGACTACGCGGCGCGGAGCCCGTGGGCGCGAGATCGAGGGCGCGCGCCGGTGCGGCTGCAGGCGGGCAACGAGCAGGTGGTCGATCTCGCGCCGTTCGAGGTCGTCACGCTCGAGGCGACGCCTGTGCACCGCGACGCGCGTTAGGCACGTCGTAAAGCGATGCATCCCACTTCGCTCGACTGGACGATCGTCGTCATCTCGATCGCAATCTCGTTCGCGCCCGCGATCCTGCTCGCGCGACGCGCCGGCCGGAGCACCGCCGAGTTCTTCACGTCGGGACGCGCAGCGCCGTGGTGGCTGATCGGCGTGTCGATGGTCGCGACGACGTTCAGCACGGACACGCCGAACCTCGTCACGAACTTCGTGCGTGAGGGTGGCGTCGCCAACAACTGGGCCTGGTGGGCGTTCCTGCTCACGGGGATGGCGACTGTGTTCTTCTACGCGCGGCTCTGGCGGCGGTCGCGCGTGCTCACGGATCTCGAGTTTTACGAGATCCGCTACTCCGGCAAGCCAGCGCAGTTCGTGCGCGGATTTCGCGCGCTGTATCTCGGGCTCTTCTTCAATTGCATGATCATGGCGGCGGTGAATCTCGCTGCCGTGAAGATTGCGAACGTCGTCCTCGGCTGGCCGATGGGAAAGACGCTGGCGATTTGTACAGTGCTCAACATCGCGTTCGCGGCGACGTCAGGACTGTGGGGCGTGATGGTCACCGATCTCATTCAGTTCGGGATCGCGATGACGGGCTCGTTCGGGGCGGCGTACTTCGCGCTGAAGCAGCCGGCGGTCGGGGGGCTGTCGGGGCTCTTCCGCCAGATTCCGGCGACGACGCTCGCGTTCGTCCCCGACTTCGGCGACTGGCGTCTCACGCTGTCGTTGCTCGTGATCCCGTTGACGGTGCAGTGGTGGTCCGTCTGGTATCCGGGCGCGGAGCCGGGC
Organism: Gemmatimonas sp.; assembly: GCA_021154325.1. Classification (GTDB taxonomy): domain Bacteria; phylum Gemmatimonadota; class Gemmatimonadetes; order Gemmatimonadales; family Gemmatimonadaceae; genus AG2. The sequence goes on from JAJKIR010000230.1 coordinate 3,384, forward strand.
GGTGGGAGCTACATCGCGCAACGGATGCTGGCCGCCAAGAGCGAGCGCGACGCGCTAGCGGGAACGCTCTTCTTCAATGTCGCGCATTACGCGCTGCGGCCGTGGCCGTGGGTCATCGTCGCGCTCGCGTCGATGATCGTCTTTCCGAACCTCTCCGACATCGCGGCGACCTTTCCGTATGTCGACCCGCACCTCGTGGGGCACGACATGGCGTATTCGGCGATGCTGAAGTTCCTCCCTACGGGCTTTCTCGGTCTGATGATCGCGGGGATGCTCGCCGCCTACGTGTCCACGCTGTCGACGCATCTCAACTGGGGGACGTCGTACCTCGTCCACGACTTCTACCGCCGGTTCGTTAGGCGCGACGCGGACGAGCGGCATTACGTCTTCATCGGGCGCATCGTGACCGGCCTGCTGATGCTTGCGGCCGTCGGAGTGACCTACGCGCTCGATTCGGCGCGGCAGAGCTTCAATCTGTTGATGTCGATCGGCGCCGGCACGGGGCTCATCTACCTGTTGCGCTGGTTCTGGTGGCGCATCAATGCGTGGAGCGAGATCGCGGCGATGGCGAGCTCGTTCGTCGTGTCGATCGCGTTCTTCGCGGCGCAGAAGTCGGGCGTCGCGATCGATGCGACCACGGTGCTGCTCGTGACGATCGTTGTCACGACGGTGGTCTGGATAGCGGCGACGTACCTGACGAGACCGACCGAGCCAGCGACGCTCGAGCGGTTCTACACGCGCGTGCGGCCGGCGGGCCCAGGCTGGCGCGCGGTACGCGAGCGCATGGGGCTCGGTCCGTCGCCGGACTCACTCGCCGACTCGCTTCTGGGCTGGGTACTCGGCGTGGCGTTCATCTACGCGGCGCTCTTCGGATCGGGAAGCTTGCTGTACGGCCGCTGGGCGCAGGGATTGGTGTGGCTCGCGGTGTTCCTGGTCAGCGGATGGGGACTCGTTATGCTTCTCCCGCGGCTCTGGTCGGGCTCGCGGAGCGAAGGTGCGGTTGGCACGCCGCCGACCAAGGCGGTCGTGCTCGCGCGGGGACTCGGGACGCGCATGAGAGCCCCCGATGCCGGAGTGGGGCTGAGCGCAGCACAGGCGGCGGCGGCGAACAGCGGCATGAAGGCGATGATCGAGATCGATCGTCCCTTCCTCGACTACGTGCTGAGCGCGCTCGCCGATGCCGGCTTCACGGACGTGTGTCTCGTCATCGGACCTGAGCACACAGCGATCCGCGAGCACTATGCGCGGAGCGCGCCGAGCCGAGTTCGGGTGCAGTTCGCGATCCAGGCGAAGCCGTTAGGCACCGCCGATGCCGTGCTCGCGGCGGCGGAGTTCATCGGCAACGACGCGTTCGTCGTCCTGAACTCGGACAATTATTATCCCGTCGAGGTGCTCCGGACGTTGCGTGAGCAGCACGAGGCTGCGCTCCCCGCGTTCGACCGCGACGCGCTGGTGCGCGACGGGAACATCCCCGCCGAGCGGATCGCTCGGTATGCGCTGCTCGACGTCGATGCCGAGGGCTACCTGCGGCGGATCGTGGAGAAGCCGGACGAGGCAACTGCCCGAGCGTTAGGCGCTGGCGCGGCGGTGAGTATGAATCTCTGGCTGCTCACGCCGGCCGTTCTCGGGACGTGCCGGCGGGTGCCGCCGTCTCCGCGTGGTGAGCTCGAGCTCCCTAACGCGGTGCAGCTGGCGATCGACGAGTTCGGTGTGCGGGTGCGGGCGATCCCGGTGCGCGCGGCGGTGCTCGACCTCTCGCAGCGCGGCGACATTCCCGCCGTTGCGGAGCGTCTGCGCGGCACACCGGTAAGGCTCTAGGTCGCGTGGACGCCCTCGTCGAACGGGCACGCGCGGCGCTCGGCACGCGTGCACGCGACGCCAGGAGCTGGTGGGTGCCGGGCCGGCTCGAGTTCCTCGGCAAGCATACCGATTACTGCGGCGGTGCGAGTCTCGTCTGCGCGGTGGAGCGTGGCTTCGCGGTGGCGTCGGCGCCTCGAACCGACGCGCGAGTGCGGATCGTCGATGCGGTGAGTGGCCGTGATGCCGAAGGGGAGCTGAGCGACTCGGCTGCCGTTAGGCAGGGGCATTGGTCGAGCTACTCGTTCACGGTCTGTCGACGGGTGGCACGCAACTTCCCGGGCGCGCGTCGAGGGATCGATCTCGCGTTCGCAAGTAATCTTCCATCGGCAGCGGGGCTGAGCAGCTCGAGCGCGCTGATCGTCGCGACCTTCCTCGCGCTGGCGGACGCGAACGAGCTCGCGGCGCGGGCCGACTATCGCGCGGTGATCGGCGGTACGGAGAATCTCGCCGGCTATCTCGGCGCGGTGGAGAACGGGTCGAGCTACGGCGCACTCACGGGCGCCGCCGGCGTCGGGACTGAGGGCGGGAGCCAGGATCACACCGCGATCCTCTGCGCGCGCGTGGGCGCGCTGGTGCAGTACGCGTACGCGCCGACCCGGTTCGAGGGCGCCGTGCCGCTGCCTGACGAGTTGCGATTCGTCGTGGCGGCGAGTGGCGTGGTGGCGGCGAAGACGGGGAGCGCGCTCGCGCTTTACAATCATGCGGCGGCGAATGCGGCGGCGGCTCTCGAGGCGTGGCGCGCCGGCACGGGGAGCGTGGCGCCAACGCTCGCCGCGGCGCTGGCGGACATGCCTAACGCGATGGAACGATTCCGCGAGCTGCTGCGTGGCCGCGACGATCTCTTGCGTCGAGTGGAGCAGTTCGATCGTGAGGCAGCGCTCGTGCGTGACGCGGGTGGCGCGCTCGCACGTGGCGATCTCGATCTGGTGGGTCGGCTCGTCGACGAGTCGCAGGTGGGAGCGGAGCAGTTGCTTGGCAACCAGGTGCCCGAGACGATCGCTCTGGCTCGAGATGCGCGCGAGCTCGGCGCGGTGGCGGCGTCGGCGTTCGGTGCAGGCTTTGGCGGGAGTGTCTATGCGCTCGTGCGGGCGAGCGAGGGGGGCGATTTTGAGCGGCGGTGGGCGGAGCGGTATCTCGCCGCATTTCCCGGGCGACGAACGCACGCGACGTTCTTCATCACCGGCGCCGCCGCGGCGGCGCACGTCGAAGGCTAGAGGCCCTCGCGGGTGGCGGCGCGGCGGGCGAGGAAGCTCTCGATGCGCTCGACGATCATGACGGCGGCGACGGGCTTCGGCAGCACTTCATCGAAGCCGATGCGGCGGAAGCGAGTGACTTCGTCGTCGCTGATCATGCCGCTGAACGCGACGAGGATTGCGTCACGCGTGGCCGGCTTCTTCTTGAAGACCTTCGCGCCCTCGAAGCCGCTGATGGTCGGCATGGCGAGGTCGAGGAGGATGACGTCGGGCTTCCAGTCGCCGACGCTTTCCAGACCTTCGTACGGCGAGCTCGCGGCGCGCACGTCGTAGCCGGCGTGCGACAGGAGGCGCTCATACGCGGATCGCACGGCATCGTCATCGTCGATGACGAGGATGCGGCCCTTTGGTTCGGTGGTCATTGCGCCCAGGTGAGGGAAGTGTCGTCCACTAACGACGACGCGGCTGCCGGCGCGGCAACGGGCGGGAGTGCTGGTGGCGCCTTGACGCCAGCGCCATGGTTGCGGATTGTTGTTGCCCGTTTCCGTGTCAACAACGTCTACGATGTGAGGCTCCGAAATGTCGAACGCTGACTCACTTCGACTGAAACTGGGCATCACCAAGTCGAAGATTGTGGACGAGGGGCTCGCTGCAGCAGAGCAGTTCTTTCGCAACACTATCGGCCAAGATGCCGAGGCTTGGGTCGGGTATCTCCGGGGTATCGACTTCCACAAGCGAGTACACGTCGAATGGATACCGCGTGGTACTCGCCTTATTCGCTATGAGAGTACAGGGGACCGCACGTTTAAGCCCTTTGTCTATTTCACCCGGCCGGGTACATCGCCCACGTCGCTCGGGACCTCATTTGCGTCTGTCGACTATAAGGAGTTCGAAACTGATCGCCCTATCCGTGCGCTCGTGTCAACGGCGAGCGGCATCTCATTTGGATTGCAGGATCGGGTGAGTCGAGCCGGAGGCGGAATTCAGTACATTGTCGCCTTCCGCGACGCGCCATCGCTTGCACGCGTCGGCTCAAGGAAGTAGCTACGCCCGCTGTCAGGCTCGCCCAATCGGCAGCTGCCGGCATCTACTTACGCGGTGGTCGGTGGGCGCGGGAGACTCACTGCATGTGACTTTTCACAACGGGTTTAGCGGCACCGAATTCGTACTCGCGCCTGGGTCCAAAGGCGACACCCTCCGCGGCCGTGCGCAGGAGCACTGGTACTCCGGCCCGCCATTCGACACCGACGCCGGGGTCTCGACCGCGGTGCGCATCGCGTGCCCCGACACTGGAAATGGCGGGCGTCGCGGACCTGATGCCTAACGAAGCGCTGCGGCGTCAGTTGCGCTTCGAGGTCAAACCGCTGTAAGCGACCCTGCCGCCGATTATTGTCAGCACGCTTCTGGTAGCGGGCAACGCTTGCGGTGGTACGGCAAAAATATCTTGCGACAGGACTGCGAGATCGGCGAGCATCCCCGGAGCGAGGGTCCCCTTTTCGCCTTCGCGGCGCTCGGCGTACGCAGCCCCATACGTGAACGCTCGAACCGCTTCTTCACGCGACAGAGCTTCTGCCGGGTGCGAGCCGCCGGTCACCACTCCGATCATATGGACGAAGGGGTTGCGCAGCATGTCGGAGCCGTAGGCGACAGTTATTCCGGCAGCACGCCAGGACTTGTACGGCACGTCGCCGCGAGGTTGCGCGATGACGATTCCCTTTCTTGCTGCGCGAGGAATGCGATCCCCGGTAATGGAATTCCCGTGCTCGATTCTGACGCGGAGCTTGCGCCAAACGGAATCAGGCGCAAGTGCCTCCATGTATCCGAGCACAAGCTCCGCGGTGCTGTCGCCAACGATATGCAGGTGAAGCTGCGGGGCGCCTGGGCGGAGCGCCGCGGCTATGATCGCGCGCATCGTGTCGGCGGGAAACTCGAGTCTGCCGTACCAGCCCGGCCGGCCCGGATAGGGGGTGCGACTCAACGCAAACTCCTCGATCGGCGTTCCATCGAGCACCCACTTACGACCCTCGACGATCACGCGCGGTGCGACTTGCGTCGGAATAGACTTCCACTCCGATGTGTTGAGACTCGTGGCGGTCGGTATCGACCATCTGATCAGCCGGATGCGAAGCGGGATGTGTGCGGCGCGGAAAACGCGCGCCGTGAGCTCCGGCGTCATGAATCCCGCCATGTCCTGAACGCTTGTGACCCCGAACCGTAGCGACGAATCGGAGGTTTCCCGCAGAGACCGAGTGAGCTCGCGCTCCGGCTGCATCGAGCCGAGCCGTCGCTGTGCGTCCCAGGCAGCATATTCGTCGAGTCGGCCGGTGAGCCTGCCGTTCGCGTTGCGCGTGTACCAACCCCCGAGCGGATCTTGTACGTCGTCCCGAATTCCCAGGACGCGCAGGGCGGCGCTATTGATAATTGCTCCGTGTCCCCACCAGGCGTGAAGCATCACTGGGTTATTCGGAGCGATCATATCGAGGGCAGCCCGATTCACGGTGGGATCGCCGAGAACCCCGATGCCGATTGGAGTTCTGATCCATGTTCCCCTACTGCTGCGGGCTGCGATCGCACGAACGGAATCGAGTACGACTTGGCTTGCAGGATTGGGCATTGGTGATGGTCCCGTGCTGAACCCTGGTCCAAGCGCTGCCTCGCCAAGGTGATCGTGCGAGTCGTTGATGCCTGGTATGACCACACGTCCACCAAGACTGATTGCGCGAGTGGTGCGCCCCGCAAGTCGGCGTATGTCGGCGGAGCTCCCGACAGCGACGACTTTGTCGCCGCAAATAGCGATGGCTTCGGCCCATGGATGCAGTGAGTCGGCGGTGAAGACCTTGCCGTCGGTGAGGATCAGCGTCGGGGCAGACTGTGTGCTCGCGCGCTGAGCCAATATCATCAGCAAGACCGCCACTCTTATCATCGCGTTCACTTCATGTCCTCCTCATGTCGTGTGCGCCTCGTTCTTTGTCCCCGGGACGATGTCAGCGACGACCGGTGGGCCGATTTGACGTCTAACGTACTACCCAATCCATCGGTTGCGAAATCAGACCGGTCTCTCACGTACGGCCCGCGCTACTCTTGCCGCCTTGACTAGAGGTAGTCATTCTCACAGTTCGACTCCCGTTGGAGCCGTGGGTACCTGCGATTCCTGAAGAGCGATTACTTACTCGCGCACGCCGCCTAACGACCCTTGCAGCTGACAAGCGCGGGAAGATTTGGTTGTTCGTGTATCGAGCACTACTGCCTGCAAGCTTGCATCACATGTGAGGTCGATCGCTTGCGGCTGAACTCTGCGTTAGGCCGACACGACCTCCTTAGCCCGCATGTCATAGCAGCGGCGTCCGCTCGTCGCGCCACGCCGCTTTTGATAGCTTTCTGCCATGACGAAGCCGACATCCGCTGAGCTGCCCGTGCGCCTGTTCAAGGATGCCGCGGCATGGGAGGCGTGGCTCGCCAAGCAGCACGCAAAATCCGCCGGCCTTTGGTTACGGATCGCCAAGGCCGCGTCGAGCGTCAAATCCGTGTCGTACGCAGAAGCGCTCGACGTCGCGCTCTGCTACGGCTGGATCGACGGGCAAAAGAAAGCGTTCGACGACGCGAGCTGGCTCCAGAAGTTCACGCCGCGTGGCAAGCGCAGCATCTGGTCGAAGATCAATCGCGACAAAGTGCAGCGTCTCGTCGAGAGCGGTCGCATGCAGTCACCTGGCCTCGAGGCTGTGGAGCGCGCGAAGGCGAACGGTCAGTGGGACGCCGCATACGACTCGCATCGAACCGCCGGCGTACCGGACGACCTTCAGCGCGCACTCGACGCACACCCGAAGGCGAAGGCGTTTTTCGCGACCCTGAGCAGCGCGAACCGATACGCCATCCTGTTCCGGATCCAGACGGTGAAAAGAGCCGAGACGCGCGCGAAGAAGATCGAGCAGTTTGTCGGCATGTTGGAGCGGCACGAGGTGATCCACTCGTAGTGTCATCTCATCAACGAATACACTGAGGCACTCTGTGCGGGAGATTCCAGTGCACGACGAGGCAGGGCTGGATTCGGATCGCCTCGCAGCGATTCGCGCCGCGCTGCAGCCGCTCGCGACTCTTGGCGATGTGCTCGCCTGGAGTCGCAGCGCTACGCGTAGTCGGCACCCGAGCGAGATCGTAACGCAGGACGAGTACACTCACGATGTCGTGTTTGACCTGGACGGCCACCTCTACCTCGCCTTCGATACGACGTGACTCGGCGCGATCATGGCGGTCGCCATCTTCGATCATGCGCCCACGGCCGCGGATCTCCTGCAGGCTCGGCTCGCGCGTGGGTGGCGCCCTACGGCGTCAGGGTTGAAGGGTGGTGATCGGATCCTGGGCTACGCAGCGTGCACCGTGACTGCGGAGCACCGCGCCCTGAAGTCAGGTGAGTCGCAGCGTGATGTCTAACCCCTTACCACATCGCTCCACTCGAGAGGCAATGCGACCCCTTCGCTATTCGATCAACGTCACATTGGACGGATGCTGCGATCATCGTGCAATGATCGCGGACGAAGAGCTGCACCGCCACGCGGCCGAGAACATCGCGCGTGCCGATGGTCTCCTCTTCGGCCGCGTCACCTACGAAATGATGGAGTCAGCGTGGCGCACGCCGGCACAGTCAGGGGAGCGGCCGGACTGGATGGAGCCCTGGATGGAACCGTTCGGCCGCACCATCGACGCCGCGAAGAAGTATGTCGTGTCGAGCACTCTGGAACGCGTCGATTGGAACGCGGAGCTCGTGCGCGGCGATCTGGGAGAGGCGGTTCAACGGCTCAAGCGCCAACCCGGCAAGGGATTGTTCACGGGCGGCCTGACGCTTCCGCTCGCGTTGGCGGAGCTGGGACTGATCGATGAATACGAGTTTGTGATACATCCCAGAGTGGCGGGCCATGGACCGACGTTGTTCGCTGGCCTCTCGAAAGCTCTCGACCTGACGCTGGTGAGTCGGTTGGAGTACGCCTCGGGCGCGGTAGCGACGCGCTATGTGCCAAAGCGGTGACTGCGCGACGTCAGCGCTCGACGGACAACCCCTTCGACCCGGCTATCGAGTGACTCCGGGCGTCGGACGCCGCGGTTTCGCCGTGGCGCACGACGAACACGACCCGCCGCTTGAAGCCGACGGTCACCTCGACGACGGTGTGATGCGCGTCGCGACCGGTGCGCCACTGTTTCGGTAACGTCCTCTCCTTGAGCAGCGACGCCACCGCTGCGACGAGATGCTCCGGCGGTTCATTCAGGGCCGTTAGGCGCGCGCATGTCATGCAGCGCGAGAGGCGGGTGCTGAAGTCGTGCAGGCACACGGACCGACCGCACCACGAGCACTCGCGGCTGTGGCTCGTGCAGGCCCACTTGTCGCACACCGGGCACGCCGTCATCTGATCGACGGGGTACGCCGCGCGATCGACGTTGCAGATCTTCGCGTGCTCCTGGCATGCGAACCGCCCACCCTCGCCGCGCAAGATGAGCGAATGCTCATCGCAGTAGCGCTCGCCGTCCTCGACGCACTCGTGCGAGTGCTGGGCGCACGCGGCCCGCCCGCACGACGCGCAGGGCGTCACCTCATCCGCGGCGTGGACCGCGTCCGTCTCGAAGGCGCAGTGCGCGACGTGCGACTCGCAGACGAGTCGCCCCGACTCGCCGGTGCGCCGCAGGTGACGCGAACAATGGACGTGCTGATCCACGGCGCAGGTCGCGCGATGGGTCTCGCACACCGCGCTGCCGCACGTCGCGCACTGCGTCACTTCGTCGCGCCCGACGAGCTCGTTCGCGCCGCCCTCGCAATGGCACAGACAATCAGCGCACAACCGGCGCGCACCACGCGATGCATCATCGCTCGTCACGCTCGAGTGATCGTCGCAGACCGCGCGGCCACAGCTCGCGCACTCCGCGACGCAATCGCTACAGGCAGCGTGGTCGCCGTTGACACATGTCGCTTCGTGCGCCGCGCAATGGGACTCGCCGCACGAGCTGCACGTCCGGGAGTGCTCCGCGCACGTCGGGGCACCGTCGACATGGCAGGCGGCGGCGCCGTGGTCGCGGCAGAATGTCTCGTTGCACACGGTGCAGGTCGCCGCGCACGCGTCGCAGGCGACGTGACCCGACCGGCAGACGCACACGCTCTTCGGGTTGGCCGCAGCGCAGCCAGGGCAGGCGAGCGACCACTCACCACCGCCATTCAGCCATCGCGCCGCGACGAGCCGACCACGCTGCTCCCCAGCGCTCCCGATCTCCCACTCGGCGCGTTCGACGAGCAGCTCCCACTCCGTGAGCTGCACAGGATGGACGACGACGCGAACGCGATGCCTGCGTTCCTCTTCCGCACGACGACGCGCGTGCTCGGCCTCGTAGGCGCGCTTCGCGGAGTCGCCGGACGCCTCGGGTGATCGGCCGCCGCCGGCGATGAGCGCCGAGTAGTAGCCGTCGATTCGCTGGAGCTCTGCCTCGAGAGCAATCCGTGCGTCGTCGCGGAGCTTGTGGACGTTGGGCTCGAAGCTCGCGCGTAGGTCGGCCAACGCAATGGAGACGATCTCGGCCGCGCTCCGACTTGGCTCGAGTGGGACGTCGCTCTTGGCGGATGTCCGGCGCTTCGTAGTGCTGCTTGGCCCGCGTCGCTCTTCACAGCGCGCGGCAACGTCTGCGGGTAGCACACTCCCGGTAACAGCGTCGAAGTATCCGCTCTCGATGAGATGTTCCTCAACCGTGCTCCCTGCGCTCACGACGACGCGGGCGAGGAGCCGCAGCACGCGATGGCGCGCGACGCGCGCGCGTGGCTTGCTCGCGGTGCCATTCGTGACGACAATCCGCAGCGGCCCCGAATCGCTGCTGGGCTGGAGCTCGGGAGGGAGGAAGCCTCGAAAGCATCGGCTGCCGCGCGCTCGGATCGCCGTTACGAGTTGCTCCACCAACGGACTCCCGACCACCGCGATCTCGGCGTCCGGATCGTGCTCGAACGCATCGAGGGTGAACGCGACGCGAATCGTTGAGCGTTTTTGAAATGCGGACCGGTCGGGCAGCGGTACGTGGAGCTCGAACAGACCGTCGCCGACTTCGGTCAACTCGGCATCCGCCGCTTCGACGTAACGCTCGAGCAGCGGCCTGATGCGAGCGTCTGCCAGAGGCTCGCGGTGCTCGGCGTCCTTCACCTTCGGCGGTCGTGCGGCCTTGCGAGCTGCCGCGCCGCGACGCGGCCGTGACTTGATCGCGCGCTTCGTCACGACGCCTTCCGCTTGGGAGCGCGCGAGGGTCGGCGTGCTGGTAGTGCGAGGTCGATATCCGCGGAGATGTCGACGAGCGTCATCGGCAGGCTAGTCGCCTGCACGGTGAGCCGCACGCCACGGCCCCCAGCAGTGACCCCGGTGACGCATACAGTCTCGCCGTGTTGGGCGTCGAACCCGCCGTCTTCGACCGTGGAATTCTCGAGCGCCTCGAGAATCTCGCCGACATGCAGCCCGATTCGATGCCGCTTCGCGTCCACGCCGTGCGCGAATTGAAGATGATTCGTACCGTAGCCGAGTCTGACGCGGTCGGGAATGGTGAGTCGTCGAAATTCGCGCTCGAGCTGACCCGCGTTGTCCTCGGCCGCGACCTCCGAGTTGAGCTGTTCCTGTTGGAGGCCGGCTTCGCGGCTCGACGCGATCTCGTCGCCGATCGTCTCCACACGCGCCTCGAACGCATCGTCCGATTCGGCGCTCAACCAGGCATCCGCGAGTCGCTCCTCGAGGCTCTCGGCGCCGCCGAAGTCCCCGAGGATGACGTCGAGCTCACCGACGACGAGCTCGAAGAGCCTGATCTTCTGATCGAGGAGCCGCAGCACGTGCGCCTCGATGGTGCCGCGCGCGGCGAAGTTGATGATGTGCGCCTCACGTGTCTGCCCGATGCGATGGATGCGCCCGATGCGCTGCTCGACGACCATCGGGTTCCACGGCAGCTCGTAATTCACGAGCACGTTGCAGAACTGGAGATTCAATCCTTCGGTGCCGGCTCGTGTAGCGATGAACACGGCCTTCGGCTCCGCCTTGAACTCGGCGAGCCGCTTCGCGCGTTCGGCCATCGAGAGCTTGCCGGAGTAGACGATGGCAGTGCGGCCGAGCTTGCGTACGCGCCTGGCGATGAGGTCGAGCGTCGGTAAGTGTTCGCTAAACACAATGACCTTGTCGGCCACGCCTCGAATGATGTCCTCGAGGGCGTTGAGCTTGGCGTGCGACTTCACACTCCGCGCGGTCGCGGCGAGCTTGCGCGCACGACGCCGGTACGCCGGCGTCACCAATTCAGCTTCGCCGAGGCCCTCGAGCGAGTCCGCGAGCGCGGCCGCCGAGGAGCAGAGTCGCTGAGACAGGCGTACGAGCTCGAGCTGAAGAATGCCCTTTCCGGTGCGACGCCCTCGTCGCTTCTTGTTGCCGGCGACGGCGTCATCGCTCTGCTCGACGAAGCCTTCGCGGTACAGGTCGCGCAGGAAGGACGCGGTGTCACGGTACAGCGCGGCCTCTTTGCTCGTTAGGTCTATCTCGGGATGCGCTGGTATGCGTGGCGGCAGCTCGAGAGCGAGGGCGACACTCGAGCGACGCGTCCGGACCATCACCTGAGCGGTCAGCTCCTTCAACGCCTCCGGGTCTTTCGGCGACTTCGCATCACCGGGCGTGAGGTGCAGCTGCTGGAACTCCTGCCACGTGCCGAGCTGCCCGGGGCGGAGCAGCGTGACGAGGTTGTAGAGCTCGCGCAGGTCGTTCTGAAGGGGAGTCGCCGTGAGGAGCAGGAGGTAATTGCGGTCGATCTGTTGCAGGAACCGGTACGCCGCGGTGCGGTGATTCTTGACCTTGTGGGCTTCGTCGATGATCACGAGGTCCCAGCGGTGGCGAAGGATCTGCTTGGCGTGGCGTGCACTGCGGGCGCGATCGTAGGACGCGATCGCTTTGACGGCGTGCTGCCACTCGTCAGGATCCGTCGGCGTGGCGAAGCGCTCGAAGAACTTGCTCTCCAGCTCTCCCTGCCACTGCATCACGAGCGAGGCGGGCGTGAGGATGAGCACCCGGCGCGCGAGGCCGCGTACGAGCAGCTCCTTGAGGACGATCCCCGCCTCGATGGTCTTGCCGAGTCCGACCTCGTCGGCGAGGATGGCGCGTCCGCCCATCTGCCGAAGGACGCGTCGCGCGACCTCGATCTGGTGGGGGAGCTCCTTGATGGTGTTGGCGTCGAGCGTGATGAGACGGTCGAAGCCGGGCGAGAGCGCGATCCGCTCGGCCTCGCGTCGAAGCTCAGCCCAGACGAGTGAGCCTGGCGGCTCCTCGAGTCGGCGCGTGAACTCGGCGAGCGCGCGCTCATCAACGGTCCAGAAATCGTCTGCGGGTGCTGCGGGAACGGTCATCGGCGAGGCTCGCCCTCGGAGGCAGAAGAGGCGTGTCTGAAAGGACGATTGG
>JAJKIR010000231.1 GCA_021154325.1 Gemmatimonas sp.
GCGGGTCGCAGCGCGGGAAGCGTAGCCTTGGCTCGGATCGCGTTGGACGCCATGGGCGGCGACTTCGCCCCTCGGGCGACTGTCGCCGGCGCGCTCCAATCCCTCGCCGAGCTCGATCCCGGTCACACGATTCAGCTCGTTGGCCAGACGGCCGTCATAGAAGGTGAATTGCGGACGCTCCTCGCCGGTGAGTTCTCCGGCCAGGGCGGCCGCGGCGTTAGGCGCGAGCGCGTCGAGATCGTCGAGGCTCCCGACATCATCGAGATGACCGACAAGCCGGGCTCGGCGGTCCGCAACAAGCCGAACAGCTCGATGATCGTGGGCCTCCGACTGCAGGCCGAAGGCAAGTCCGACGCGTTCGTCTCCGCCGGCAACACCGGCGCCCAGATGGCCGCGTCGATGATCATCCTCAAGCTCCACGAAGGCCTCAAGCGTCCGGCAATCGCCACGATTTTTCCCACCGCGCGGCAGCCAGTCGTCGTCCTCGATTCCGGCGCGAATGTCGATTGCTCCGCGGACGAGCTCACCCAGTTCGCGCGACTCGGTGCCGTCTACGCCGAGGACATCCTGGGCCGAACCAACCCGGCGGTCGGGCTGCTCAGCATCGGCGAGGAGCCGGAGAAGGGGAACGCCGTCGTGAAGGAAGCGCATGAGCTCCTTCGGGAGTCGGGGCTCAACTTCGTCGGCAACGTCGAGGGTCGTGACCTTCCCGCTGGACGCTGCGACCGCGGACCCATCGACGTCGTCATCTGCGACGGGTTTGTCGGCAACGTCGTGCTCAAGTTCTACGAGGCCGTCGCGCCGATGCTGCTCGGAATTCTCCAGAAAGCGGGCGTCGAGCCGGAGCGCCTAACGGCGGCGCTCAAGGACCTCGACTACTCCGAGCACGGGGGCGCGCCGCTTCTCGGGGTGCGGGGAGTGAGCATCATCTCACATGGGAAGTCGTCGCCGCGTGCCATCAAGAACGCGATCCGCGCCGCCGTGCGCGCGGTGGAATCTCACATGAACGAGCACATCGGTCGCGGTCTGCAATCCGTCGCGGGCGAAGGAGAAGCCGCATGAAGCGCCCGATCGCGTCGATCGTGGGTACAGGCCGGGGCCTGCCCGAGGCCGTGATGACCAACTTCGATTTTGCGAAGATTGGAATCGAGACCACGGACGAGTGGATCACGGAGCGCACGGGAATCAAGCAGCGCCACATCGCGCGCAACGGCGAATCGACCACCTCGATGGCCGCCGCCGCTGCTCGTCAGGCGATGCAGCGCGCCGGCGTCAGTGCCGGCGAGATCGACGCGATTGTCCTCAGCACGGCGACGCCCGATCGTCTCCTGCCCGCGACCGCAGTCGATCTCCAGGCGCAGCTGGGCGCGACGCGCGCCGCTGCCTTCGACATCGGCGCCGCGTGTGCCGGCTTCATCTTCGCCGTTACGATTGCCGAGGGCATGATCGCCACGGGAACGGCGGAGACGGTGCTCGTCGTCGGCTCCGAGAAGATGAGCTCCATCATCGATTGGCAAGATCGGGCGACCTGCGTCCTCTTCGGCGACGGGGCGGGTGCGGCTGTCCTGCGCCGCGCCAAGCACCAACGCGGCATTCTCAGCGCCTACATGCGCAGTGACGGTACGCTCGCGAATCTGCTCTACCGCCCGTCGGGCGGGGCCTGTCAGCCGTTCTGCGAGGATGTCCTCACCGACCGCAGCCACTTCGTGAAAATGGCGGGCCGCGAGGTCTTCAAGCACGCCGTACGCTCCATGGCTGACGCCTGCGACCGCGCCCTCGACGGTGCGAAGCTCACGGGTAAGGACATCGATCTCCTCATTCCGCACCAGGCCAACCTCCGCATCATCGAGGCGACCGCCAAGCACGCCAGCGTGTCGATGGACAAGGTCTACGTGAACGTGGATCGGTATGGAAACACCTCGTCCGCGTCGGTGGCGATCGCCCTCGATGAAGCGCTGGAGAATGGGCGCATCAGGGAGGGGATGAATGTTCTGGTCGTCGCCTTCGGCGCCGGCTTCACGTGGGCCTCGATGGTGCTGCGCTTCTAGCATGGAGATCGTGCTCCTCTTTCCCGGCCAGGGCTCCCAGAAGCCCGGAATGGGAAAAGATCTTGCCGACGCCTTTCCCGAGGCGCGCGCCGTCTTCGAGCAGGCGGACGACGTGCTCCGCGCACCGCTCAGCCGGCTCTGCTTCGAGGGACCAGCCGAGGAGCTCACGCTCACCCACAACGCCCAGCCGGCGCTTCTCGCGCATGGGGCGGCGTTGTGGGCCGTCGCGCGCGACCGGATTGGACCGAGCGTCCGCGCCGCGGCCGGGCACTCGTTAGGTGAGTTCACCGCCTATCACGCCGCTGGCGCTCTCCCTCTGGCCGGCGCCCTTCGCGTCGTTAGGCGCCGCGGTGAGCTGATGTACGACAGCGGGGTGCGCCAACCCGGCGCCATGGCCGCCATCCTCGGCGACCTCAAGCAGCCGATCGAGACTGTCTGCGAGGCGGCGACTCGTGAGGCGGGACTCGTCGTGCCGGCGAACTACAATGCACCGGGTCAGATCGTCATCAGCGGCGAGGTCGCGGGCGTCGAGCGCGCGATGGCGCTCGCCAAGGAGGCTGGCGCCAAGCGCGCGATGCGCCTCAACGTCAGCGGTGCCTTCCATTCGCCGCTCATGCAGAGCGCGCAGACCGGGCTCACGGAAATCCTCGCCGCCACCGAGATGCGCGATCCGCGGTTCCCGGTGTATGCCAACGTCGATGCACAGCCGGTTACTACCGCTATGTCGGCGCGTGAACGACTCGTCCGCCAGCTCACCAGTCCCGTGCGCTGGACGGAAGAGGTGCAGGCATTGGCGACCGCCTATCCCGATGCGCTCTTCGTCGAGATGGGGCCCGGCACCGTCCTCGTTGGGCTCGTACGGAAGATCGCTCCATTGCTGAAGACGGCGTCGTGTGGCACCGTCGCCGAGGTGGAACAGCTCCTCGGGCTGGTGGCTTCGTGAAGATCGATCTCTCCGGACGCTCGGCCCTCGTCACCGGCAGTACTCGCGGTATCGGCCGCGCCATCGCCGAGACCCTGGCCCGCTGTGGCGCCAAGGTCGCCGTCGTCGGTCGCGATCGGGGGCGGGCAGAGGAGGTCGCGACTCAGCTTGGTGGTGCATCCAAAGGGTTCTCCTGCGACATCGGCGACATCGGGTCAGTGACGAAGCTCGTCGAAGACGTCGAGAAGGAGCTCGGCGGTATCGACATTCTGGTCAACAACGCTGGTCTCACGCGTGACAACTTGCTGATGCGGCTCAAGGACGACGATTGGGATGCCGTCCTCGACGCCAACCTCCGCGGTGCATTCGTGGCCATTCGTGCGGCAACGCGCGGCATGATGAAGCGCCGCTGGGGACGCGTCATCAACATCGCCAGCGTCGTGGGCATCGTCGGCAACAAGGGGCAGGCCAACTACGCCGCGAGCAAGGCGGGCTTGATTGGCCTCACGAAATCGGTGGCGAAAGAGCTCGCGTCGCGCAACATTCTCACGAATGCCGTCGCTCCTGGCTTTATCGAGACGGACATGACGGCGGCGATGACGCCCGAGGCGCGAACTACGCTGTCTCAGCAGATCCCATTGGAGCGACTCGGAACGCCAAACGACATCGCAGGCATCGTTGGGTTTCTCGCATCGGAGTATGCCGCGTACATCACCGGACAAGTGTTCGTCGTCGATGGTGGAATGGTCATGTAATACCCCCATCCCCCTTCTTGACGCGCTAGATTTCCCGCAATCCCAGTCACCTGCAGAGGAGAGGACGCACGCCCATGGCCGACAACAACGCGCAGAAAGTCCGCGACATCATTGAGAAGGAGCTCGGAGTCGAGCGCGAGAAGCTCTCTGATGACGCCAGTTTCATCGAGGACCTCGGTGCGGACAGCCTCGATATCGTCGAGTTGGTGATGGAGTTCGAGAAGGAGTTCAACATCGACATCCCTGACGAGGACGCGGAGAAGCTCCGGACCGTCGGCGATGCGATCAAGTATCTCAACGACAAGGTTGCCGTCTGATGAAGCGGCGGGTCGTCGTCACCGGCATGGGGGCGATCACGCCCGTCGGCAACGACGTGGCGGCGACCTGGCGCGCGATCATCGAGGGGAAGCCAGGCGCGGCGCCAATCACCAAGTTCGACGCGTCCAAGTTCCCGGTGCGCTTCGCCTGTGAGGTGAAAGGCTTCGATCCATTGCAGTACATGGATCGGAAGGAGGCAAAGCGCGCCGACGCCTATGCGCAGTATGCCATCGCCGGGGCCGCGCAGGCCATGGCCGACGCCGCGCTTACCGATCCGGGGATGTACGATCCGGATCGGGTCGGCGTCATCCTCGGCAGCGGTATCGGTGGGTTGAAGAGCTTCGAGGAGCAGCACGACATCTACCGCGAGCGCGGGGCGAGCAAGATCAGCCCGTTCTTCATCCCGATGTTCATTGCGGACATCGCCGCGGGCCTCGTCTCGATGCGCTTCAATGCCAAGGGGCCGAACTACGCCACTGTTTCCGCGTGCGCGACGAGCGCGCACGCGATCGGCGACGCCTTCCGAACGATCCAGTACGGGGATGCGGACATCGTCATCACCGGCGGGTCGGAGGCCACCGTGACGCCGATGGCGATCGGCGGTTTCGCAAACATGAAAGCACTCTCGGAGCGGAACGATTCTCCGGAGACTGCCTCGCGTCCCTTCGACCAGACCCGGGATGGATTCGTCATGGGCGAAGGTTCGGGCGTCGTCGTCCTCGAGGACTACGAGCACGCTGTGAAGCGCGGCGCCCACATGTACGCCGAGATCGTCGGCTATGGCGCTACCGGCGACGCGTATCACCTCACGGCGCCCGCGCCCGACGGCGAGGGCGCTCAGCGCGCCATGCGCCGCGCGATGGCGGACGCGAAGCTGTCGCCGACCGACATCGACTACATCAACGCGCACGGCACATCGACCCCGGCCAACGATCTCAACGAGACGAAGGCGATCAAGGCGGTGTTCGGGGACGCCGCGGCCGACGTCAACGTCAGCTCGACGAAGTCGATGACGGGTCACATGCTCGGTGCCGCCGGTGCGGTGGAGTTTATCATTTGCTCATTGGCGGTGCGCGACTGCGTCGTTCCGCCAACGATCAACTACGAGCATCCGGACCCGGAGCTGGACCTCAACTACACGGCGAACCGCGCCGTGCGGCGCGACGTCGAGATCGCCCTCAGCAACAGCTTCGGCTTCGGTGGCCACAACGTGACGCTCGCCGTCCGGCGTGTCCGGGAGTGACGCGCACGATGCACCCCGCCATCGCCGTCGATCGCGCCCTCATCAGCGACTCCTCGCTCCATCCGATCGCGGAACGCCTCGAGCGCGGCGAGCGCCTCGGTCCGGAGGACGGCCTCGCGCTCTTCGAATCGCCGGACATCGTTGGCATCGGCGCCATGGCGAACGCGGCGAATCGCGCGCGGCATGGGGATCGCATTTTCTTCGCGGCGAATCAGCACATCAATCCCACGAACGTCTGCACCCTCCGTAAGACCTGCGTCTTCTGCTCCTACGCGCGACTGCCGAAGGAGGAGGGAGCGTACCGCTACACGCTCGAGCAGGTGTTGGAAGAAGCCGCGACCGCGAACAGTACACTGACGCGGGAATTTCACATCGTTGGTGGCTTGGACATGAAGGCGGGGCTCGCGTATTACAGCGAGATGTTTCGGGCCCTCAAGGCCAACTTCCCGCACGTCCACATCAAGGCGCTCACCGCCGTCGAGATCGCGCACATCGCGCGAATCGAGAAGATGAGTGTTCGTGAAACGCTCGTCGCGCTCCGCGAGGCCGGGCTGGACACGATGCCAGGTGGCGGTGCCGAGGTCTTCAGTCCGGGCGTCAGGGCAACGATCGCGGACAAGAAATTGGCGGGCGAAGAGTGGATCGCGGTCCATCGCGAGGCGCATCAACTGGGGATCCGCACCAATTGCACGATGCTGTACGGCCATGTCGAGAGCTTCGCCGATCGCATCGCGCATCTCACGATGCTCCGTGAGCTACAGGACGAGACCGGCGGATTCCTCGCTTATATCCCGCTCGCGTATCACCCCGACAACAACGAGCTCGGACACACGCTCCATCGCGAGGGCACGGCGACGAGCGCGTTCGATGACCTGAAGAATCTCGCGGTCGGACGGCTCTTCCTCGACAACATCGACCACATCAAGACGCACTGGGTGATGGTCACGCCCTTCGTCTCGCAGACGTCGCTGCATTTCGGCGTCAACGACATGGAGGGTACGATGGTGCGCGAGAAGATCTACCATGAGGCTGGCGCGCACACCGCCCAGGCGATGACCCTCGACGCCATTCTCCGGCTCATCCGCGGAGCGGGGAAGGTCCCGGTCGAACGCGACTCATTCTATCGCGTCGTCCGCACGTTCGACACTGATCCCGCTCCGCGGGGGGCTGGCGAGTCCTCGAAGTCCACCTCCGTCGCGGCGTGACGCAGATGCCTAACGGCAAGCTGCGCGTCGGCCGTATCCCATACATCAACTGTTACCCCGTGTATGGCGCGGTCGACCGCGGTGCCGTCCATCTCGACGCTACGCTCGTCGATGGCGTTCCGACTGCGCTCAACCGTCAGATGGCCGAGGGGATGCTCGACGTCAGCGTCGTCTCCGCCGTCGAGTACGCGCGCGACGCGAAACGCTATCTGCTGCTTCCCGATCTCGCGATCTCCTGCGACGGGCCGGTGCGGAGCGTCCTCCTCTTCTCCAAGCGACCCGCGACGGAGCTGAATGGCCGCCGGGTGCTCGTGAGCCGCAGCTCGATGACGAGCGTCGCCCTCCTCGAGCTCCTCTTCGAGAACGTCTGGAAGGCGCGCCCAATGTTCGTTCCCGCCAACGCCGAGGTCATGGATGTGGACCGCTTCGGCGACGACGAGCACGACGCCAGGCTTGTCATCGGCGATGCTGCGCTTGTCGTTGGCTCGCGCTTGCGCGCCCACCGCGACGTGCCTGCCGGCTACTCCCACGCGTACGACCTCGGCGCCGAATGGAAGCGGTGGACGGGCCTCCCGTTCGTTTTTGCTGTCTGGGTGGCGCAGCGGACCACGCCCATTGTTGAGGCGTTAGCTGTCCACGCCACCCTCATCCAGTCCCGCGACTGGGGTCTGACTCACCTCGACGACCTCGCCGCGCAAGCGTCGGACGCCACCGAAGTCGATCAGCCGACCTGTCTGGAATATCTCTCGGGACTGGACTACGGACTCTCCTACCATCACCTCGCTGGCCTGACGGAGTTTTTCCGGCGACTCGTGATGGCGGGCAGGGTGCCTAACGGCTCTCTGGCCTTCCTCCCCGCTGCCTAGCAACGCTCGCCCCTCGCCACTCGGAGCTCGCCACTATGCAGGATCTCCTCGACTTCTACACCAACGCGCCGCTCCTCGAGCTCGGGGCCGAGGCCGATCGCGTCCGCCGGGAGAAGCATCCGCACGATACCGTCACCTTCATCATCGACCGCAACATCAACTACACGAACGTCTGCGTCGCCGATTGCGGATTCTGCGCCTTCTATCGCCGGCCGAAGCATGGCGAAGGTTGGACGCTGTCGTACGAGGACATCGGACGGAAGATCGATGAGGCGAAGGAGCTCGGTGCAGTGCAGATCCTCATGCAGGGTGGTCACAATCCGTATATCCCGTTCGACTGGTACCTCGAACTGCTCCGCTACATCAAAACGAACCATCCGATCCACATTCACGGCTTCAGTCCATCGGAGGTCGATTTCTTCGCCAAGACATTCCGCATGGATGCGCGCGACGTCATTCGCGAGCTCAAGGCGGCGGGGCTCAACTCCATCCCAGGTGGCGGCGGTGAGATCCTCGTCCAGCGCGTTCGCGATCTGGTCGCGCGGAAGAAGGCCGGCGCGGATCGCTGGCTCGAGATCATGGAGCTCGCGCATCACGAGGGAATGAAAACTTCAGTAACGATGATGTACGGCATCGGCGAGACGCTGGCCGAACGCCTCGAGCATCTCCAGCGCGTGCGCGACTTGCAGGCGCGAACCGGCGGCTTCACCGCGTTCATCTGCTGGCCGCTGCAGCCTGAGAATACGCCGTCGATGCGCAATCAGCCCAAGACCGATGCCATCGACTACCTGCGCACCATCGCCATCGCGCGCATCGTCCTCGACAATGTGCCGAACCTCCAGGCGAGCTGGGTGACGATGGGAATGAAGATCGGTCAGCTGGCCCTCCGCTTTGGCTGCAACGATTTCGGCTCCCTGATGATCGAGGAGAACGTCGTCTCGGCCGCGAACACGACGTACCGCACGACGACAGCCGAGATGGAGCGCCTCATCCGCGACGCCGGCTTCACCCCCGCCCGCCGCCGCCAGGACTACTCCATCATTCACGAGCCCGAGCCAGCAGGCGCTGCGGCGTGATTAGCAGTCCGCTCTGGTGCAGAGGAGCAGGAGCGCGCGCCAAGCGCGCGCGACTCCAAATCGACTTGCTCCGAGCGCCAGCGAGGAGCGAAGCGACGAGGGATCTGCTCGTGCGACCGGCGAACGAAAAGCAGATCCCTCGCCTCGCTCGGGATGACAACGCGTAATGGTTCGCGTCGGCATAGGCTATGATTCGCACCGTTTTGCTGACGGCGGCCCTCTGACACTCGGCGGCATCGAGATCCCATTCGATCGCCACCTCGTTGGGCACTCCGACGGAGACGCGATCGCGCATGCCATCACCGACGCCATTTTGGGCGCCGCCGGTGCGGGCGACATCGGCGAGCTTTTCTCGGATAGCGATCCCGCCAATCGCGGCCGCGACTCCATCGAGATGCTCGCCGTCGCCGTCAGTCGCTGTCGTGCAGCAGGCTACGGCGTCTCGCAAGTCGATGTCACAGTCATCGCGGAAGCCCCGCGCGTCGGCCCGCACCGCGAAGCGATGCGCGCCGTGCTCTCCCGTGCATTGGCGGTGACGCCGGCCGCCGTGAGTCTCAAGGGAAAGACCAACGAAGGCATGGGCTGGATCGGCCGCGGCGAGGGGATCGCCTGCATCGCCGTCGCGACCCTCGCGCCTAACGAGGATCGGCGTTAGGGCGTGGACGCGTTCTTCCTCTGGCTCAACTCCGTGCCGATCGGCACGCTCTACGTCGCGCTCGCCGCCGTGGCCGCGATCGAGAACGTCTTTCCTCCCGTGCCGGCAGACACCGTCGTGGCGCTCGGCAGTTTTCTCGCCGCGCGCGGCCGCGGCAGCGTCGTCGCCGCGTTTCTCGCGACGTGGGCCGGAAATGTCGGCAGCGCCATGGCCATGTATGCCGTCGGCCGGCGCTACGGCGCGGCGAAGCTCCAGCGACGGCTGCTTGGTGACGCGGCAGCGGGTGCCAACGATCGACTCGGCCAGATGTACGGCAAGTATGGCGTGCTGGCACTCTTCGCGAGCCGCTTCATTCCCGGCGTTCGGGCTCTCGTTCCCCCATTTGCCGGCGCCCTGCGCGTGCCCGCGCTTCGCGCCGGTCTCGCCATCGCCAGCGCCTCGGCGATATGGTACGGGACCGTCAGTTATCTGGGCTTCACGCTCGGCGGCAACTGGCAGCGGGTGCTGCATCTCATCAATGAGTACGGACGCATCCTCGCTGTCGCCGCTACCGTCCTCCTTCTCGTTGGCGTGGTGATATGGCGGACACGCAGCAAGAAGATCAACGCATCCTGATCGACCCCGCCATCGCGCGTCCGTTCCTCCTCGAGCGCTTCTCGGATTTCCTCGCCCTCGAGCAGGGCGCGTCGCCGCGCACCTCGGAGGCGTACCGGCGCGACGTCGCGCGCCTAACGACGTACGTCGCGGCCAAGGGTGCCGTTGGACCGAGCGACATCTCGAGTCGCATGCTGCGCGAGTTCGTGTACCACCTCAAGGATCTCGGTCTCGCGCCAGCCTCGATCCGGCGGAACGTCTCCTCCGTCCACACCTACTTTCGCTTCCTGCTTGGCGACGGACACGTTGTCCGCGACCCCAGCGAGCGCCTCGAGACCCCCAAGCGTTGGCGGTCACTCCCGGATGTCCTCACCGTCGACGAGGTCAATCGGCTGCTCGCGGCGCCCAGCCTCGACGAGCCTCTCGCCTTTCGCGATCGGGCGCTCCTCGAGCTGGCCTACGGCGCGGGGTTGCGAGTCTCTGAGTGGATCACACTGAGCATTCGCGACGTGCTTTTCGAGGAGGGACTCGTTCGCGTCTTCGGCAAGGGAAGCAAGGAGCGCCTCGTCCCGATCGGCCGTTCGGCAATCGGCGCGGTCGCCATCTATCTCCGCGAGCTTCGGCCGCGTTTGGAGCGCGGCGAAGGGAAGGGCATTCTCATCCTCAATGCCCGCGGACGCCCCCTGACCCGCATGGGAGCGTGGAAGATCCTCCGCCACCACGTTGAAAAGGCGCAGATCACCAAACACGTTTCACCGCACACTCTGCGGCACTCGTTCGCGACGCATCTGCTCGAGGGGGGCGCCGACCTGCGCGCCGTACAGGAGATGCTCGGCCACGCCGATATTTCGACAACGCAGATCTACACTCACGTGGACCGTGAGTATCTGCGGGCCGTGCACAAGCAATTTCACCCTCGGGGCTGACGCTGTCCGCCGCCGATGCCGTTACCTGAGAGTCGCCAATGCTTCTCGTGATCGACAATTACGACTCATTCACGTACAACCTCGTGCAGTACCTGGGCGAGCTTGGCGCCGATGTCGACGTTCGTCGCAACGACGCCATCACCGTCGACGAGATTGGCGCCCTGGAGCCGTCGGCAATCGTGATTTCGCCCGGTCCCTGTGCGCCGGCACAAGCCGGGATCACCGTCGAGGCGATTCGCCGTTGGGGGAGCAGCATCCCGATGCTCGGCGTCTGTCTCGGCCACCAAGCGATTGGTGAGGCATACGGAGGACGGGTCGTGCGCGCCGAACGGGTGATGCACGGGAAGACTTCACGAGTCGAGCACGATGGCGAGGGCGTATTCGCCGGCCTGCCGTCGCCGCTGGAGGTAATGCGTTATCACTCCCTCGTCGTGGAACGAACCTCGCTTCCCGATTCCCTCGAAGTGGTTGCCCGCGCGGCCGACGACCCCAATGAGATCCACGGCGTCCGGCATCGAGAGCACCCGGTCTACGGCGTTCAGTTTCATCCGGAGTCGGTGATGACCCAGCACGGCAAGGCACTGCTGAAGAATTTCTTGGAGCTCGCGCGGTGAAACCCCGCGCGCGCATCGCGCCGCTGCTCCTCGTCGGCGCGATTGCGGGCGCCCTCTCTCGCCTCGACGCACAGACGGTCGTCGTCCGCGATCCCGGCCCGGGTCCCGTTGGCCGGCGGCTCGCGGAAGCGCTGGCCGCGCCACATCGCCTTATCCCGCCCGGTCCGTCCGCCACCCTCCTGCCGCGCGATTCAGCATACGCTCAAACGGTCATCGTGCTCCACCGCGACGCGATCATCGAGGCGCGGGTGCACGGCGACGTGATCGTCGTGGGCGGCGACGCCTTTCTCCATCCCGGCGCCGTCGTTGACGGGCGCGTAGTCGCTATCGGTGGCGCCGTCTACGAGTCGCGTCTCGCCATCACGCGCGCGGGTGTCGAGAGTCACCGTGACTTCACCTTCAATGCTCAGCCCACTGGCCAGGGCTACGCCCTCGACTACCAGCCAACCCGCATAACGCGGTCACAAGCTTTCACCCTTCCCGGAATTTACGGGATACGAATCCCGAGCTACGACCGTATCGACGGGCTCTCACTAGCGGTCGGTCCAATGTTCACGCTGGACACGGGTCGGTTCACGATCGACCCGACGATCACCTATCGGTCGAACCTCGGCGTCTTTGACCCGGCAGTCGTGGGAGATTTCGCCTTCGGGCGTCGCACGAGCATCAATCTTTACCTCGGCCGCACGACGCTGACGAATGACGATTGGATCTGGTCCGATCTCGTGAATTCGGCGGCGGTGCTCGGCCTCGGCATCGACACACGCAACTACTATCGCGCCGATCGCGTCGAAGCCACCGTTCACCAGCTCTTCGAAAGCGTCACGGCGGAGCTCGAGCCATTCGTCGGTGTTCGCCTCGAGCGCGACCGCTCCGCTGCGCGCGATTCCTTCGCGCTGCACGTACCCTGGAGCTTCTTTGGTCGCTCGGAGGCCGATCGCATGCGGCGAGCAAACCCCGCGATCACGCCCGGCACGTTGCAGTCCATTCTCCTTGGCGCTCACGCGACCTGGGAGGCACAGCGCGTTCGGGCAACTCTGGATCTGACGAACGAGGGCGCGGCCTTCGATGTCGGCTCGCGGCGCTTCGTACAGTCGACACTCGAGGGCACGATTCGGTTCCCCACATTCGCGGCGCAGGAGTTCTATTTCACGACGCACGTGGTCGAGACCTTTGGTGACACAGCCCCCTCACAGCGTTGGAGCTACCTTGGCGGGTCAGGCACGCTTCCGACCCTGAAGCTTCTCTCGATGGGCGGCGACCATCTTGTCTACATCGAGAGCAACTACTTCATTCCATTTCTCCGCTTCGATCTCCCCGTCGTAGGTCCTCCGAGCATCACGCTCCGTCACATGCTCGGCTCCGCGGGCGTCGGCGGCCTCCCGGATTTCGAGCAGAATCTTGCCTTACGAATCGCCCTCAGCTTCCTCCGTGTCGACTTCACCGTCGATCCGGCACGCCGCGAGTGGGAGGTTGGCGCGGGTCTTTCCCTGGCGCGCTAACTCCGGCACCTAGCACCTGGCACCCGTGATCTTTACATTGCGCTCCGTGATTGGAGCGGCCTCCCGTTTCTTTTGGCCCGCTGAGCGTCGCGCGTGAAGACGCTCGCCGTAATCCCAGCCCGTCTGGGTGCGAGCCGCCTCCCCCGAAAACCCCTTCGCCTCCTCGCCGGTCTACCACTGGTAGTCCGCGTCTGGCAGCGCGTGCAATCACTCGACATCGCGAGCCGGTGCGTCATTGCCACCGACAGTGACGAGGTCGCCGACGCCGTCCGTCCGCACGGCGCCGAAGTGATTCTCACATCGGCCGATCATCCATCGGGAACGGATCGCGTCGCCGAGGTCGCGTCACTGCCTGAATTCCATGAGTTCGAGGCCATCGTCAACGTCCAGGGCGACGAGCCGTTCGTCTCTCGTGACGCGGTGCGAGGAGCCGTGAGCCAGGTCACCTCCGGGCGGTTTCCGCTCGGCACGGCCGCGGCGCGCGCCACCGATGCAATCCTCGACGAGCCCAGCGTGGTGAAGGTCGTCGCTGCCGATGACGGCCGGGCAATGTATTTTTCGCGGGCGGCCATTCCGTTCCTGCGCGACGCGGCGGAAGCACCCCTGCGATCGGCTCGCGTCTGGCAGCACATTGGCGTGTACGCCTACGCGCGCGCGGCTCTCGCGCACTGGGTTTCGCTTCCACCCCATCCGCTCGAACGGATCGAGCGCCTCGAGCAGTTGCGCCCACTCGCCGCCGGATTGGCGATGGGTGTCGCCCTCGTTACGGAGACGCCACCTGTCGGCGTCGACACCGACGAGGATCTCCGACGTGCTAACGCTGACTGGACCGCTTTTGAGGAACGAACTCGATGAACTCGACGCGCCAACAGACGACGAAATACATCTTCGTGACTGGTGGAGTGGTCTCCTCCCTCGGCAAGGGTATCGCCGCGGCCTCGCTCGGACGACTTCTCGTCGAGCGCGGGCTCCGCGTCACCATGCTGAAGTTCGACCCATACCTGAATGTCGATCCGGGGACGATGTCACCTTTTCAGCATGGTGAGGTCTTCGTCACCGACGACGGGGCGGAGACCGATCTCGATCTCGGCCATTACGAGCGCTTTATCGACCGTTCGCTCTCGCAGGCGAATAACGTCACCACCGGGCGGATCTATCTCAACGTCATCACCAAGGAGCGCCGCGGCGAATACCTGGGATCGACGGTGCAGGTCATTCCGCATATCACGGACGAGATCAAGGCGGCGATCCGCCGCGTCGCGCCGGAGAACGACGTCGTCATCGTGGAAGTCGGCGGCACCGTCGGTGACATCGAATCGCAGCCGTTCCTCGAGGCGATCCGTCAGATGCGCCACGACGTCGGTCGCGAGAACGCGATCTTCATTCACCTCACCCTCGTTCCGTACATCGCCGCCGCCGGTGAGCTGAAGACCAAACCAACCCAGCACTCCGTACGCGAGCTCATGGAGATCGGAATTCAGCCCGATCTGCTCATCGTCCGCACCGAGCGTCCGATCTCCGACGAGATCAAGCGCAAGATCGCGCTCTTCTGCAACGTCGAATTTGGCGCCGTGGTCGAGAGCCCCGACGTGCGGACGATCTACGAGATTCCGCTGGTCTTTCACGAGCAGGGGCTCGACGCCAAGGTCGTCCAGAAGCTCGGCCTGCAGACCACGTCGCCCAACCTTTCGCGCTGGCGCGAGCTGGTTCAGCGTGTGCTCACGCCCAATAAGCAGGTTCGTATCGCCGTCGTCGGCAAATACACCGAGTATGCCGATAGCTACAAGAGCGTCCTCGAGTCGCTCATCCATGGCGGCATCGCGAATGATGTCGGCGTGGAGGTCAACTGGATCTCGAGTGAGGCGTTCACGAACGCCGACACGGCGTCTTCGCTCCTCGCCGGCTACGATGGGCTCCTCGTTCCCGGCGGCTTCGGTGTTCGTGGCGTCGAGGGCATGGTCGAGGCGATCCGCGCCGCGCGTGAGTCGGGATTACCATTCTTCGGCATCTGTCTCGGCATGCAGACCGCCATCATCGAGTTCGCGCGCAACGTCTGCCACCTCGAGGACAGCCACTCCTCGGAGTTTGCCCCCGAATGCGACAATGCCGTCATCTCGCTGATGGAGTCTCAGCAGCACGTTACTGACATGGGCGGCACGATGCGGCTCGGAGCGTATCCATGCCGGCTCGCTCGCGGCTCGCGCGCCGCCGAGGTGTATGGTGTTCCCGAGGTGAGCGAGCGCCACCGCCATCGTTATGAGGTCTCTAATCGCTACCGTGAGCTCTTCGTGCAGAACGGAATGCGCCTGAGCGGACTCTCACCGGATGGCCAGCTCGTTGAGATCATCGAGCTCCAGAACCACCCGTGGTTCATCGGCTGTCAGTTCCACCCCGAGCTGCAGTCGCGGCCGACGCGGCCCCACCCGCTCTTCGCGGGATTCATCGCGGCTGCCGCGAAGTCCGGGCGCCGGCGTGAGGGCCAGGCAAAGGAACGACCCTTCGTCGAAGCCGCGGACTGACGAGGCAATGGCTCGCTTTCCCACGGATGCGCTCTTCCTCATCGCCGGCCCCTGCGTCCTCGAGTCCGATACGCTGAATTTTCGCGTCGGCGAGCACCTCGCCCGCCTCGCCGAACGCGTCCCTGGCGGCATCATCTACAAGGCGAGCTTCGACAAGGCCAATCGCTCCAATCCCGGCGCCGCCCGCGGGCCGGGACTCGACGAGGGACTGGCCGCCCTAGCCCGCGTTCGTGACCGCACGGGGCTTCCGGTGCTCACCGACGTGCATCTGCCGGAGCAGTGCGCCCCTGCCGCCGAAGTCGTCGACGTGCTGCAGATCCCCGCGTTCCTCTGCCGTCAGACCGACCTGCTCGTGGCCGCTGGCGCGACCGGCAAGCCCGTGAACGTCAAAAAAGGGCAGTGGATGCACCCCGAAGGTATGCGCGGCGCCGTTGAGAAAGTTCGCAACGCGTTAGGCAGCCCCGCGTCCCGCGCCCCGCGTCCCGCGTCCCACGAAGTCGCCGTCACCGAACGCGGCACGTTCTTCGGCTACGGCGACCTCGTTGTCGACATGCGAGGATTTAACCGCATGCGAGCGGCATGCGACGCGCCGGTCATCTTCGACGCGACGCATAGCGTCCAGCAGCCCGGCAAGGGCGTCGGCGGCGCGAGTGGCGGCGCCCGCGAGTTCATTCCGCCGCTGGCGCGCGCCGCTATCGCCGCCGGCGCCGACGGTCTGTTCATGGAGACCCATCCGGATCCGGATCACGCGCCGAGCGACGGACCGAACATGATCCGCCTCGACGTCCTCGACGCCCTCGTCGAGCGGCTCGTCGAGCTCTGGCACCTGACGAGACGGTGAGCGCGCGCGCTGTACCCGCTAGCCCCACGACGCTCGACGAGACGTCGGCGCGACGCGTCCGGCTCGTCGGCATCGACGTCGATGGCGTGCTCACCGATGGCGGCATCTATCTCGGCGCCGTCGACGGCACGCCGCTCGAGTTCAAGCGCTATGACATCCAGGATGGCCTCGGCATCTACTTGCTGCGGAAAGCGGGCATCCGCGTCGCGATCGTCACAGGACGTGTCTCCGACAGCGTCCGTCTGCGCGCCGCCGAGCTCGAGGTCGACGACGTCGCCCAGGACGCCTACGCGCGGAAGCTTCCCGCCTTTCGCCGTATTCTCGAGCGCCACGGCATCTCGCCCACGGAGGCGGCATTCATCGGTGACGATTTTCCTGATCTCGCCGTGATGCGCATCGTCGGGCTTCCCGTCGCCGTTGCCAATGCCGTCCCCGAGATCGCGCGCGTTGCACGGCTCCGCCTAACGAGACACGGCGGCCGCGGCGCGGTTCGCGAGTTCGCCGAACTTCTCCTGTCCGCCCGCGGAGAGTGGGAGCGCCTCACCGAGGCGTATGTTGCCGAGCGCTCCGTCGACGATGGCAACGGCACGTCGGATTCTGGCACGAGCCGGCCTGCGCGCGTTGCTCGAGATTCGCGAGGCCAGCGATGAATCACGACGCGATCGTCGAGCGCGGCCGCCGCGTCCTGCGGCTCGAGCAGCAAGCCATTGCCGCCCTCGAGAGCCGTCTCGACGCCGCTTTCGCCCGCGCCGTGGAGCTCGTAGCGAAATCGCCCGGCCGCGTCATCGTCTGCGGCGTCGGTAAGTCCGGGCTCATCGGCCGGAAGATCGCCGCGACGCTGACCTCCACCGGCACGCCCGCCACCTTCCTTCACCCCGTGGACAGCGTCCACGGTGACCTCGGCATCGTTGGCAACGACGACGTCGCGATCCTCATCTCCAAGAGCGGGGAGTCTGACGAGCTGCTGTCGCTCGTGGCTCATCTCAAGGGCTTTGGCGTTAGCACGATCGCCATCACCGGAGCCCCGCGCTCCGCGCTCGCGCGCCACTCGGACGTCGTGCTCGATGCCAGCGTGGGTGAGGAGGCCTGCCCTCACGACCTCGCCCCAACGACGAGCACGACCGCCGCGCTCGCCGTCGGCGACG
The DNA here is from genome assembly GCA_021154325.1 of Gemmatimonas sp. Classification (GTDB taxonomy): domain Bacteria; phylum Gemmatimonadota; class Gemmatimonadetes; order Gemmatimonadales; family Gemmatimonadaceae; genus AG2. Next base: position 17,230 of record JAJKIR010000231.1, read on the forward strand.
CGCTTGCCGTTGCCCTGCTCCAGGAGAAGGGCTTCCGCCGGGAGGATTTCGCTCGCCTGCACCCCGGCGGCGCCCTTGGGCGCGCTTTGGTTACCAAGGTGGATGAGATCATGCTTCGCGATCAGCTCCCCATCCTCCGGGATGGAGACACGATGCGGGAGGCGATCGTCATGATTGCGGAGCGGCGTGGGATCGCCGTCGTGGTCGACGCACGAACCCACGTCGATGGGGTACTCACTGCTGGAGATCTCAGCAGACTCGTCGAGCGGAGCGATGATCTCTGGAGTATTCCGATACGCGGAGTCATGACGCGGAACCCCAAGCTGGCGCAGAGCGGTGAGCTCGCGAGCGCAGTCCTTTATCGAATGGAGCAGCACGGTATCATGGCGATGCCTGTCGTCAACGAAAGCGGTGAGCTGGTCGGCGTCGTGCATCTGCACGACCTCATGCGAGCCCGCGTCGGATGAGCGCCGCGTCTCGCGTTAGGCGTTTGGCGCTGCTCGTCGGCGGCGTGTGTGCTGTCGCCTCCTCCGGCGCCTGCAAGGAGACCACGCCACCCCCGGTTGGCAAAGCCGGACCCGTCGACACGGCCGAGCAGGTGGGCTTCGGCGTGCGCACGCTCCTCACCGGCAACGGTGTTCAGAAGGGCGAGCTCCAGGCAGATACCATGTTCGTCTACAACGATCAGACGAAATTCGACTTCCGCAACGCGCGCGTGAAGTTCAACACCGAGACGGGCGCGCCCAACGGCACCATGCGCGCCGATCGCGGGATCTACGATACGCGAACGCAGATTCTCGAGGGGTTCGGGAACGTCGTCGTCACAACGCTCGACGGAAAGAAGCTCACGTCCCCGCATCTCAAGTTCAATCAACTCTCGAATGAGGTGTCGAGCGATACCACATTCCAGATGGTCGCCGGGTCCCGCACACAGAGCGGTATGGGCTTCAAGACGGATCCGAACCTCTCACGCTTCACCTGCCAGCGATCCTGCCGCACCACGGGCACGGTTGTGCTCCCGAGTCAATGATTGCACGCCGGGCGCTACTCGCTCTCGTCGCTCTTGGCGCGACGGCCGCCAAGGCGACCGCGCAAACGACCGCATGTAACTCGGAGCAGGACAGACAGGTCAGCATCAAGCTCCCCAGTGGTGAGTACAACAATTTCATCGGCGGCGGCATTATCGTTCGTTGTCCGGCCAAGCAGATCACGCTGCGCGCCGATAGCGCCGAGATCTACGGCGACGAGCACCGGATCTTCTTCGTCGGGCACGTGCGTTATTCCGAACCGCGCCTGCAGATGTCGTCGGACTTTCTCACTTACTACCAGCTCGAGGAGCGAATCCTCGCCGCGGGCAACGTGGATGGTAAGCTTCCGACCGGATCCACGCTTCGCGGCCCTCAAGTCGACTATCGTCGCGTCGCCCCGCGCGTTCGAACGCGCGCGCAGACACTCGCCACCGGCCGGCCGACCGTCATGATCGTGCAGAAGGACAGCACCGGCAAAGAGCAACCGCCGATCGAGGTCGTCGCCAACACGATCTACATGGACGGGGATAGCTTGATTTACGGCTCCGGGCGCGTTCAAATCACTCGACCTGAGATCACCGCCACCAGCGACTCCGCCTTCATCAACAGCGGCACCGAGATCATGCAGTTGATGCGCAACCCGATCGTCAACGGCACGAAGAGCCGACCCTTCCAGCTCGTCGGCGAGCGCATCGATCTCTTCTCGAAGAATCGCAAGCTCCAGCGCGTCGTCTCGGCCGCCAAGGCGCGGGCGACGAGTCAGGACCTCACACTCCGCGCCGACACCATCGACCTCCGCGTCGCCACCGATCTGCTCGAGCGCGCCTACGCCTGGGGAACGAGCCGCGCGATTGCCGACTCGCCAACTCAGAAAATGATCGCGGACTCGCTCGACGTGCACATGCCGGGGCAACGCGTGCGCGAAGTGCGGGCGCTCCGAAAGGCCTTTGCCGAAGGACGACCCGACTCGACGATTCACGCCGACACCACGAACTGGATCCGCGGCGACACGATCGTCGCCTACTTCGACACGCTCCCGCCGGTCGACACGACAAAAGGACCGGAGATTCACAAGCTGGTATCGACGCTGAATGCGCAGGCGTTCTACAACCTGGCGCCATCAGACACCTCGCTGCATCGGCCTGCGATCAATTACGTGAAGGGCAGCCGCATCACGATCAACTTCGACGAGCAGAAGGTGGCCAACATCGCCGTGGAAGAAAAAGTGGCGGGGATCTACATCGAGCCCTCGAACGACACCACGCGCACGCGCACGAACACGAACACGCGTCCAGGTACGACCCGCGCCCCCGCTCGTGGTCCCACGCGCCCCGTGCCAGGGGTTCGTCGTCCGTGAGCGACATGGACCTTCCGCAGCGCAGCCGCGAACTCATCCAGCACGCCAAGCAGGGCGATCGATCGATCGCGCTCGCCCTCCACGCGTTGATCATCGCCGCTGACGCCGAGGGCTGCTCCGACTTCAATCAGGCCGCGATCATCTACCGCGACGATCATCTCGCGGCGATGCGCGCCGACGGTAGGGATGCCGAGCGCGAGGCTGGTCGCCTGAGTCTCGACGAGGTACGAAAACACCTCGCGGCTTCTGTGCTTCCTCGGCTCGTCTCGGATGGGGTCATCATCCTTCCCCAAACCGGCCTCAACGCGCCTGACGCACGCATTCGAATCACCGAGACTTACTGGCGCGATATCCAGGAGATCCGTCGTGAGCTCGCCGCGATTCTTCGGCAAACGGGCGAGCACCTCACGCCCGCCAAGGATTTTGCCGCTATTGCTCCGTCCGCCAGCCGTCGCGAAAGAACGCCGGCACCGACGAGTGTGCTCGAAGCCTCAGGCCTGGTAAAGATTTACCGGCGCCGCAAGGTCGTAAACGACGTGGCCCTTCGATTGCAACAGGGAGAGATTGTCGGATTGCTGGGCCCGAATGGGGCGGGGAAGACCACCACCTTCTACATGATCGTGGGGTTGATCCAGCCCTTTGCCGGACGGATCAGCATGGATGGCGAGGATATCACCACCATGCCGATGTACAAGCGGGCCCGGCGTGGAGTGGGCTATCTTTCTCAGGAGCCCTCCATCTTTCGCAAGCTCTCGGTGGAGGACAACATCCTGGCAATCCTCGAGACGCTGCCGATCTCCGCGGCCGAGCGGCGGAAGCGTCTCGAAACGCTGCTGGACGAGCTGAGCATCAAGCACCTTCGACAGAGCAAAGCATTCGCCCTGTCTGGCGGCGAACGGCGTCGACTCGAGATTACCCGCGCCCTCGTCACCCGTCCCAAGTTCATGATGTTGGACGAGCCGTTCGCTGGCGTCGATCCGATCGCCGTGCACGACATACAGAGCATCGTCGCCAATCTCCGGCACCGTGGCATCGGTGTGTTGATCAGCGATCATAACGTGGAGCAAACCCTGGATATCGTCGATCGAGCTTACATCATGTTCGATGGGCAAGTGAAAGTCTCTGGAACGGTTCGCGAGCTCGTCTTCGACGACACGGTCGCGGACATCTATCTCGGACCGACGCTCACGGCGCGTCTGCGTTCACGCTTCTCGAGCAACGATGGCAACGGACACGAGGGAACCCCTGACGGCGGTCCCACGGTTTCCGTTCGGCCCGCCGGGCCAGCGCCGTCCCACGGTCACGGAGGATCCGAAGTACAATGAAAGCTGGTCTCTCGCAGAGCACCCAGCTCAAGCAGGAACTCAAGATCAATCCTCGCCTGTATCAGGCGATGGACCTGCTCTACATGCCGCTCCTGGACCTCCAGCAGCATCTCAAGCAGGAGCTGTTGAACAATCCCTTCCTCGA
>JAJKIR010000232.1 GCA_021154325.1 Gemmatimonas sp.
CAGGGAGACTCGATCAAGGCGGCAGGACGCGCGAAGGCGATACTCACCGAAGCCGAAGCGCAGGCTCGTGCGAACGAGCTGTTGTCGCGGAGCATCACCGGTACACTCGTGCAGTACGAGATGGCCAAGCGCTGGAACGGTCAGATGCCGCAGGTGAGCGGCTCGGCGATGCCGATGATTCAGCTGGCAAAGCCGTAGTTGGTGTGTGGTGGCTGGTGGTTGGTGGTCGAATCCGTATCACCAACCCCGGCCCACGGAGTGAGCACTCATGTTGATGAACATCTACGAACTTTCGCTCGCGCTCGGTGCCGCTGGACTGGGCATCATGGGATTGAGTGGGTTCGCCCATACCATCGGCGGCCATCACGCCGGTCATGCGGCGCCGAGCAGCCATACGGGTCATCATGCGATCTCGGTTCGCGGCGGTGCGCGAGCGATCCGTGGTGCGGGAGCCCGGGGTGGCACACGGTTCCTCTGGGCACTCTTGTCGCCGCGCGCTCTCTTCAGCCTCGCTCTCGGATTCGGCGTGTCCGGTGTGGCTCTGCAAACAGTAATCGGCGGTAGCCTTCTCTTTGCCGTCGCCGTGCTCGGCGCATCGATCTTCGAGTTCGCGCTCATGCGGCCGCTGTGGAACTTCCTGTTCCGATTCGAGTCCACGCCAGCGCTAACGCTCGAGAGCTGCATCGGCGACGAGGCGCGCGCGGCAACCAGCTTCGATAGGCAGGGCAACGGCCTCATTGCCCTCGAGCTGAACGGACAACTCGTCCAGCTTCTGGGCTCACTCCACCGCGAGGATCGGGACGCGGGCATCCGTGTTCGAGCCGGCGACCCCGTCCGCATCGACGAAGTCGACGCCGAACGCAATCGCTGTACGGTTAGAGCGGTCTGAGCCTAACGATAGTTCGACAGCTTATCGACCGCTGGCCGGGTCACTCTCTTAATTTCGCTTTCGCGAAGGTGTGTTTATGGACCTCCATACTCTGATAACCAATCCACTCTTCTTCATCCCCGCCGTGTTGCTCGGCGTATTCGTGGTCCTTCCAATGATCGTCGCCGCGTTTCTGCGCGACGTCGACGCGGGCACCATCCGCCTCGTCAGCTGGATCACTGGCGGCACGATGATCTACCGCGGCCCCGGGAAGTCGAAGGAGATTCCGCTCCTGACCACGGGCACGACGATCTCGAGCAAGGTCATCAACGTCGACCTCGACATCACGGACCAGACGGCGGACGTGGACGAGAACGGCCGGCCGCAGCCGATCAAGATTCGTGTCCTTGCGAGCGCCATCGTTTCCGTCGGCGACTCCGACGTGATGGTGCGGACTGCCGCCAACCGCTTCTTCGCGAAGCCCGAGTCCGATCAGATGAGCACACTCACCGACCTGCTCTCGAGCTCCGGCCGCCGCGCGATCAATCTGCTCACGCACGATCAACTCTTCTCGGCGAAGACAGTGCCGACGCGCGCGTTGCCGGAGTCGACCAGCGCGACCGCGGCGAGCACCGCTTTAGTGGCGGCGAAGCCGGTCGCGCTCGCGCTCGCACATGCCGTAGAAGAAGACGAGGACGATCCGCTCGCCGTGATCATTCGAAAGGCGTGCTCGCGCGAGCTCACTGATCTCGGTTTGATTTTCAATTCGCTGAACATCAAGGTTGTGCAGTCGGAGGTCGCGGAGGCGAGGCGCCGGATGTCGGCGGCCGAGGCGCAGGCCAACGCGGACATCGTATCGGCGCAGCAGTCGCGGCGCGCCAAGGAGGCGCAGCTGGAGGCGGAGCGTGCGATCTCGGACAAGCAGCGCGAGCTGGAGCAGACTAGAGCGTCCAACGCCGCCCTGGTTGCGCAGGCCGAGGCGAAGCGCCAGCAGGCGCAAGGTATTCAGCGCGAGGCCGAGCTCGACGCGACGCAGATTGCGCAAGCCAACGCGGACGCGCAGCGGGTCCGCATCGAGGCAACTGCCGCCGCGGAATCCGAGGCGATTCGTATTCGTCGCATCGCGGAAGCGCAGGCGGAAGCGATTCAGAAAGTGAACGACGCCATCAAGGCCGGCGGCGAGGCGTATTTCCGTTATCGCCAGATCGAGATGCTACCGCAGATCGCGCCGGCAATTGCTAGCGCTTTGGCTGAGGCCAAGTTGGTGACAATCGCTGGCGGCGGGGAAGGCGGCGCGCCCCAGGCAGCCACCGCCAACATCGCGAGCGTGATACAGACGGTGCTCGCCGCGCAATTGGTGACCAGAGGCGGACTGCTCGACGGCACGACGCCGCCGGCGCCCGTCGCCGCGCCGCCATTGCCGCCAATTTCTCCCGCCGCCCCGGTTCGCCGTTAGGCGCCCGCGCCTGCAGCGTTGATTGGGAGACGCGTTAGCGTCGAGTGTCAGCTCGGCGCTACCGCGTCTTCTCGTGTTTCGACGGGCAGTCCCTCTTCTCGCCAGGCGCTCCAGCCACCAACGAGCGCTCGCGCCTTTGGCCAGCCCGCTTTTCTCAGCTCGCGCGCCACACGGGCGCTCGTGGCTTCGTCCACTCAGGCACAGTACACGACCAGCGTCGCGTGCTGCTCGAGGCCGAGTTGTCGCGCCGTGCGGACCGCGTCGTCCGGCGGCAGCCGCACGGCGCCGCGCGCGCGCAGCGCATCTCCGCGGTACGTGCGATCGGTGCGGACGTCGACCAGGGTCACGGATGCGCCGTGCATCCAGAGCTCGCGCAGCTCGTCAATCGTTATGCGCTCCGGAACGTCCGCGGTCGCTGGCGACTTCGGTAGCGAAGCCTGCTCCACCACCGGCAGCATGGGTCGGCGTACAGGGGCGGAGGGGGCTGGCGGCACGACATCGACTCGGCGTCGCAGAAAGAACGCGATGCCGCCGCCATGGACGACCACCGACAGCAACACGACGAGACAAGCGATGGCGAACAATCGCTCTGCTTCGGGTACGCCAGCGAAAACGGCGAGGAGCACGAGGAGCAACGTGCTGAGCCCGCGCGGGCCGAACCAGGCAATGAGCCGGCGGCTGGCGTCGCTGACCCCAGCACGTCGCAAGCCCGGCAGCAGCACCGCGGTGCGCATACCGAGCGCTAACAGTGCGAAAATGACAGTGCGTCCGTCGACGGCGCTCAGACCAATCCAGATCAACGACGCGCCGAATGCGACGAATGTCAGCAGCAGAAACATCTCCGCGCTCGCCTCGCCGTAATCGAAGAAGCAGTCACAGAGCTCGACGTCGAGCGAGGCGATGACCAGTCCCGCGGTGAATGCCGCGAGAAAGCCGCTGCCGCCGACACCTTCGGCCGCCGCGTACGCAGTGAAGGCGACGCCGAGCGCGTATAGCGACTCGTAATCCCGTCGGACGCCGAAGCGGCGGCGAATTTGCTCGAGAAGGGTGATCGCGGACCAACCGATCAGGGCGCCCAGCCCGGGACCGAGCACAAACAGTCCGAGAAGCCGTCGCCCAACGTTAGGCGCGGCGGCACCGTTCTCGACCTGGAGCGCGAGGATGGACAGCGCGACGATCGGAAGCAGCACGACATCGTTCATGCCGCTCTCGAGGCGGAGCGCGATGCGCGCGTCGCCGGGGAGCTCGGGGCGGCGTACCAGCGAGCGGAGGAGAACGGGGTCGGTCGACGCGAGTGCCGCGCCGAGGATCAGCGCGGCGGGGACGGACAGACCAAGCAGGAACCACGCGGCGGCGGCGATGAGCAGCGCGGGGAGCACGGTGCCGGGACCCACCACGTACAGCGCGAGACGCCGGTTGCGCCGCGCCTCACCAATGTCGACGCCGATCGCATCGCTGAAGAGCACGAGGAACAGCGCCAGCGTCGCGATCGCCTCCAGCGCCGGCGAGTGCAACGTCAGGTCGAGCAGCCCGAGACCGAACGGGCCGAGGACGAGGCCCAGCAGGAGGAAGATCGCGACCTGAGGTAATCCCGTCCGCTCCACCCACCCTGACAGGAGCGATGAGACCAGGACGACGATGCCGATGAGCGCTAGGGTTGCCGGAAAGTGCTCGAGCATGGCGAGGAGGTCGGGGTCGCGTCGCGAATGGCGCAACATACGACTGCTGTCCAGCCTCGGACAGCGCGAACCGCGCGTGCCCAGTATTTTCCGACTATGCCTATCGTCTCCTTCGATTCATTGCCGGACGCATCACGCGTCTGGGTCTTCGGCAGCGATCGCGCGCTCTCCGGCGCCGACGCGGATCGATTGCTCGCCGAGGTGGACCGCTTTCTCGGCCAGTGGAAGGCGCACGGCGTGCCGCTCGCATGCGCGCGCGACTGGCGCGATGAGCATTTACTGACGATCGCTGTCGACAGCACGCAGGAGAACGCGTCGGGGTGCTCGATCGATGGTCTCTTTCGCGTGCTCCAGGGGATCGAACGGCCGCTCGGAGCGCGCCTCGTCGGCGGCGGACGCGTCTTCTATCGCGATGCGGACGGACGCGTCCAGTGCGTCAGCCGCGACGAGTTGACCGCGCTGGCGGCGAGCGGCGTCATCAGCGACGAGACGGTGGTCTTCGACACGGGCCTAACGACTATGGGTTCATGGCGCGCTCGCTTCGAGGCGCCCGCGCGGACCACCTGGGTGAAGCAGCTCCTCGGCGCCTGAGGGCGCCGCGTCAGGACAGCCAGCGCTCGAGATGCTCGGCGACGAAAGCGTCGTCCTCGAGGCCGGGATACGTTCGATAGACACGATCGATTTCCTCGGCCTGTCCCGGCGAGAGCTGCTCATGTGGGTCGAGGCACCACGTGCCGGATAGCAAGCCTTGCCGTCGGAGCACCTCGTGGATGCCCGGGATGCATCCGCGGAACGCGTGCGCGACGTCGAAGATCGCGCCGTTCGCGTCCGTGAGGGCCGCGGCCTCGGTGAGCCATCGCGCATCGAGCACGCCGGCCGCACGCTGCGCCTTCACGCGCTCGAGCAGCTGCACCGCCGTCCTCGTCCAGCAAGCCCACTGGCCGAGCAGACCGCCATCGATCCATCGCACCGCCGGCTCGCCGCGGATCGTTACGGAGAACGGCGTCAGCAGGTCGACGACGATGTTGTCGTCATTGCCCGTGTAGAGCGCGATGTCGTCTCGACCGGCGTCCGTAACGGCGCGGATGACATCGATTGTCTGATATCGGTTGAATGGCGCGATCTTGATCGCCCACACGTTAGGCATCTCAGCGAGCTCGCGCCAGAATGCGTAGCTGAGCACGCGGCCGCCGACGGCTGGCTGGAGATAGAATCCGAAGAGCGGCATCACCTCGCCCACTTCGCGACAATGCAGCAGCAGCTCGCGCTCGTCCTCACGCTGCCAATCGCCGAGGCTGAGCAGGCCGACGTCGTAGCCTAACGCGGACGCGATCTGTGCCTCGCTCATCGCCTGGACGGTGTGACCGCAGAGACCCGCGACCTTGACGAACGGGCGCCTGGAGGAGCGTGCGATCGTCTCCGCCACCGTCTCGGCGGCGAGCTCCAACACGGGGCGGTAGAGGCCGTATCGTGAGTCTCGGATGGCGAACTGGGTCGTGTGCACTCCGACCGCGATCCCGCCGGCGCCCGCGTCGACGTAGTAGCGCGTGAGCGCGCGTTGTCGCTTCTCATCCAGCGTGCGCCGCTCGGTGAGTGCGAGTGGATGGGCGGGGATGACGACGCCCGCACGCAGATGCTCACGTGTGGATGGCATGCACTCGCCGGCTAGAACTTACCGCTGCGCTCCTCGAAGTGGGTCGGCTTGCCGAGCATCGGTCGATCGTCACGAATCCACTCCGCGATCCAGCGAATCATCGCGTCCAGCGGGACGTCGGGCGGAGGGAACGTGGACCGCATGCGATCCGTGTTGCTCAGCAGGGCATCTGGGCGCTCCTTTCCCTTGAAGCGCACCGGCTTCTCGAGCGCGGTGCTGAACGCGCTCGCGATGTCGCGCACGGAGAGCGTCTCGGTTCCGGTGACGTTGACGACGAAAGGTGGTGTCGCCGTGTGCGCGAGCGCCTCGATGGCGATGCGGCTCGCGTCGCCCTGCCAGATGACGTTCACGTGCCCCATCGCGAGCGGCACGGGCTCTCCGCGCCAGATACGCTGGGCGATGTCCGCGAGCACGCCGTACCGCAGGTCGATGGCATAATTGAGCCGGATGATCGCGACCGGCGTGCGATTCCGCGCGGAATAAAACTCGAGTACCCGCTCCCGTCCAAGCGCGGAGCTGGCGTATTCCCCAACGGGACCGACGGCGTCCGTCTCGCGCGCGCCGCCTTCGGACACCGGCGAGAGCGGATACACGTTGCCAGTGGAGAAGGCGACGATGCGCGCGGCGCGGAATCGCTCGGCACAGATCGCGGGAACGATGGTGTTCATGGCCCACGTCGTCGCCGGGGCATCGCTGGTACCGAACTTCTGGCCCGCCATGAAGATCACGTTAGGCACATCCGGGAGCAGCGCCACGGCGTCGCGATCGAGCAGGTCGCAGACGATCGTCTCGACGCCGGCGGCGCCGAGCGCGCGCGCAACCTCGGGCGTCCCAAAGCGGGAGACGGCGAAGACGCGCCGCCCGTCGCCCACCTGATTCGCGGCCCGCGCGGCCATGCGCGCGACGGTCGGCCCCATTTTGCCGCCTGCGCCGAGGACGACAACATCGCCCGGGCAGTGCCGAAGCGCTTCCACCGTCTCGGCACGCGGCGTCGAGAGCAGCTCGTCGAGCTCGGCCTCGGTCACGACTCGTTAGGCGGCCGCCGCCGCGGCCTGCTGGGCGTAGCGCTTCACGCGTAGCAGCATGGCCGTGAGCCCCGCTTCGCGGCCCGCGAGGCCGATACCTTCCATGACCTGTCGCACGAAGTCGTCGGGGATGGCGAGAGCGGTCGAGGGCGGCTGATCGTTGATGGCGGAGAAGAGGATGGCAAGGAACGCCGCGATCGTCGGTGACTGCCGCACGTTGAGATCAGCGTAGTAGTGCATCTTGCCATCATGAAATTCCGGAAAGAGATCGACGCGCGTCTGGCATTCGGGTACGGCGAACGCGTTGGCGTCGAGCTCGCGAAAGCGCTCGGGCACGGGCTCGAGCCGCTTCGAGTAGCCAACGAGGGCCTGCATCTTCTCCTCGCGGCCGAGCGACTGAAAGTAGCGCAGCACACGCGCGATCGAGGGCGGCAGAGCCGCCGGCGAATCCGATCTGTCAGTCATCACGATCAGATATAGCGGGTGGCAAGCGGCGGGGCACAGCCGCGGTCGTTTCCCTGGAGACAGATGCACGCTGGCGGCAGTGATTATTGTGCATGCAATCGTGAGATGTAGCGAATCACCATTTGTCGTACGGAGAGGCACGACATGCCGACACGCACCGCAAGCGCAAGCTGGAAGGGCGGCCTCAGAGGTGGGAGTGGTAGCTTTAAGGGACAGACTGGACTCGCTGGGTCATACTCCTTCGGGTCGCGCTTCGAGAACGCGAGCGGATCGAATCCAGAGGAGCTCCTCGCCGCGGCCGAGGCCGCGTGTTACAGCATGGCGCTGAGTGCGGGCCTCGAGCGGGGGGGCACGCCGGCGACGAGCGTCGACACGACCGCGCAGTGCACGATCGAGAAAGTCGGCGAGGGCTTCAAGGTGACGAAGATGCGACTGGAAGTACGCGCCGTCGTTCCGAAGATTGACGCGGCCGAGTTCCGGAAGATCGCCGAGGCCACGAAGGAGAGCTGCCCGATCTCTCAGGTCATGAAGGGCAACGTTCCGATCGAGCTGGACGCAAAGCTCGCGTAGTGCGAGCGTGGCCGCTCACTCGGCGAAATACTCCTTGATGCAGATTGTCACGACGCGTTGAAGGATGCGTGTCTGCTCAGCGTAGTCGCGCGCTTTCTCCACGCTCGGCAGCGACTGCCAAATGCCCTTCAGCGCGACGAGCAGGTGCTCTGGCGGCACTGCTTTGGCGCGGGCGTCCTGTGCGAGCCCATGCAGCGCGGTGCGCAACTCGGGCGCCGGCTCGGCGGCAATCGTCTCGAAGTGACGCTCGAGGGCACTGCGCACAGAATCCACCGCTTCCTGGGCGAGCGCGTTAGGCGACATCGGACCCGTGTCGTGTTGCATCATCATGACGGGAGATCGCTCGCGGTGGGCGGGCGCATGGAGCGCGGACAGGAGACGAATGTTTACCTCGTGCCGCACGACGTCAAGAGCGAATTATCGCTCGAAACGGGAACCGTGACGCTTCAGTCCGTCCGGCCACAGCGGCGGGCGCCCGCTCGGCGGCTTCGTCGGCAACAGTAGCCATCCACGGCACGATCCGTTATCGGTTATCTCAGCGGGCGCGACCGCGCCAGCAGCAATGTTCACCAATTAGAGTTCTCTCATGTCGAGCCCCACCCGTACCGACCGCGACTCTCAGCGCTCCGTTACCTGGTACCGCTGGGAAGAGATGCCTCGTGAGAAGGTCTCCGCGATGCTCGATCGCCGGCTGATCACCGGCGATCGGATGATGCTCGCGCACGTGTACCTCAAGAAGGGCTGCATCGTGCCCAAGCACAGTCACGAGAACGAGCAGCTCACGTACATTCTCGAGGGCGCTCTTCATTTCTGGATCGGCGATGACGAGCGCGAGGAGGTCGTGGTGCGGGCGGGCGAGGTGCTGCACATCCCATCCCTCGTTCCCCACAAGGCCGAGGCGCTCGAGGATACGCTCGACGTCGATGTCTTCTCGCCGCCGCGTGAAGACTGGCTGAACAAGACAGACTCGTACCTCCGCAAGTAGCGGCGCGGCGTTAGGCAGCGATGGATCTCGGACTGCGCGGCAAGATCGCGCTCGTCACGGCAGCGAGTCGCGGGCTCGGGCGCGCGATCGCCGACGCGCTCGGGGCCGAGGGCGCGTCGCTGATCATCTGCTCGCGCGGCACGGCCGCACTCGAGGAGGCCGGCGCGGCAATCGCGGAGCGAACCGGCGCCGAGGTGGAGATGGTCGCCGCGGACGTGGCGACGGCGGAAGGGATCGCGCGCGCGTGGCAGCATGCACGCGATCGCTTCGGTCGGGTCGACGTGCTCGTGACGAACGCCGGGGGACCGCCGTCGGGCCCGTTCGAGTCTCACGAGTGGGACGTCTGGCAGCAGGCCGTGGAGCTCACCCTCCGGAGCGCGGTGGAGTTGACGCGACTCGTCCTCCCTGGCATGAAGGAGCGACGCTGGGGCCGCATCCTGAACGTCACGTCGATCGCGGTGAAGCAACCCGTCGACGGCCTCATGCTCTCGAACAGCATTCGCGCCGCGGTCACCGGCTTCGCGCGGACGCTCGCGAACGAAGTGGCGCGGTACGGGATCACCGTGAACAACATGCTTCCAGGGTACACGCGCACGGAACGCGTCGAGCAGCTGAACGCGGCGACGGCAGCGCGCGAAGGCCTTACCGCGGAGGACGTGTCACGACGCATCGAGGCGCAGATCCCAATGCGCCGGCTCGGCGAGCCTCACGAATTCGCGGCACTCGCCGCATTCCTCGCGTCGGAGCAGGCGGCGTACATCACCGGTCAATCGATCGCGGTCGACGGCGGCTGGATTCGGTCACTGCTCTGATC
>JAJKIR010000233.1 GCA_021154325.1 Gemmatimonas sp.
ATCCGTTTCACCCACACCATCCATATCCCCGCGCGCGGCAATCGCGTCAACGATCCCGACGACAAGCCCACGACGACGAGCAGCGTGCACATGCCCAACGAGAAGACGAACAGGTACACGAACCCCAGTGCCGCGCTGTGCGTCGTGGACACCCACGTCAGCACCGCCGCCATCACCGGCGCCGAGCACGGCGCCGCAACGAGACCCGACAGCGCGCCCATCACCAATGCCCCCGAGTAGCGCCCGGCCGTCCCCGCCGATGATGCACGTGCCAGCAACACCGACGGCACCCGCACCGGAATGACGTCCAGCATGGCGAGCCCGGCGACGATCAACACGTTCGCCATCAGGAAATACAACCACGGGTTGGTACTCACCGTTCCAAAGAGCGTTCCCGTGAGCCCCGCAAAGAGACCCAACGCGGAATAGACTAGGGCGAGGCCAAACACATACGTGAGCGTCAGGCCCAGCGGCCGCCAGCGGGCGCGGGTTGCAACGCCGCCTTCGACAGTCGCCTCCGAGCCGCCGACGATCGCCGCGGTGATCGGGATCATCGGATAGATGCACGGCGTGAGACTCGTGAGAACGCCGCCGGCAAACACCAGTGGAATGGCGAGCACCGGGTTGCCGGACAGAGTGTCGCGAAGTGTCGTAAAGTCGACCATCGTCATGCGCGTGACCAGCGTCACGAAGCGGCCGTTGCCGACCGATTGCCGGTTAACAGAGCGCTCACGGACGCGTCTTTCAGGTATGCCGGTGAGGCCCCGCTCGCTCACGGCTCTTCATTGCTCAGGAGAATAGTATGTCGCGCCAATCCTCGAGGACATGGCTCGCCTCCCTCGTCGCGATAATCGCCGCCGTGGCCTCGCTATCGGTCGTGGCCGGCGCGCAAACGCACGACCATCAGACGCCGCCGGCCAAGTCTGACGACGACCACATGGTCGGCATGGCCGATCACGCGATGGGCGCCATGGCGATGGACTCCATGATGAGTCGGCACATGGAGCTCTCGCCAGCACGGGTGGCGACCCACGACGATTCGGCGCGCGCCCTTGCGGTCGTGAGCGATCTGCGGCGTGCAATCGCGAAGTACAAGGACGTCTCCGCCGCCGAGCGTGATGGCTTCCGCATGTTCGCTCCGAATGTGAAGAACCAGCGGGTCTATCACTTCACCAATTATCGCAATGCCTTCCGCGAGGCGTTCCGATTCGATCCGGAGAAGCCGACATCGCTGCTCTACAAGCGCGCGCCCGATGGTCAGATGATGCTCATCGGAGCGATGTACACGATGCCGAAGCGCGCCGACCTCGGTAAGCTGGACGAGCGCGTTCCACTCGGCATCGCGCGGTGGCACAAGCACGTAAACTGGTGCGTGCCGCAGCGGGGAGAGACATCGCGCTGGACCGAGCGCCAGAATAGTCTGCCGGTCTTCGGCCCCGAGAGTCCGATCGCGACGAAAGAGGCGTGCGATGCGGTTGGCGGCAACTTCTTCGCCTCACCCCTTGGCTGGATGGTTCACGCGAACGTCTTCGCCGGCGACGATCTCGGATCGATCTTCGCCGATGATCATGGTGCGCATGTCGAGCACGCGGGCCACCAGATGTAGGTGATCTCCGTCAACGCGCCCCACCGCGCCGCGAGGTTACAACAGTCGGAGATTGGGGGTCCTCATACGGACTCACGCCGAACCCTCCGATGCCACTCTCCCGATTCCTTCTCCTCCTCATGATCGTGCCCGGCGCACTACTGGCGCAGGACACCTCCGAGGTGAAGCTCGCCGGCGACCAGCGACCGGATGCGGTGCTGCCCGTGACGGCCGGTGTGACCACCGGCTCGATGTCGTTTGCCGATCATCGTGTGCAGCAGGGCGTCACCGGCGTCGTGCGGTGGCACCTGAGACGTTCGGTGTCTGTTGCCGTGTCGCCGACCTATGCCCGATTGAGCTACCCGGCGTCGTTAGGCGGCGGTTCCGTCAGCGGGCTCACGGATCTCCCGGTCGAGCTCGGGCTTGACCGCGCCTTCGAGCGTGGCTGGTCGCCGGCGGTAGGTTTGTCGTTAGGCGCGACGATTCCCGTTGGAGACGAGCAGGCCGGCCTCGGCAGCGGTACGATGGGCGCGACCATCGGTGCCGGCTTCGGGCTCTCTCCCAACGACGAGCTCTCCCTGCATCTGGGCGCCGGCAAATCGCTGACTGACTACAGCATGTTCGGCGCGCTCGGTGCGTCGGACGCGGTCTGGGGCGACGCCGAGGTGAGCTATCATCTCTTCGATCGTCTCGAAGCGACCCTCGGCTTCGACGGGGACTTCGCGTCGAGCGACTCGCTTGGCGCCGCGCGCGCCATCGCCCTCTCGCTCGCCGCGGGGCTCGCCGGTCCGTTCACGCTCACCGTGAGCGGCGGCCATGGCGTGAGCGGCGCGGCAGCGCGGTGGACTGTCGCGTTAGGCTTCGGAACCGACTTCGCGGGCCTTCAAGCGATCGGCTCGTCGTCGCCGATCCAGCGGCTCATGCGGTCGGTTGGCGGCGGTTCTCACCGCGGACCCGGCTCCGGGAGTTCCGGAAGCGGTCATGGACGTGGTCCCTGAAGCTCCAGATCATTCCGTGATCTCGCGAATCACACGGCATGGATTGCCGGCGGCGAACACACCGTCGGGCACGTCGCGGGTCACAACGCTGCCGGCGCCGATCACGGCGCGCGAGCCGATGCGAACACCCGGCAGGATGATCGCACCGCCGCCTACCCAGACGTCGGAGCCGATCTCCACGGGCTTGCCGAACTCCTCCTTGCGACGGAGTGCCGCGTCGAACGGGTGCATCGGCGTGTAGATCTGCACCGCCGGCCCGAACAGCGTGTAGTCACCGATGTGGATCGGACAGACGTCGAGGACCACACAATTGAAGTTGAAGAAGACCCGCTCGCCAAGGAAAATGTTGGTGCCGTAGTCGCAGAAGAACGGCGGCTGCATCCACACCGTGTCCCCGCCAGCGGCGAAGAGCTCGCCGAGAATACGACGACGGGCGTCCTGCTCGCCTTCACGCGTCGCGTTCAGCGCCTGACAGAGGTCACGTGCGCGCTCCCGGCCGGCAACGAGCTCCGGATCGAGTGGGTCGTACAGCTCACCGGCGAGCATCTTCGCGCGTTCACTGCGCACCGAGCGCCTCCGTCTGAGGAGGCCGAGAGTCTAGTGACCTTCCAGAGACGAGCGCAATTGAATAGAGAGGGGTACTAAGTTAAGTACGTCCTCGTACGCGGTGCGAAGGAGCGCTGTGATGGGTCCCGAATTTCTCGAGTTCTTCGACGTCTCCGGCGTGCGTTGGCGGGTGACTGAGCGCGACGCCCGGAGCGACCCCGGTGCGCTGCGATCGCAGTGCCTCATCTTCTCCTGTTCGGAGACGGTGCGCCGCGTGTGGGACTACCCGACTGAGTGGCGCGGGCTCGACTCGGATGCACTCATCGCATTGAGCTGGCAACGGTAGGGCATCCGGCCCTCCATCGACGGTCAGACACCCAGCTCCGCAGGCGGCGCGCGTGTTGCCGCTCGGTAGCCCCGGTGGTACCTTATCTTGGCGATACACGCGCCGGGCGCGTGGACAAGTTCCGATCTCATTTGGGGCCTGCCGATTCGAGCAGGCCCTCGTCGTTTCGCCTCGTTCGTTCGCAGGGCGCCGGAGGTTGCGTCGCCCCTCGAGCGCACTCCAAACCACCCATCCGGGGGCATTAGATGACCGCAGGCACCTTCCCCGAACGCGTTGGCGATTCGGACCACCGATCGTTTCTCACGTCACCGCGTGCCGCTTCGGCATGCCGGCGAGAGCTCGATCGGTTGAACGACGAGCTGTCGCGTCGGCTGAGCGAGCTGCAGGTCGCGGAATCACTCGAGCCATTCAACGTCCGTGCTGCGCTCGATCGGTGGATCGTGCAGTGGGGCCCCGTTTCGCTCAGCGTCGTCTGGCTGCAGACGTCGCGAGATACGGTCTCCGATGGCGAGCTGCTCGTCATCGCCTGGCGTGGAGTGGCTGGCCGACGGTTGTCGCAGAGCCCCGAGCGTCCGGAAGCCGCGCGCTCGCCCTCGGCAGTCGCACTGTGGGAAGAGATTCTCACTCCGATCGCGCCTGATGAGGCGGGCTGGGCCTGGATGCCGAAGAGCGGCGGGGATAACGGGTCGCTCTGGTCGTCGGCGGAGCTCGCCGCGTATTGCGTGCAGCGGCTGCACTCGGAGTACGGGCGCGCTATGGCGGAGGAGCCGCAAGCAGGCTAACGCGCGAAGACGAGCGGGTTCCGTCACTCCTCGATAAAGAAAACAGGTTTACTTTCCGCCGCGTGATTTGACTTTCATCGCGGGCGCTTACGTCGCGCCCGCGATCTCGCGTCATCGATACCCGTTTCGAGGCATTCTCAGTGGCACCTCAGTTCATTTACGTGATGAAGGGGCTGCGCAAGGTCGTTGCACCTTCGCGCATCATCCTCGACGATATCTGGCTCTCGTTCTATCCCGACGCGAAGATCGGCGTCCTCGGCGCAAACGGCGCGGGAAAGTCCTCGCTTCTCCGGATCATGGCCGGCGTCGACCAGGAGTTTCAGGGCGAGGCATGGGCGGCCAAGGGCACGCGTGTCGGCTACCTCGCGCAGGAGCCGCAGCTCGACGCGACGAAGGACGTCCGCGGCAACGTGGAGGAGGCGGTTCGCGCGCAACGCGCACTGCTCGACGAGTTCAACAACATCTCGATGCAGTTCGCAGAGCCGATGGACGACGACGCGATGACGAAGCTGCTCGACCGTCAGGCGAAGGTGCAGGAGCAGATCGACGCGCACGACCTCTGGAATCTCGACAACAAGATCGAAGTCGCGATGGACGCGTTGCGCTTGCCGCCAGGCGACGCGGAGGTGACGAACCTTTCGGGCGGTGAGAAGCGCCGCGTCGCGCTCTGCCGCGTGCTCCTCGAGGAGCCGGACATGCTGCTTCTCGACGAGCCGACGAACCATCTCGACGCCGAGAGCGTCGCCTGGCTGGAGCGGCACCTCGCCGAGTTCAAGGGCTGCGTCGTTGCCGTGACGCATGACCGCTATTTCCTCGACAACGTCGCGGGGTGGATCCTCGAGCTGGATCGCGGCCGCGGCATCCCGTACGAAGGGAACTACACCGCCTGGCTGGATCAGAAAAGAACGCGGCTCGCGCAGGAGGAGAAGTCGGAGTCCGCGCGGCAGCGCACGCTGCAGCGCGAGCTGGAGTGGGTGCGGATGGCGCCGCGCGCTCGTCAGGCAAAGTCGAAGGCACGCGTGCAGAAGTTCGAGGAGCTCGCGCAGCGCGATACGGCGGAGCGGGTGATGCAGCACGAGATTGTCATTCCGCCGCCACCGCGGTTAGGCAACGAGGTCGTGAACGCGAAGGATCTGCGCAAGGGGTACGGCGACAAGCTGCTCGTCGATGGATTGTCGTTCTCACTTCCGCGCGGCGGCATCGTCGGCATTATCGGGCCTAACGGCGCTGGCAAGACGACGCTGTTTCGGATGATCGTTGGCCAGGAGCAGCCGGACGCCGGCGACCTCGATCTTGGCGAGACCGTTCAAATCGCGTATGCGGGTCAGCAGCGCGAGCTCAATCCGGGCAAGAACGTGTGGGAGGAGATCTCCGGTGGGCTCGAGACGATCAAGGTCGGCGCGCGCGAGATGAACTCACGCGCGTACATCTCCGCGTTCAACTTCCGCGGTCCGGATCAGCAGAAGAAGGTGGGCAATCTCTCGGGCGGCGAGCGCAACCGACTGCATCTTGCGAAGACGCTCATGTCCGGCGGCAACCTGCTCCTCCTCGACGAGCCGACGAACGATCTCGACGTCGACACCCTGCGCGCGCTCGAGGATGCGCTCGACGATTTCGCGGGTTGCGCGGTGGTGATCTCGCACGATCGGTGGTTCCTCGACCGCCTCGCGACGCACATACTCGCGTTCGAGGGGAATTCCGAGGTGGTGTGGCACGAGGGGAACTACCAGTCCTACATCGAGGACCTCAAGAAGCGCAAAGGTCCGGATGCCGACCAACCGCACCGGGTCGCGTATCGAAAGCTCGTCCGGGCATAGCTCGCCAGGGCCGCTTGGCGTCGCGCGCCGGCCAGGCGCTCGGCGTCAAGCGCCGCTGCCGAGCTGTCGGGTGTATTTCACGACCAGAGATCGCGACTGTGGAGCGCGCCAGCGAAAATAGCCGTCGGCTTCCTCCCCATCGTTGAGGACCACGAACAAACCAGTGCCGGCGGTGTTCAGCCACGCGAAGCGGGCGTTCGCCGTCCACACCCGCGCCTGGTTGTTGTATTGCACGAGTGACTGCAGAAAGACCCGTGGTGTGAAGAAGTAGGCCAGACGTGTCCCCACGAGCCGCCTGATGAATCGACCTTCGGTGAGCCGCACGTCGTTGTAGTCGAGCAATAGCGACGACGAGATCGTCGCTCCACGGCGCATCGTGACCGTGGCCGTGCCGCCATTGCGGATCCCGTCGTAGAACTTCCCGAAGTCGCCCCGTACAACCAGCGACGCCGGACTGCTCGGATTAGTGCTCCAATCGAAGCCTAACGAGCCAAAGTCGTACGAGCCCGCCGGGATCGTCACTCCTTCGGCGATGGTGAAGGGCGTCGTCAGGCCTTCGTGATTGATGTTGTACTCGGGACCGAAGATACCGCCACTGGCGAGCTCCAGCTCTGTCAGATCGACGTGAATGCGGCCACTGGAGTACGAGCCGTCGAGATCGAAGTAGCCCCGGAAGTTGCTGTGCGGATTCCAGTCCTTGAGCCAGTGCCACTCCGGCCGGCGCACGAACCGCATCGCGGAGAGTTCGTAGAAGCGATACCCGCCGCGACGGTCGAGAAAGCCCACCTGCGGATCGAAACCACGACCCACCTGAATGATTCGCGCGCCATTGTTCCAGTCGGCGGTCTGGTAACCGAGGCGGGCACTGTAGCCCGCGTCGTCATGACCGACCGGCACTGCAGGCGCCGATGGCCCGAGCGTCTTCGTTGTCGCAGCCCACCAGTCCATCGTCCACGCGTCGCCAATACCCACCCGGCCATCCGCGCCAAAGGTCCCGTTCCGGTCCCGAGTATCGCCGGTGGCGATCCGCTCGACGCCGAGAACGCCGATCCGTGAACGCCGCGAGAGCTCCCGCATCACCCGCAGCACCGAGTACGAGTTGCCCGGCTGAGTCCCGGCAGCGCTGTCGGTGACGATCTCGAGTGCGCCAACAGTGAGCCCGGCCACCCGTCCGGTCACGCGCCCACCGGCGATGATCGACGCGGGCTTGCCTAACGAGTCGATGCCGATGCGACGGCTGAAGAAGAGCTCGGCCGTCTGCGGCGTACCCGCCGAGAACACCCCCGCGTTCTCGAGGAAAAAGGGACGCTTCTCCGGGAAGAACAATGGGAAGCGGGTGAGATTCGTACGCTGCTCGTCGACTTCGACCTGCGCGAAATCGGTGTTGTAGGTGAGGTCGAGGGTGAGGCTCGGCGTCAGACCGACCTTCGCGTCTGCTCCCGCCTCACGAGTCTGACGGAGGGTCGGACCGAGGGTGAAGTCCCGTTGCGAGCCGGCGAGCAGGTATGGCGTGATCGTCGCCATGCGTCGCGCCGGCACGCGAAGGCCATCGAGCGTGCCGGCGTAGGACAAGCGATAGAGATTGAACTGTCGCGGAATGAACGACCAGTACGCGTCCTCGTTCTTGCGGCGAATGCCGCGCACGAAGTTGATGCCCCACCGCTGCTCGCCACCGCCAACATAGCGGAGCGTCGAGAAGGGGATCCGCATCTCGGCGTACCAGCCTAACGAGTCCACCGAGGTCGCGACCGTCCAGCTCCCATCCCAATTCAGGTTGAAGCCACCCATCGATCCCGATTGGGCCCGCGTCTGACCGGCGAGTTGTACGCCGCCGCCCTCTCCTTCGCGCGACACTTGGCCGTCATACTCGACCGACGAGGGTGTCGTGGCGAAGACGAAGCCATTCTGCCGATCGAGGTACGTGTCGAGAATGACGCCGAAATAATCGCTGTTCTCCAGCGCGACGTCCCGCACCTTGTCACCGCGAATGATCGCCCCCGGCTCGCGATCGAAGAGCCACGCGCCGATGTACAGCGCCTCGCCATCGGACAGCATGCGTACTTCCGTCCGCTCCGACACCTGCGCGGCCTCATGCAACTCGCGCTGGAGGAAGCCGGCGAACACCGGCGCGCCGCGCCAGGCAGCGTCGTCGAGTCGGCCGTCAACCGAAGGGGGAGTGGCGACGAGCCGCACCGTACCGACGCGCGCGGACTTGATCGCCACTCCTTCCGGCGTGATCTGCTGGGCAGGAAGGACAGTGCGAGTGAATGCGAGCAGCGCGACCGCGGTACGGAGCAGCACGGGCGACAACCTACACCCGGCGCGGCCACCAAATCAAATTCTGCTCGTCAGGCGAGGAGCAGCTCGAGTTCCTCGCGGCCGATCTGGGCGAGCGCGCCCTGATCCTCGCTGAGGATCGCGTCGGCGAGATCGCGCTTCGAGCGCTGGAGCTCGAGAATCTTCTCCTCGATCGTCCCCTGCGCCACGAGTCGAGTGGCGATCACGTTGCGCTGCTGGCCAATCCGGTGCGCGCGGTCGATCGCCTGCGCCTCCACCGCGGGATTCCACCAGGGGTCGAGCAGAAAGACGTAGTCGGCCGCGGTGAGGTTGAGGCCGTGGCCACCTGCTCTGAGGCTGATCAGAAAGAGCTTGCAGTCCGGATCCTGCTGAAATTCTTCGACAACCGCCTGTCGGTCGCGCGTGTCCCCGTCGAGATAAGCGTAGCGAACCGAGTCCGCGTCGAGACGCTGGCGCAGGAGTGCGAGGAAGCTCGTGAACTGTGAGAACACGAGCGACTTGTGCCCCTCGCCCGCGGCCTCGGCGAGCTTGGGCAGCATGACATCGAGCTTCGCGCTCGGGGCGTCGGTCTGGGTGCGCGAGATCAGCGCCGGATGGCAGGCCGCCTGCCGCAGCCGGAGCAGCGCTTCGAGCACTTTCATTCTCGACTGCTCGATTCCCATACGATCGACGTACGGCAGGAGCGAGCGCCGATAGTGATCGAGCAGCTCGTCGTAGATACGCCGCTGGGCCGGCTCGAGCTCGACCATTAGTGTCTGCTCGAGCTTTGCCGGCAGCTCCGGAGCCACGCGCTCCTTGGTCCGGCGCAAAATCACGGGCCGCAGTGCTCGCGCTAGCAGTGCGATCTCCCCATTATCGTTAGGCTCGGCGTCTGTCGACGCGTCCGTGGCGAGACGCGCGCGCGAGAGAGACCTGAACGTGGATGCCGCGCCGAACATGCCTGGATTCAGAAACTCGAACAGGCTCCACAACTCCTGGACGTTGTTCTCGATAGGTGTCCCAGAGAGCGCGAGCCGATGCCGCGCACGAAGCAGCCGCGCGGCTTTCGAGGCGGCCGTCGTCGAGTTCTTGATCGCCTGTGCCTCGTCGAGGATGACGTAATCGAACTCGATCTCTCGGAGGGTTGCGATGTCGCGCCGGAGCGTTCCGTAGGTGGTGATGACGAGATGCTCATCCGTAAGGCCGATGCTGCCGCGGCTCCGCTCGGCGCCCGTGTGATCGAGAACGCGCAGCGCCGGCGTGAATCGCGCTGCCTCCTGCTTCCAGTTGAAGATCAGCGACCGCGGCGCGACGACGAGTGACGGACCCGCGTTCTCGAGGCGGCGCGACTCGAGGAGAGCGAGCGCCTGCACGGTCTTCCCGAGCCCCATGTCGTCTGCGAGACATCCGCCCAGTCCGAATTGGCGCAGGAACGAAAACCAGCCGAGCCCCTCGCGCTGGTATTGCCGGAGCTCGCCGAGGAAGGTCGGCGGCTCCTGGCATGCTTCCACGCGATCGAACTTCTGAAGCTCGGCCTTCGCACGCTCGAACCGTTTGTCCGTCTCCGTCGACGGAATGAGCTCGAGCAACGCGTCGAGCAGCGCGGTCTGCGAGCGGCGAAAGCGCAGCTTCTTCGCGGCGCCGGCCATCGCCAGGAGCGGCGCGAGCCGTCGCTTCACGTCGGCCGTGAGCACACCGACGCCTCCACCCTCGAGATCGACGGTCGATTCCTTGTTCTTGAGAGCCTGCAGGATGCGCGGCAACGGGACAGCGACGTCGCCGAACGACACCTCGACTTCGAGGTCGAACCAATCGACGCCCGAGCGGACGCGCGCCTTGACGTCCGTCGTTATGCGGTGCGCGATGCCGTCGACGACAACATGCCAACTCGCGGCGGTGAGCTCCCGCAGCAGGGACTCGAGATGGCCGCTCGCGACAACGTGCGCGGTCCCATTGCTCCGCCAGTCGTGCTCCTTGCGCACGCCAACCCGTGAAAGGAGTCGGCGGGCTTCGACTTCGGCGCTCCGGTCGCGGCGCACGATGCGATTGCTTTTCGCGTCGAACAGCATGGTGCCGGGGCGCGATTCGCTCACGTCGACGCCGTCGTAATCGAACGACAGTGCCGCGTTCAGATGTCCGCGGCGCCATCCGTCGTTAGGTCGGGTCAAGCGCAGCACCGGAACCGGCCGCGGGGCCACCTCTCGCACGTCGAGACCTTCCGCCAACTCGAGTCGCGGCGCGCGCGGAAGCTCCGCGAGCGCGCCGACCACGGCGGCAAGCTCGGTGCTCTCGAAGCTGATCGGCCCATTCGAGCGCATCTCGTTCAGGAGCGCGAACGGACCGTCGATCTCGACACCAGCGATGGTGTCGCCCTGGACGAGAAAGCCCGCGTTGTGAATCAGCTCGGCACGATCGAGAGGCATTGTCTCGTTGCCTCGCTGGAGCGTGGCCGCGAGCTGCAACGCGTCGCCTCGATGGCTGACGGCGTATTGAACCTTCCACGATCCTCGATCATCCCAGCGCGCCGGCTCCGCGGGACGGTCGTGCGCGTCGCGACGGATGCGCAGCCGACCCGTCTCGCTCATGAGACGAAGCACGGGATCGAAAGCCCCTGGCTCGACGACGAAGCTGCCGATCGGGTCGGTGCGGTGCCACGAGAGGGAGCGGCGTGCGCCGCGCAGCATCTGTCCGATCTCTCGATCGAGCTGGTCGGGGACGTTGAGCCAGCTGTCGACGGCCGCTCGAAACAGCTTTGGCGGACCCCAGCTCCCGTCGCGCTGTTCCTTCTCCGTCGCGAGCTCGATGACCAATCCCTCCGCCGAGCGGCTCGCGGCCAAGTCGGCGAGATAGACGAGCCGTCGATCGTTAGGCCATGGTGCCGCGGCCTGCGACGGCGCTTCATACCGCGCATTGCGCTGCGCTTCCTCCAGCGCCCGGCGCCATGCGGGGGTCGATGGACCCGTGTGCTTCGGCGCCGGGGAGGATGACGACTGGCGGTGATGAGCTCCTGGTAAGAGCTCGTCCAGAGCCGATCGCTCGCCATTCGTTCCGACTGGTCGATCGTCGTTGCCGGAGCGCTCGACATAGACGCCATCCGCGGCCTCAAGGAGAGGCTTGAGTAATCGCTGCTCGTCCGCGATCCGGAGCGTCGCCCACTCGTGCTTGCAGTAGCCGCGATCGGTGGCAAATGGGCAGGCGCAGCTCAGCGCCAGACCATCGGCACGCGCGTCCAGCACCACCATCCACGGCGCGCTGCCGCGGGCGATCGCCTGTACGAGCAGGCCATCGGTCGCGAGGAGCTGAATCCGGCGCTCGGCGACATACTGCTCGCCACGCGCACGCGCACCGTGCGTGAATTCCCGCGAGAGCTCAGCCGGGATCATCTCGACTCGAGCTCGGAATGGAAGCACATGCGCAAAATGTATCAGTGTTGCTGGCGCAGCCAGTCGGCGAGATATCTGTAAAGCTCACCGCGGCCATCGAACCGTCGGTGGATCTCGGCGCGGACACTGTCAGTGGAGATGTCCATGGGAACTCCCGCGCCACCCAGGCTGCGGAAAAGCGCGCTCGACGGCTCGCGTCGGAGCGCATCCGCACTGATCTCCTTCGCCGGTCGAGGCAGCGCGCTCTCGAAGCAGTCCTCGCGCATACGTGCCAACCATCCGAGCACGAAGAGATTCTCGGCGGACAGCTTGCCAGGTGACCCTGCCGCCTCGAGCAGCGCCGACATGGGAGGGAATTTTGCCTTCGCGGCGTCCGACGAGTCGGCGCCGTCATCCTCGTCTTTGCTGTTCCAGCACTGGATCCATCGGGCAATCACGAGGCGCATTGCTGTGTCCTCGTCGTGCCGTCCAGATCGCCATGCCGCCGCGAGCGTCTTGACCTCGGCGGCGCGCGGAATGTCGCGCGCGCCCCGGCAATCGGGAACGACATCGTAGCCGAGGTACCTGTAGCCGTCCCAGAGCGTGATGATCGAGTCCGCGCTCCTCCTCTCGACGCCGTAGTGCAGTCCCTCACGGCTACTGCACACGGCGAACGACCAGTGTGCGCTGTCGCTCGGAAATCTCGCGACCGTTCGATTGGCGCTCACGGTGAGAGTATCGATGCCGCCGACAATGCCGATCCCCTCTCCAAGCGGCGCATCGGTCGCGGAGTGCAGTGCGTACTGCCGGCCATCGATCATCGAGAGCGAGTCCGCGCATTCCCGCGAAAATCCAACGACGAGCGCCTTCAGGGCCGTTTTCGAGCTGTCACCGCTCTCGCTCACGTTGTAGGCGACCGCGGTGACGGCGGCTGAATCCGTGAGGGAATCACCCTCCATCGTGAGGCATGTATGCCCACTCGGCAGTCTCGTCACAAGCCCGAAGCGCGGTGATCCGCCCCTCTGCGTCAGCGTCAGGATAGTTGGAGTTGCAGCGAGAGGTTGCGGATTGACCGATGGCGTCACCGTTGCGGTTGTCCTGACAGCGGCGGTTGTTGCTCCGGCTCGACCACTGGGTTGGCGCGCCTCACACCCCGTACAGAGCGCAATCGCGAACAATGCTTCGCGATGTACGAATCTGCTCATGCAGCCTTACGGCTTGGCGAATCGTCGGTATTTCCTGCGCCGAAGCCTTCGCGCTTCATCACACCCCAGCGTCGATCGCCGCGCAGCATTCGCCAGAACGCCTGCAGTCGAAAGACCAGAGTGAGAGGGCGATACACGAACGCCTCGATGACACTCGCGAAGAGCAGACGCAGAACGTCGCGGCGCCGGGCATAGCGACGGAAGCTGACCTCCTCGAGGAGAATCGCCCACACGGAGAGCAGCATCCCGTACAGCACGACCACCGAAAGGAAGAGCCAAACGAATTGCAGGTCGACTGCATGTACCGCAACGCCGACGGCCACGCCGAAATAGCCGAACAGCTCCACCAACGGCGAGAGCGCCTCACCGAAAAGGAAGAACGGATACGCGATCAGCCCAACTGCACCATAGCGTGGGTTGAAGAGCAGGTCGCGATGTACCCAGAGTGTCTCGAGGAGTCCGCGCTGCCACCGCTCACGCTGTCGAGCGAGCACGCGCACCGACGACGGTACCTCGGTCCACGCGACGGGATCGGGAATGAACGTCGTCATGTCGGGAAGGCCGTGCTCGCGCAGGTGGCGATGGAGCCTCACGGCGAGATCCATGTCTTCCGTGACGCTGCCGGTGCGATAGCCGCGGATCGCCAGCAGGTGCGAACGCTTGAACAGCCCGAACGCGCCCGAGATGATCAAATTTCCCCCGAGGCGATTCCACCCCAGCCTTCCAAAGAGGAAGGCGCGGAGGTACTCGAGCACCTGGACTGACGGCAGGAAGCGGCGGTCGACGCGAGCCTCGATGACGCGTCCGTGCTCGATGACGCACGCATTGGCAACGCGAATTGTACCGCCGACGGCGGCGACCGGCTTGCCTAACAAGAAGGGCCGCGCGAGCCGCAGCAATGCGTCGGGCTCGATGAGCGTGTCGGCATCGACGGCGAGCACGTACGGGAAGCGCGCCGCGTTGAGCGCGGCGTTCAGGGCATCCGCCTTGCCGCCGTTCTCCTTGTCGATCACGAGCAGCTTCGAGTGCTGGCGCGAGCGATAGTAACCGCGCACCGGCTTGGTGGCGATCGAGATCATGAACGCCGGCGGCACCTCGTACAGATCGTACGCCGCGAGCAGCTTCGCCATCGTCTTGTCCGACGAGCCGTCGTTCACGAGAACGACCTCGTGGTGTGGATACTGGAGCGTGAGGAACGAGATGACGCTGTCGACGATCGTCATCTCCTCGTTATGCGCCGGGACGAGGATGCTGAGCGGCGGCAGCGCCTCCGTGCCAAGCACCTGAGTGAGATGCTCGTCCTCGGCGAGATGCCAGTGCGACCAGAGCTCCGG
>JAJKIR010000234.1 GCA_021154325.1 Gemmatimonas sp.
CACCCGTTATCGTCTTACAAAACCTTATCAGGCGCGCCGTTTGCTGCGGTCGTGCTCGGCGTTTGCTTTCGCCGAGGCCCTTGGACGGTAAGCTCGGGCTCCTTTAGTACTCACTCAACTTCGTACGATCATGCCATTCTTCACACGAGCTCGCGTCACGGGCGGGCTGGTTGCTGTCGTCATTGGTGCCGCCGCGGCGGTGCCGGCGTTCGGTCAGGCCGCTTCGTCGGGCGTCCGCGCCGCACCAGCGCGGCCACGCTTCGACAGCACGGGGGTCGGCGACACGTCCATGTTCGCGCCGCTGAACCTTCCGCCCGGAAATGAATTTCGTAGCGGCTCGGGCGCGCCCGGGCCCCGATACTGGCAGCAGCGCGCCGACTACGACCTCAAGGCGACGCTCGACACCACGGGCAAGGCGCTCCGCGGCGAGATGACGATCCGCTACACCAACAACTCGCCCGACACGCTGCACTTCCTCTGGTTCCAGGTCGAGCAGAACGCGTTCAAGTCGAACTCGTTGAACTCGTACGTCTTCCCTGCCGAGTCGCGCTTCGGCGCTCGCAACTTCGAGGGCGGCGACGTCATCGATCGATTCGAGGAAGTCACGGCGAATGGCAAGGGCGCGCGCCGCGCGCTCAAGCTGCGCAACGAGGGCACGGTGATGAAGGCGGACCTCGCCGAGCCGCTCGCCCCAGGCCACACAGCGACGATCGCCGCGGCGTGGCATTTCAATATTCCTGAACATGGCGCCGACCGCATGGGACGCGAGGGCCCGCTGTACGAGCTCGCGCAGTGGTATCCGCGCCTCAGCGTCTACGACGACCTGCGCGGCTGGAACACCGAGCCGTACCTCGGCCAGGGCGAGTTCTATCTCGAGTATGGCGACTACACGCTCGACGTCACCGTCCCGGCTGGCTACATCGTGGCGGCGACGGGCACGCTGCAGAATTCGCACGACGTGCTCACCGCGACGCAGATCAGCCGACTCGCGCAGGCGGGCAAGTCCGACAACGTCGTCCACATTGTCACGCAGGAGGAGTTGAAGACTGGCGCCGCGCGCCCTCGCAAGACTGGGACGATGACGTGGCGCTTCGCCGCGAAGAACGTGCGCGACGTCGTCTTCGCGGCGTCGCCCGAGTATCTGTGGGACGCGTCGAGCTACAAGGGATCGCTGGCACAGGCGTTCTATAGGCCGAGCGCGATCGAACCGTGGAAGGACGCGGCGGACATGTCGCGCATGTCGATTCAGGAGTACTCGGAGCGCTGGTTCCAGTATCCCTGGCCGCAGATCACCGCGGTCGAAGGGCCGATCAGTGGCATGGAGTACCCGATGGTCGCGATGGAGGCGAAGAGCGCCGACAAGTACGATCTGTACAACGTCGTGACGCACGAGATCGGCCACATGTGGTTCCCGATGATCGTCGGGTCGAATGAGCGAATGCACATGTGGCAGGATGAGGGGTTCAACACCTTCATCAACACCTTCTCGGAGGCGCGCCGTTATCCGGAGAAGGGAGACCAGATGGCGCGCGCGGCGCAGGAGCGCTCGCTCGTGACGCAGTACATGGAGCACAACGTCGACGAGCCGCTCGAGGTGAATCCGGACCGCATCAACCCGCAGCTGTTAGGCGAGAACGCCTATGTGAAGACGAGCGTCGCCCTGCAGCAGCTGCGTCAGGAGATTCTCGGACCCGAGGCGTTCGACGATGCCTTCCGCATGTATGTACAGCGCTGGGCGTTCAAGCATCCGTCGCCCACAGACTTCCTCCGCACGATGGAGGACGTGAGTGGCCGGCGTCTCGACTGGTACTTCCGCGAGTGGTACCTCCAGAATCCGCACTTCGACCAGGCGATCGACTCGGTGGTCACGGCGCAGCACGGGGACACGCTGCTCGTCGGTGTGCTATATGCGAACCACGCTCGGGGCATCGAGCCGATCCGCGCCCGCTTCACCTTCAGCGACGGCTCGACGCAGGACTACAACTATCCGGCCGAAGTGTGGAGCACCAACACAACGATGTACGCTCGCGAATACGCGTTCGTCGGGAAGAAGCTGGCGAAGATTCAGCTCGATCCGGAGTCGCGATTGGTCGACGTGGATAGGTCGAACAACACGTGGCCCGCGACCGGGGGAAAGGTCACGCCGTAGTTCGGTGGAAACAAGGAAGCGGGCGCGCTGGGCGCGCCCGCTTTCCTTATTCCCTGATAACTATGGACTGATAGCTATGGACTGCCCTTATCCTCCTATGCAGCGTCCAATTATTTCGCGCTTGGCGTCTCGCGGACTCGTGATCGTCGCGTAGAAGTCGTCGAAGTATTGGAGCGTCTCCTTGGCGCGGTCGCCGACCAGGAGGCGGCCGATCGGGTCCTTGTAGAGCGCATAAATCGAGTCCTTCTTCGCCTTGAAGAGATCGAAGGTCGGCTCGTAGCTGTCGTCGGGTATGCAGTATCCCCGATAGACACGATCGCGCACGGTCCGGATCGAGAGCGACTTGTCCGGCGTTGCATAACGAGTGTTCACGGCGCCCGAGAAATCGAAGTCGTAGGCGACGGGTATGTAACCGAGCTCCGTCCCGATCAGCTCGACGTTGTGCAGGCCCGAGATTGACCAGTCGGTGTTGCCGATCATGTACTGGAAGACGTCGAAGATCGCCGACGCCCGGGGGTCGAGATCGGCCGGGCCGCCTCCCTTCTGCTTGATGAGCATCCCGCCGACGCGATAGGCCAGCGCCTCGGGCTCCTCCTCGAGAATGGCGTAGCGCGTCGTCACGACCTTCCCCGTGCCGCTGTCGGTGTACGTGACCCTCGCGAGCCGCACGCGATGGCTGTATTTCGTGAGCAGATTATAAACTCGGTAGAGCTGGAGCTCCTGGAGCACATACTGCTCGTAATCCTCGTTGTCACGGCAATGCGTCACCAGCTTCGGCTTGTCGAGCGTCGCCAGCAGCGAGTGCTTCACCGTGCTCTTCTTGAAGTCCAGCCGGAGCGGCGGGAAATCACATTGCGTGAGACGCCAGATACCACGCGTCTTCACCTGCAGCGGGACCTCCACCGTGCCGCCGGCGGAATCGGCGATGGTGATCGACGCCCAGCGCCATGGCGCGTCCTGCTTCTTGTCGCGACGCAGTCGCCCGAAGTTCGACGTCAGCGTGAAAGTGATCGGCTGCTCGGCCGTGAAGATCGGCGCGGCGTCGTGCGGCACGAGCTCCACCTGCGTCGGCTTCTCCTTCTTGCTTTTCTTCTGCGTCCCCTGCTGGTCAGTCTGCGCGGACAGGCTCGTCGCGAGAGCGAGGGTGGCAATGAGAATCAGGGTTGGTCGCATGGAGTCCGGGATGGGGATCAGGCAATTTCGGCGTGTGACACCGTGGGCTGTGCGCGCAGGACCGCCAGCAGTCGCTCCGCCGGGACGCTCCGCTTGAAAGTCAGCGCGAACTCTACGACGTGTGATCCATCGGGCTCGTGGAGGACGCCGCCGTAGCGCCAGTTCTTCGTGTGCTCCTCGAGGAGTGGCTCGATCGTCAGCCGCGTCGCGTCGACGTCCGAGGTCTTGATCCGCACCAGCGATTCCCGGCGGCCGTCCGGATCGGGAGCCTCGGGATGGTGCCGACGCGCGCGACGCCAGGCGCGGTCCGCGACGGCGGCCAGCTGGTCGGCGGGCATCTCCTGGAAAACCTGATCGTCGATGCGTGCGACGAAGGAGCCCGTGCGGCTCAACTGTTCCATCGCCCGTTGCAGCCGACGCTCCGCAATGCGCCCTTCCAGGGCTGGCGGACGCCCGAAGTCCGTGTACCAGAGCGCCAGCGCGAGCGCATTGAAGAGCACCGAGATCACAAGTGCCACCGGCAGATCGACTGCCGCGGCAAGCCCGATCGCCGTCGCGAGGAAGATGTAGACCGCGTCCTTGCTGTCGTCGAGCGTATTGCGGAATCGCACCGCGGCAACGATCCCCGCGAGGCTGAACGCCAGCGCCACGCTGTACTTCACGAGCACAACGATGCCGGCGACGACGATCGGCAGCACCATGAGCGTCTGCACAACTGATTGCTGATAGCCTCGTTTGGCACGAGTGCGGGTGTACACCCACGCGGTGGGGAGCGCGAGGAGCACGGAACTGATCATCGCCAGCGCGACGGTCACCGCGAGCGTGGTCTGATCGAGCGGAGGGACCGCCTCACGAGCGCGTCGGCCCCCGGCGACAGCACCCGCGCCGAGCCCGAAGAGCGCGTCGAGTGACTCGTGCGCGATGACCTCCGAGCGGGGCATGTACTGCCAGATCAACAGCATCACCCCAACGAGCACGGCGTAGTAGCACACGAGCCGCACGATCAGGTTGCCCGCAACCTTTCCGAGCCAATTCGTCCGGCCGTTCGCCGTCGCCATCACTGGCCTCCCTCGAATCGTCACATCGCGAGCCGTCGAATATGAGGTTTTGCTTCTGGCGCCGCGAGATCGTCCTGCTTTGAGACTCATCCTCCCCCATGAGACCCCTCCGCCGACTTCTCACGCGCGGCCTCCTCGCGCCTTTCCTCCTGCTCCCGCTGCTCTCGTGCGGCTATGCAAAGCCGTCACCGAAAGCAGTAACGGAGGCGTTGACGAAGTCCGACTTCACGCAGCCGAGGGCGGTGGTGATCCCGCGCCGCATCGAGGCGCAGACGCCATCCACGTTTGGCGGCGGCGCCCTGGATGACAGGCAGCTCGCGACGATCGATCCGGTCGTCGCGATCCTGCACGCCAACAAGATGATCAACATCCAGGACGTGTACGGTCCCGACGGAGGATCCGGCGGCTACAGTCACATCATCACCGTATCGCCCGCGGCCGACGTGTCGCCGGATCTATTCGTCGAGACGGACGAAGCAGGCATCGACCCCACCTGGCACACGGTGAAGAAGACGCCCGGTTGGCGCGTGACGGTGGCACGACGCGAGATCGTCAAAGTATGGATGATCATCGATTCCGGGTCACCGATGGCCGAGAAGCTGTCTCCGGGATACGTGCTCGCGAACCTCGACTTCCGCTGGATTCCGACCGAGATCGGCAAGCTGTTCGATCAGGGCTCGTTCGGCTTCGACGACCTGCCGCATGATCTGCAGCTCGCGGCGCAGAATGCAGCTGATATCGACAGTCGCGCGACCTACGCCGGTCGCGCCTGGCTCACTCGCAACAAGAACGGCGACTGGTACGTGACGCTCTTCGACTGCCGCCGCTGCTCGACTCTCTCCTGATGCCCAAGCGACTCGGACATTTCGCCCTCGTCATGCTCCTCGCCGGCTGCGGGGGGTCGCGGATTTCGAAGCCGAGCGCCGCGAAGGTGATCGAAGGATCCTCGGACTTCAAAGCCGCGAAGCTCGTCTACCTGCCGCGGAAGATCGAGATCCCCGCCGAGGCGATCCCGAACACCTCTGCCACGCGTGAAGGCGAAGCGCTCAACATCATTCAGATCGCGTCCGTCGATCCGGTGATCGCGATCCTCCGTGCGCGCGACCGCGTGACGATCGAGGACTTCGTGAGCGCCGTACCGGGCTCGATCGTGGTTCCCGTCACGACCGATCCGAAGGCCGACAGCGCGAAGGCTGACAGCGCGAAGGCCGACTCGGTGAAAAAGGATTCGACGAAGATCGCCAATGACACCACGTTGAGCGATTCGGCCAGGGCGGCACGTATCGATTCGACGAAGCGAACGCGGAAGCCCCCGCCGCCGCCCCCCATGAGCCTCAACGCGCCGCACACGAGTCCCCCGCCCGCACCCCCGCTCGCACAGGCGTGGGTGCACACCCTGCGCGTCACACCGCGGGCGCAGCTCCAGGGCAGTGACCTCGCGGCGGACGATGGCGATGACAATCCGGAGTCACCGCGGACGTCGTACAACACCACCCAGCCTATTGGTCGCACGCCAGGCTGGACGCTTGCCATCGGGGCGCGGGAGTTCGTGCGAGTGCTCGAGGTGGGTGCGTACTCGCCGTCTCTTGGTGATCCGAAAGGCGAAGCGCAGGTCGATTTCCTCTGGCGCTGGAAAGCGACGAAGTCGGGTGCCTTCTTCGACACCGATGGTGCCGAGTTCGAGTCGCTGCCTCACGAAGTGCAGCAGGCCGCGCAAGCGGGGACGGTGACAGTCGATCCGACGATTCACTGGGCTCGCGCGACGCTCGCGCGCGACGGCGCGTCGTGGAAGGTGACCAGCGTCCGGTGGGCGTACGGCGACGACAAGCCGCACGAGCCCTGGTAAGCGCTTCGATGCCACGTCGCCGCGTAACGCTCCGCCTAACGACGATCGCGCTCGTCGCGTTCGTCGGCGTCGACGGGTGCCTCTCCAAGGCGATCACCAAGCAGGCCGCGGGTGAGCTCGTGCGGACCTCGGCCGCGTTCACGCGCCCCAAGTTCGCGCACATTCCGCGGCTCCTCACCTTTCAGGGGTTCTACTACTCCGAGTACGGCTCCGAGGGCGTTCTCTCCATCAACGACCTCGCCCGCGTCGACCCGACGCTCGCGATTCTCAAGCTCGAGCGCGTGATCTCGATCAACGAGAGCATCTACGGGCCGGGACGCGGCGCGATGCACCAGCTCCTGATCAACCCGACCGGCATCGATGCCAATGTGCTCATGGCGGATGAGGATGCCCGCTCGGGCGCGTACGACCAGCAGGAAGAGCTCGACGCTCAGGAGGAGCGTCGCCGCGGCGCGAACCTCGTCAGCTACAACTCCTTCAAGAAGGAGATCGGCTGGCGCGCTCCGATCGGAACGCGCGAGTTTCTCCAGGTCGACCAGATCCACAACTGGCGCGATGCGAACGAGAACATCCCCGTGAACGAGCTCGCGGTGGACTTCAGCTGGCGCTGGGTGCCGAACGAGCTCGGCGACGCATTCGATACGGAGAGCGCGACCTTCAAATCCTTCCCCGACGAAGTGCAGCGCTCCGCCGGCGTCTGGGGAGTGCGCATGAACACGAGCGCACCGATGCACAGCCGCGCGTACTTTCATCGCGAGGGGAAGGAATGGGTGCTGCGCCTCATCCAGTGGTCCTCCGGCGGTCAGGGCAATCCGCGTTAGGCGCGATCGCTGTCGCGCTGCTCCTCGGCGTGACCGCATGTAGCGTGTCCGAGGAGCGCGAGATCGCACTCGGCCGCACGAACGCCGAGGAGATTGCCGCGAAGTACCCGCTGGTGACGGATTCCGTCGTCGCCGCGTACGTGCAGGCGTTGGGCATGCGCCTCGCCCGCGGAACGAGCCGCCCGTCGCTGCCCTGGCGCTTCACGGTCGTCGACAGCAAGGACGTCAACGCCTTCGCGTTGCCCGGCGGTTTCGTGTATGTGAATCGCGGCTTGATCGAGCACACCGAGCGGATGGACGAGCTCGCGGGAGTTCTCGGTCACGAGATCGGCCACATTGTGCGGCGACATTCAGTGCAGCAGCTCAAGCGCAACGGCGGCACGCGCGTCGGCGTCGCCCTGTTCTGCGCGGTCACGAGCGTCTGCGACAGCCACACGGCACGCATCGCCATCGACCTCGGCGGCGCGGCGTGGCTGGCGCGCCACAGCCGGGTTGCCGAGGCAGAGGCGGACTCGGAAGCAGTGGCCAACACCGTGCGTGCCGGCGTGAGCCCGGAAGGAATCCCGGTGATGTTTCAGACGATGCTCACGATGCGAGCGAACGAGCCCGGACTGGTCCAGACCTTCTTCGGCTCGCACCCCGTGGAAGAAGATCGCATCGCCACGACGCGGCATCTCGTCGAGGGCGTCGATCCACGCATTCTGAGAATCCTCGAGCGCGATGACGCCGACTTCCAGACGATGAAGCGCCGTCTCACGAGTCTGCCGAAGTCACCCGCCGCGCCTGCGCTGCCGTAGCTGCGACGAACCGGGTCAGCTCTCCCGTGCCTTGCTCACCTGACCGTGGTTGAGCAGGGCGACCATCACCACGCCGCCAACGATATTGCCGAGAATGGCTGGGATCTCGAAGCTGAAGATCATCTGGCTCCACGGCGCGTCACCGACTGCGCCGCGATAGAACGCCTCGACCGCACCAGCGATAGAATGGCGGAAACCAAAGGCGGCGATGGGCGCCGTCGCCAGCCACACGAGAAGGATCTGGGCGGTGGTGTCGTGCGTGGCGGCGATGAGCCACGCCATCAGCGCGATGAGCCATCCAGCCCAGATCCCTTTGTAGAAGATGAGCTGGGCGTTGCCATCGGTTGAGACGCGCGCCGCGTCCAGCAGCGGCGTGAGCAGCTTCGGCTCGACGACATGCGTGTGTGCGAGCACCTCGGCGAAGATCAACGCGCCAACGAGATTCAGCGGCAACACGATTGCCCACAATCTCAGGAGTTGCCCGAGCGTCTCGCGATCGCGCTTCTCGAGCAGCGGAATGACCGGCTCGAGCGTGTTCTCCGTGAACAGCTGGTGCCGCGCATGCACCACGTAGAGGAAGCCAATCGGGTATGCGATGGCCGTGGCCAACGTGTGATACGCCGGCGGAACGAGCGACGTGGCGAATGCCACGGACAGGAAGCTGAAGCCGAGCAGCAGGCCCGACGCGAGCGATGACCAGATCAGCTCCGAGGCGGGCCTATCGAGCTCCTCCTTGGCGGCTTCGCTGACATTGTCATGAATCTCCTCTGCCGAGAAGCGCGTCCCGACCTGCGGTCCGCTTCCGGACGATGATTTGCTCTCGCTCTCACCGTCCTCCTCGGAGGAGTCGCTTCCCTTCTTTTTCTTGTCCTCGCTACTCGAGTCTTCGGATTGCGTCTTTTCAGCGTGCTGCGCGGTCTCTGTCATGAACGCCGCCCCTGCGGATGAGACGGGCGTCCCAGGGGGAAGAACCGTACCTCGCCGTGTCGGAGGTCAGGGTAAAGCGGCTCGACGTTCGGGTATCTGCGTGACGCCACCGGAGATGATGAAGGCCATCACATCAGCGCTCTCTGCGGCGAGCGGCGCGATCTGGGTCGCGGGAACGACGATGAGCTGACCGGCGAAGCCGTACGACTGGGGGATGTACACGGTGACGTAATCGGCCATGCCGATGACAGAGAGCGATTCCTGGGTGAGAAACCCCAGGACGCGAATGCCGCTCTGCGGCACGGGCGTCACGATGACAGGCTTGTCGAAGCGTCGTTTCTCGCCGACGAACGCGTTGAGGAGGTCGCGCGTCGATCCGTAGAGGAGTCGCACGAACGGTAGTCGCTGCAGCGTCGACTCCACGGCGGCAAGAAGTCCGCGCGTGATGAGGTTCGACGCGAAGAACCCGATGAGGGTGATCGCGACGATCGTGAGCAGGAATCCGACCCCGGGCACGCGGAAGCCGAGCCAGTTGTCGATGCTCGTGAAGATGGCGAAGCAGATGTAGATCGTGACCGCCAGCGGCGCGACGACGATCAGTCCGCGAAAGAAGTAGTTGAGCAGACGAGTCATTGTGCGTTCGTGTGCGGGAGGGTTTTTCTGGAGCTATCAGTCCATAGTCCATAGTTATCAGGGGACTCGGAACGAAGCGTTGATGGGATGAACGCTTCGTTCCGAATTCGCTGATAACTATGGACTGATAGCTGATAACTGGCTCGATGGCCTTTTCTTTGCGCCAACCCAACTGTCATGACACAGCGAGATACGAACGCGACCGAGCACGACCAGACCTCGCCACAGAAGAATGACGAGGTCATTCCCGGCCGGCATGGGAAGCATGGTGGCGGCATGGAGTCGGAGGGGACGCCGCAGAAGGGGACTCGTGAGGCGAATGAGCCGTCGAAGTCCAATGACGCGGGTCGGCGAGACGATGGCGCGTGAGCGCTTGCGAACGCAGGCGGTAAAGAAGCCGATCGCCGCGAAGCGCACGACGCGCGCAGCAGCGAGAGAAGTCATCGCGACGGGGTCGGCGGCGGATTTCATTCCGCCGGATCCGACGCTGCCCAAGCTGCGCGAGGCGTCGATGACCTGTCGTGGCTGCCACCTCTGGACGCTGGGCACGCAGACCGTCTTTGGTGAGGGACCGAAGCGCGCGCGTGTGATGATCGTCGGTGAGCAGCCGGGAGACCAGGAGGATCGCGCCGGCCATCCGTTCGTGGGGCCGTCCGGCAAGCTGCTCGACCGCGCTCTCGAGGAGGCTGGCATCGATCGCGACGACGTGTACGTCACCAACGCCGTGAAGCACTTCAAGTGGGAGCGGGGAGAGAAGAGCGCGCGTCGCATTCACAAGAAACCTAACGACGCGGAGATTCGGGCGTGTCACCCATGGCTCGACGAGGAGATCCGCCTCGTGCGGCCTGAGGTCGTCGTCTGCCTCGGCGCCACCGCCGCGCAGTCAATCATGGGGAAGAGCTTCAAGGTCACCAAGGAACGCGGTCGCGCGGTGAAGGCACCGAATGGCGGAACGGTCATCGCGACGGTGCATCCGTCGTCGGTGTTGCGTGCACCGGACGCCGACGCCCGTGCACAGGCCGAAAAGGACTTCTTCGCCGATCTCAAGAAGGTAGCCCGCCAACTGTCGTAGCACAGGCCGCGGTATTCCCGCACACCGGGCGAACGGAAGACGTAGCGCCATTGTGATGGGCCGCGCATTCTTCCCGCCATGCACACGCCCTCCATTCGTCATCTCAAGCGCGTCGATCCGGTGCTCGCCGGCGTCATCGACCGCGTTGGTCCGTGCCGTCTCGAGCCGCGGCGAGAAGGGACTCACTTCGACGCACTCGTTAGGTCGATCGTGTATCAGCAGCTCTCGGGCAAAGCCGCGGGCACTATCCTCGGCCGCGTCCATGCCCTCTTCGGCGACCGCTCACCGACACCCGCGGAGCTGCTTGCGACGCCCGATGAGACGCTCCGCGCCGCCGGTCTGTCGCGGCAGAAGCTGTCGTACCTCAAGGATCTCGCGGCGAAGGTCGAGAGCGGCGAGGTGCCACTCACCGCGGAGCAGATCGATCACCTCGGCGACGAGGAGATCATCGAGCGACTCGTCCGGGTGAAGGGGATCGGCCGGTGGACGGTTCACATGTTCCTCATCTTCCGTCTCGGCCGCCCCGACGTGCTCCCGGAGCTCGATCTCGGCATCCAGAACGCGATCCGTCGCGCCTATCGGATGCGCAAACAGCCGGGCCCCAAGGACGTGCTGCGCATCGGCAAGAGCTGGACGCCACACGCGAGCGTCGCGAGCTGGTACCTGTGGCGCTCCCTCGAGTCCGCGCCGCCGGCCGCGCCGCGAAAGAAAGCCAGCGTGTCTAGTCGATCCACGAAAGCCGCGCCGAGACAAGCCTCACAGCGGCGCAAGGACAAGAAGAAGTCACCGCAGAGGACGCAGAGGAAAGCAAAATTGAAGTCACCTCGTTAGGTATTCCTCCATGAATTGGCGAGTACCGCGGTTGCCGCGCTGAGGCCGAGAGCGAGGCCGCCGAGGACGTCGGTGAGCCAGTGCTCCCGGACGTAGACCCGGTTGGCGGCCGTGATGAGCGGCCAGCCGAGGGCGAGGGCGATCGCTTCACCGCTGGTTAGTACTCGCTCATCATGAAGGAGTTGGGCCGCGGCCACGGCGAGCGCGGTGACACCGGTGGTATGGCCGCTGGGGAAGGTGCTCTCGAATTTCGGTCCCCGGTGCGGTGGACGAGGAGGACGTGGGCGATGAATGATCAGCCGCGACAAGCGGAGGGCCAGCCAGCCGGCGAAGGCCGCCTTCGTCATCGCCGCCGCGCTGCCGCGTCGCTGCGTCCGTCGCCAGTGCCGGGCGAGGAGCAGTGCGAGCGGGATGTACGCCCCCGGTAGGCCGAGGATTTCGATCGGCCACTGCGCCAGCTCGAGGCGTCGATCGTAGCGACGCGCTGCCCAGTCGTAGAGTGCCCGATCGAGCACCGTTGGCTCATCGATTGCCGCGACGAGGCCGAACACGAGGAGCGCCGCCGCAGACGCGCGCAGCGGCGCACTGCGGACGATTCGAGGGTTTCCTGCCTTCCTCCCGCTCGCGACTGAGTGCACGTTCCGCCGTGGCTGCAGGGCACGCGCCAGCGGCCATGACTTCGTGCTATTCTCAGATATGACCAGCATCGATTCGTCCACGTTTTCCGCGCCGACCGAGATCGGCGACCCGATCAACGCGCGCATCCTCGCCGTCTCGGAGGATCGCATTGCCGGTTTTCTCGTCGACCCGTTCGGCGAGATCGCGCGGCTCGCCGAGCTGCCGATGCACACGGTGCTCGAGCGGCTGCGTGCGATGCTCGCGTCGGGAACGATCCGGCGCATTCGGCAGACGCTGATGGCGACGAACCTCGCGCCCGGCGCGCTCGTGGCGTGGCGAGTCCCCACGGAGCGGCTCGACGAGGCGTTCGATTTCCTCTGGCGCGAGGATCCGTTCTCGGGTCACATCGTCATTCGCTCCACTGACGGGGCCACACCCGGTTCGGCGTATCGTCTCTGGACAACGTTGAAAGTGCCGCAAGGATTCACGATCGCAGCGCATTGTGATCTGCTTGTGCAGCGCATCGGCGCCGAGGCGTACCGCGCGATGCCGGCGAAGAAGTTGTTCGCGCTCGGCGTTGGTCACGTGCGTCGGAAGGGAATGGAACCGGGCTCGA
>JAJKIR010000235.1 GCA_021154325.1 Gemmatimonas sp.
GCAACCGTACACTATCACCCGACGAGTATTCCGTGCCAGCACGTCAAGCCTGGCGGCCTGAGCGGTGGATTCTTTTTGAGCGCTGTCGCGTTCGCGGGCTCCGGCGTCGGCAAGTCCGCTGTTCGAGCTTCGCACGTCTGTTGACAAAGCCTTGGACGATCTATTCAGCGATGAGAAACGATAATGCTCCTCCGTTACGAACTCAGCAATAGAGTGACAGGCAGATCCGTGAGCACTGCCGAGAGCGCAAGTGCAGGAGAGACACCCGGAACGGTGAGGTCCCTGTCCTCGAGAACCGCACGGTAGCTGTCGCGCCGCATGGATTCCGGGAGCACGATTTCGGTGTCTGCCCAGTCGGGGAGTGAGCGGTTCTCGAGCAGGAGACCCTGCACGAGCCGCGGCGCGATGACGATCGCGTGGGCGGCGTCGGTGCTCCGCGCAAACGCGACGACGTGGTCCGCGTGGGCACCCCGCACCTCGAGCGGCGCATACCGGCCGGCGGCGAAAAGCGCTGCGTGGTCGCGTCGAATGTTGAGGAGCCGCTGCACCATCCCGAGCTTGAGACGCTCGTCCGACGGGTGCAGGCCGCGCGTCGCGCCCGGGCTTGCAACCGCCGAAAGGAGCTGATCGCGCCGGCCATAATCGACGGGCCGCCGATTGTCCGGATCCACCAGGGCGAAGAACCAGATCTCGTCGCCTTGGTACGTGTCGGGAACACCCGGCGAGGTCGCGTGAACGAGGAGGCGCGCGAGGGCGTTCCAGTGACCCGCCGTCGCGATGTGGCCGACGAACCGCGCTACATCCGAGAGGAACGGCGACTCGTCGGTTCCGGCGAGAATGGCTGCGATGAACTGCTTCAGCGCCGACTCGTACGTTTCGTCCGGCTCCGTCCAGCTGGTGCGGGTCTTCGCTTCCTTCACAGCCTTGAGCATGTACTGCTCGAGGCGTTCTCTCGCGCTCTCGAGCCAGGCGCGATCGGGCATGTCGTCCACGCGCCTACCGGGCCGCGGCGTTGGCCAGATACCGATGAGCGTTTGATACAGCAGGTACTCGGTGTTGGTGTCGGGCGCGAGACGTCCCTTTACCGTGGAGCGATGGCGCTGATTGAGACGACGCCAGCGTGCGACGCAGCGCTGCCACTCGGGTGCGCACTCGCTGAGCACGTCGAGACGTGCGCGCAGATCGGCGCTGCGCTTGGTGTCGTGAGTATTCGTACAGGTGAGCGCGGACGGCCACGAGCAGGCGCGTTCGGAGTTGGCGCGATGGAATCGACCGACGGCGTCGTCCAGCGGCCGATCGGGCGCGCCCCCAACCTCGTTCCGAGATGCG
This sequence comes from Gemmatimonas sp., assembly GCA_021154325.1. Taxonomy (GTDB): domain Bacteria; phylum Gemmatimonadota; class Gemmatimonadetes; order Gemmatimonadales; family Gemmatimonadaceae; genus AG2. The sequence goes on from JAJKIR010000235.1 coordinate 1,330, forward strand.
AGCGGCACGTACACGTAGAGCGCCGTGTCCTCCACACCCTTTGCGGTGGCGGGTCCGCTCGTCTGCTGCAGCCGCTGCACGAAGCCGAGTCGCGCCTCCGACGACGCGTCGACGACGATATCTCGGATGAGATCGACCACGGTGTTCCGCTCGCCGGATGCTCGCTCGCTCGCCACCTGAACCGCTCGATCGAGAACGGCCACGTCGTCTGCATCGGGCGCTGGAGAGCGGCCGTCAACGTAGGTGCGATAGACAGGAAGGGCGGCGATGAACTGCACGATGCCGTTCGTGAGCGCCTTCGCCTCGATCGACGGATTGGTCGCGAGCGGCTGAAGGCGACGCGCCAGTCGCTCGACGTCGGCGCGCAACGCACCCTCGAGGATCTTCACCTTCCCAGCGTGGGCGACGTCGGCGAAGTCGCCACTCGTGAGGCGGCGGAGCGACCGGTAGCCGCGCTCGATCGCCGCATAGCCGTCGCGATGAAGAAAGATGTCCTCGAGATCGTTGAGGTACTCGTAACCGGTGGTGCCCTGTACCGGCCAGGAGCGCCGCAGCTTCTCGCCCGGCGTGAGGATCTTCTCGACGACGATGGGAAAGGGAGCAGCGCCGTCTTTCGCGGGCGCGCGTCGCTCCACCTCCTCGCGTAGTCGCTCGAGGTAGCCTAACGGGTCGAGCAGCCCGTCCACGTGGTCGACACGCAGGCCATCGACCACCCCGTCACCGACGAGGGAGAGAATCAGCTCGTGCGTTGCGGCGAAGACCTCCGAGTCTTCCTGGCGGAGCGCCGCCAGCTCGTTCACGTCGAAGAACCGGCGATAGTTGATCTCGGTCGGTCCGCGGCGCCAGAAGACGAGTCGATAGTGCTGGGCGTCCAGCAGCGCATGGAGCCGTCGCCGTCCGTCCTCACCGCGAAAGAAGATCGCGGGATCGGAGACCGCGGTGGGATCGAGCTTCGCGAGCTGGAGCTCGTTGGGAAGCGTGGCCGGGTCGACGGGCCACGAGTTGTCGAAGTAGCAGAGCCGCGGTGTCTTCTCCTTCACGTCCAGCGTGATCTCGTCACGCTCGAGCACCCGATCCAGCTCGTCGCCGAGCACCGGTAGAATCAGCTTGTGGTCGGCGGCTTCCCAGTCGACGTCGAACCAGCGCGCATAACGAGAGCGCTGTCCATGCGTGAGCACGTCCTCCCAATAGCCATTGCTCGGGCCGATCCCCATGTGATTCGGCACGATGTCGAGGAGAATGCCCATTCCGCGTTCGTGGAGCGCGGCTGCCAGCGCGCGGAGATCGTCGATGCTCCCGATCTCGGGATTCACCCGCTTCGGGTCGATGACATCGTAGCCGTGCGTGCTTCCCGGCCGGGCCGCGAGGATCGGCGAGCAGTAGAGGTGCGAGACGCCAAGGCGGTCGAGGTACGGTACGATGCCGCGGGCGTCCGAAAGCGTGAACTGCTTGTTCAGCTGCACGCGATACGTTGCGGTGAGGGGCCTCATCCCGCGCCCCGCGTCCCGCAGCGAAGCGCCTTGTGGACCTCGTCGCTCGCGCGCATCTCGTCGATGGTCATCGACATCTTCCGCTTCCAGCTCGGGTGCTTGTCGGGCCCGACGCCGGGAAGGTTCACGGCGTCGACCTCACCGGCGAGATCGTCGAGAGCCAGGCCCACCAGCGCCGCCGGCGTGCGGCAGAGGAATTCATGAATCGCGCCGCGCAACGCCGCGTTGTCGTTAGGCTCATCCGCGGCGGGGAGAATTTCCTCGCGGGCGAGTCGCGCAAGCAGAGCGTGCTTCTCCTCATCACGCGTCTTCCGCGCCTCGTCTAGTGCGGCATCACCATCGATGAGTCCCACGCGAGCGCGCTGCTCGATGTCCCGACCTTCCCAGAACCCGGCGAGCGTCGCCATGTCGTGAGTATTGGCCGTCGCCAACGCGAGCGGCGCGAACCGCTCGGCCGGCTTGAAGCCGCGCTTCTCGCGCTCGAAGTAGAGCACCTTCGACGACAGCACGCCCCACTGCTCCAGCGCCGGCGGAACTTCCTTCGGCACGGTCCCCAGGTCCTCGCCAACGACGAGCGCGTCGTGGCGGACGCTCTCGAGCGCGAGGATGCCGAGTAGATCGTCGGCGGGGTACTGCACGTAGGCGCCTTCCTTCCCCGTCTTCCCCTCCGGAATCCAGAAGAGCCGGAAGAGACCCATGACGTGGTCGATCCGGAGCGCGCCAGCATGACGAAATCCGCTGCGCACGAGCCGGATGAAGTAGCGATACCGATCGGCTCGGAGCGCGCGCGGGTCGATCGGCGGAAGGCCCCAGTTCTGTCCCGTCGCCGAGTAGGGATCGGGAGGCGCGCCGATGCTCGCACGCTGAATGAAGAGCTCCGGCTGCGCCCACGTATCGGCGCCCGTCGGCGAGGTGCCGATGGCGAGGTCCTGATAGAGCCCGATCGGCAGACGTGACTTCCGCGCGACATCGGCGACCGTGCCGAGCTGGCGGTCGAGCTCGAACTGGATCCAGCGGTGCAGGTCGATACACGTCTGCTGCTCGCGCTGGAACTGCCTAACGGCGTCACCACTGGCGTCCTGGAGCGCGGCCGGCCATTCGCGCCAATTCCACGACTTGTGCGCCTCGGCGATGGCGACAAAGGTCGCGAACCGCGTGAGCTCGGGATCCTCGGCCCGAACGAACTCGTCGTACGCCTTCGCGCGCGCGCTGCCCGCGCTCTGCTCGCGCTCGATGAAGACGCGGTGGAGCTCCTCGAGGATGGGCATCTTGAGCGCCATCACCTGCTCGTACCGGACGTGCGGATCCTCGCGGAGCGCGCTCAGCTCCCCCTCGAACTCCGGGTGATCGATGCGAGCAGCGACATTCGGCGCGACGTGCAGCTCGGGAACGGCCTCCACGTCGATGTACAGCGGGTTCCGAAAGAGGCGGCTCACGGGGCTGTACGGGCTGATGTCCTGCCCCTGATTCGCGAGCGCGTGCAGCGGGTTGACGCCGACGAACGCGCCGCCGATCTCGCCGGTCCACTGCACGAGTTGCTTGAGATCGGTGAAGTCGCCGACGCCCCAGTTTCGATCGCTCCGCACCGTGTAGAGATTGGCGACGAGACCGAACGCGCGACCGCTGGACAGCTTGGCGCTGGGGCGCACACAGTGCGCGGGCACGAGGATGAGGCGTTGCTCGGCCGTGCGTTCGCGGCCGCCGATGGTGACCGTGAGCGCGAGGTCGTGGTAGCCTAACGGCGGATCATCCGGCCAGGGGATCGCGAGATCAGCGCGCATGCCCCGCGGCCAGGGGCCCTCCGCCGTACTCGTCTCCCCCGACTCGAGGGTGAGGGTGAGCTGCCAGCGCGCTTCGGCGTTAGGCGGCGACGCGAGTCGGGCGGCGAGGTGACGTGTCGCCGTCTCGTCGCTGACTTCGATGACGCGGACGGGTGGGATCAGCTCGGCGCGCTCCGCGGCGCGCAGCGCGCGCACCGCGGATTCGGCGGCAAATTCGTCGGCGGCTTCGACTCCCATCGCCGCGAGGAGCGCGGCGCGCGACTCCGCGCTCGTCTTCCGCCATTCCTTGCCGGTTTGGTCGAGGTATTTCGGAACGATGCCGACGGCGTCAGCCAACCGCTCCAACGGCGACTTGCGAACCTTCGTTGCCACCCTAGTCCCCCATCCCGGTCGCTATCCCTTCGGCCCAATGACGATCGCGCCTAACGGCGGCAGGGTTAGCGTCACCGACTGCGGGTACCCGTGGAATGGCGACGGATCTGTCTGGACCATCTCGAAGCCGCCGTAGCCGCTGCCGCCCCACTCGTGGTCGTCGCTCGACAGCAGCTTCACGTACGTGCCGCTGTCGGGAACGCCGATGCGATAGTACTCGCGCGGCACCGGGGTGAGGTTCAGTACCACGACGGCGTGGCGATCACCATCCCGACGGACGTAGGAGATCACCGAGTTCACGCGATCGGCGACGTCCACCCAGCAGAATCCCTCCCAGCTCGGATCGTCGCGCCAGAATGCCGACTCCTGTTTATAGAGATGCCCGAGCTTGCCGACGAAGTTCGTGAAGGATCCCCGATCGGGCTCGTTGAGCATGTGCCAATCGAGGCTCCGATCGTGATTCCACTCGTTCGGCGTGGCCAGCTCCATGCCCATGAAGAGCAGCTTCTTGCCGGGGCGCGTCAGCATGTACGTGAGCAGGAGCCGCAGGTTCGCGAGCTTCTGCCAGTGGTCGCCCGGCATCTTCTTGTAGAGCGAACCCTTCAGGTGCACCACCTCGTCGTGCGACAGCGGCATGATGAAATGCTCGCTGTACTCATACATCATCGCGAAGGTGAGCTGGTCGTGATGATGGCCCCGATAGATCGGATCCTTCGCGAAGTACTCGAGGGTGTCGTGCATCCACCCCATGTTCCACTTGAACGTGAAGCCGAGTCCACCCTCGTTCGCGGGCTTAGTGACATTGGGCCACGCGGTCGATTCTTCCGCGACCGTGAAGCAGCCCGGCGTCTCGGCACGAATCGTCTCGTTGAACTGCTTGAGGAACTCGATCGCCTCGAGATTCTCGCGACCGCCGAAGCGGTTGCGCATCCACTCGCCGGCCTTGCGGCTGTAGTCGAGGTAGAGCATCGACGCCACGGCGTCCACACGCAGGCCGTCGGCGTGAAACTCCTCGAGCCAGAAGAGCGCGTTGGAGACGAGGAAGTTGCGAACTTCGTTGCGGCCATAGTTGAAGATGAGCGTTCCCCAATCGGGGTGCTCGCCGAGCCGCGGATCCTCGTGCTCGAAGAGTGCGCTCCCGTCGAACCGACGCAACGCGTAGTCGTCCTTCGGAAAGTGGGCCGGTACCCAGTCGAGAATGACACCGATGCCATGCTGGTGGAGCGTGTCGACCAGGAATCGGAAATCGTCCGGCGTACCGAAGCGGGAGGTGGGCGCGAAATAGCCGCTCACCTGATAGCCCCACGATCCGTAGAACGGGTGCTCCATCACAGGGAGCAGCTCGACGTGCGTGAATCCGAGCTTGCTCACATGCTCGGCGAGCCGCGGCGCGATCTCCCGATAGCTGAGCGCACGGTTCCCCTCTTCGGGAACGCGTGCCCACGAGCCGAGGTGGACCTCGTAGATGAGCACTGGCTCATGGAGCACGTCCCAGTGACCCTTCGCGGCGCGGCGATTCATCCAGTCCGTGTCGCTCCACGCGTACACGCCTTCGGCTTGTACGATGGACGCGGTGCCCGGCGATTGCTCGAGCTTGAATGCGAAGGGATCCGTCTTCACGCGGATCATTCCCTCGTGGGTGACCATCTCGTACTTGTAGAGCGCACCCGGCTTGAGCTCGGGGACGAAGAGCTCGTAGACGCCGGAGGCGCCCATCGAGCGCATCGGGAAGATGCGCCCGTCCCAGCCGCAGAAGTCACCGACGACGCTCACCCGGCGCGCGTTCGGCGCCCAGACGGCGAAGCTCACGCCTTCGACGCCATCCATGGTGCGGACATGCGCGCCGAGCTTCTCCCAGAGCCGGCGGTGCGTTCCCTCGCCGAAGAGATGCAGATCGATGTCGCCGAGTGTCGGCAAGAAGCGGTACGCGTCGTCGCGTTCCCAGGTTGCCCCATCGTGGAAATGAAAGCGCAGCCGATAGCGCAGCGGCAGCGTTGCTCCAGCGATGAATCCGCAGTACAGGTTTGCGAGACCCGAAACCGTCACGTCGAGTGGAACAACGCGGCCGTCCTCGAGCACGGCCTCCACGGCGCTCGCGTTGGGCATCAGGGCGCGAATGACGACGCCGTTCTCGCCGCCGGCGGAGACGGCGTGCGCGCCGAGGATGTCATGTGGCTGGGCGTACTCGCCGGCCATCAAGCGGCCGAGGTCGTTCGCGTTAGGCAGCAGATCGGCAGCGCTCGGGCCGGTGGGCGCGGCGGCGGCGTTGCCGCGCGATCTGGAAGGGCGCGGGTTCTTCGTGCGTTCAGTGGTCATGAGCGCGTCGCCATGCGGTGGCAACTCGTCCTGCGGATCGATCGGCATCGGGGCTGTTGAGTTGCTCTGTGTTGGCTCACTGGCTGCGCGCGGCGACGGTCGTTTGGCTGCCGGCCGCTTCGGACGCTCGGCCGTTGCACTGCCGGCTCCCTGGCGTGGCTCGATGTCATCGCTCGCGGCACGGCCCGGAGCATCCGCGCCGCGTCCCTCTTCTCCTGCCCCACTCCCCTGTTTGGTCTTTCCACTCTTTGTTGTTCTGGAGCGTGGGCGTTCGCCCTGGCGCTTTCCCGTTGGGCTCTCGCGCCCGTCGTTGTCGTCGTTTCGGTCTTCCGGGCTCATCTGACCTCCTGCTCGCGCCGTTTCCCGTTAGGCGGCGTTTCCGTCCGACCCGGGCACCATCGCGGGCTCGGATTCGGGTGGCGTCGCTGAAAACCGGCGTTCCGTGCCGTGCCGCAAAAGCACGAGCGAGTGCGCGGCCACGATCACCGATGTGCCGTCCGGCGGACCATGCCTCTCCCGTTCCGAGTGCGCGCTATCCAGCAGCATCATCCAGAAACCCTCCTCGTGCACCTGGGGCAGGGTGAAGCGACAGTCCGATTCGCCGCCGTTGAGGATGAGCAATAATGTATCCCCTCGGATCGGCCGACCACGGTCATCGACCTCATCAGTCGCTTGGCCGCTGATGAGCATCCCCAACAAATGGTTGTTTCCGTTCTGCCAGTCTCCCTGCTGCATCTCCTGGCCGTCGGTTCGGACCCACATCACGTCCTTGCCGGACGGTGAGTTGGGATCCTTGCCGTGGAAGAAATGCCGGCGCCGCAGCACGGGATTGGCGTGGCGGATGGCGATCACGCGCTGTACGAAGCCGAGCAGATCGCGCTGACGGTCGTTGAGATTGGTCCAGTCGACCCAGGTGATCTCGTTGTCCTGGGAGTACGCGTTGTTGTTGCCCCGTTGGGTGCGCGCAATCTCGTCACCGTGGGCAATCATCGGCGTTCCCTGCGAGAACGCGAGCGAGGCCAACATGCTCTTCATCACGCGGTAGCGCAGGTCCAGGACCTTGGAATCCTCCGTCGCCCCTTCGACCCCCCAGTTGCGGCTGAGGTTGTCGTTGTGCCCGTCCTGGTTGTTCTCGCCGTTGGCCTCGTTGTGCTTCTGCTCGTAGCTCACGAGGTCGTTCATCGTGTAGCCGTCGTGGGCGACGATGAAATTCACGCTCGCATACGCATCCCGTCCGCTCCACTGGTAGATGTCGCTCGAGCCGGTGAGACGTGACGCCAGCTCCGACACGACACCGGGATCGCCCCGCCAGAATCGACGGAGCGCGTCGCGATACTTCCCATTCCACTCCGCCCACCGGATCGGGAAGTTTCCAACTTGATAACCACCAGGGCCGACGTCCCACGGCTCGGCGATCAGCTTCACCGTCGCGAGTTGCGGATCCTGATGAATGATGTCGAAGAACGAGGAGAGTCGATCGACCTCGTAGAGCTCACGCGCGAGCACCGGCGCGAGATCGAACCGAAAGCCGTCGACGTGCATCTCCTTCACCCAATAGCGCAGCGAATCCATGATCAGCTGTATCGTGCGCGGGTGACTCATGTTGAGGCTGTTGCCCGTGCCGGTGAAGTCTGTGTAGAAGCGCTTGTTCTGCTCGAGTCGATAATAGGCGACGTTGTCGATGCCCTTGAGCGACAGCGTGGGACCGAGATGATTCCCTTCACCCGTGTGGTTGTAGACGACGTCGAGGACCACCTCGATGCCCGCGGAGTGGAACGTCTTGACCATCGACTTGAACTCGTATACCTGATTGCCGAGTCCACGCGTCGCGTACCGCACGTCGGGGGCGAAGAAGCCAATGGAGTTGTAACCCCAGTAGTTCGTCAGCCCCTTCTCGGGCAGATGCCGGTCGATCACGAACTGATGCACCGGCAGCAGCTCGACCGCGGTCACCCCGAGCGACTTGAAGTAGTCGAGCATGGGGTCGGCGCATAGCCCGAGATAAGTACCGCGCAGCGCTTCCGGCACCTCGGGGTGCTTCACCGTCATCCCTTTGACGTGACACTCGTAAATGACCGTGCGATTCCACGGCGTCCGTGGATGCCGGTCACTCTCCCATGTGAAGGCGTTGTCGATGACGACTGATTTCGGTACGCCGCCGGCGCTGTTGTCGGGGTCGGGCTCGAGGTCCTCTTTCGGGCCGCCGACCTTGTAGGCAAAAACGGCGTTGCTCCACTTGATCGCGCCGGTGATCGCCTTCGCGTAGGGATCGATGAGGAGCTTTGCCGGGTTGAAGCGGTGACCCTCCTCCGGCTTGTACGGGCCGTGCACGCGATAGCCGTAGTACTGCCCCGGCCGAACGTCGGGCAGGTAGCAGTGCCACACCTGATCGGTGTGTTCGCGAAGCTGAATCTTGGCGCTCTCGATGGCATCGTCTTCTTTGTTGAAGAAACAGAGCTCGACGCCGGTCGCGTTTTCAGAGAAGATGGCGAAGTTGACGCCTTCGCCATCCCACGTCGCTCCGAGTGGGTAGGGTTGTCCGGGCCAGACGCGCAAGTTGGTGGTGGTAGAAGGTGCCAGGTGCCAGGTGCTAGGTGCCAGAAATGAAAACGGCCGCGGTCCACGGAGGCATCGTCACGGATTGCCGCTGCGCGTCCGCCTCGAGGAGCCGACGCGGTGCATCGTCCCGCTTGGACATGCGCGAGGATTTTGGCTCCGCGCTCGGGGGCGCCTCCGCGGCGCTCCACGCTTCGCGCTCCGCGCCAACACTGATCGCGTCGCCGCTGTCGTCGCTCAATCGTCCTTCACCGCCGTAGCCGGTCGCGTCGGTCGTTAGGCGAAGCATCCATCGGCCGTCGCACCCGTCGGGGAGGGCAACCTCACGTGGCTCGCCGGTGCAGTTGAAGACTGCGAGCAGTTCCCCGCGACCCGCGTCCCGCTCCCCGCGTCCCGCTCCCCGCGTCCCGCGTCCCGCTTCGCGACGCAGCATCGTTATGCAGCCGTCCGCCTCGATGACATCGAGCGCCGACCCGTCGGGAAGCAGCATCGGCTCCTCGTCGCGCAACGCGAGCAGGTCGCGATACAGTTGATAGATCGCGGAATGCTCGGGTCGCGACGCGCGGTCGCGGTCCAGCGTCGATCGCCGGAACGTCTCCTCCGACTGCGGATCGGGCACGTCGTCGCCCCAGCCGAACGACTCGAACTCCTTCCGCCGTCCCGTGCGCACCGCCTCCACCAGTCCCGAATCGCCGTGGCTCACGAAGTACTGAAACGGATTCGTCTCGCCGTACTCCTGGCCCATGAAGATCAGCGGCACGTAGGGCGAGAGGAGAAGAAGCGCCGCCGCGAGTCGAAGCTGATCGGGCGAGAGAGCGGTTGACAGGCGGTCTCCACTCGCGCGATTACCGATCTGATCGTGGTTCTGAATCGCGACGACGAACTTCTCCCGCGGCAGCCCTTCCGATTTTCCACCGTGGCGGCGACGACGATGTGGAGAAAACGATCCGGCGTACACGAACGGCTCGCGGAGCGATGCGGCGAGCTTGTCGACGTCACCGAAGTCGGCGTAGTAGCCGAGCGTCTCCTCGGTGAGCAGCGCGTGCACCGCGTGATGGAAGTCGTCGCTCCACTGGCCGTCGAGGCCGTAGCCATACTCCTCGATGGGGCGGATGAGCTTCGGATCGTTGAGATCACTCTCACCGATCACAACGACGCGCCGCCCCAGCGTGTCGGCCTGGGCATGTACCGCTTCCACGATCTCCTGCAAGAGATGCTTCGCGCTGAAGTCGAAGATGCCGTGCACGGCGTCGAGCCGCAGCCCGTCGACGTGATACTCCGTGACCCAGTAGAGCGCGTTGTCCACGACATAACGACGCACCTCGTCACTGTCGGCGTCGTCGTAATTCAGAGCGGGTCCCCACGGAGTCTTGTACTTCTCGGTGAAGTACGGTCCGTAGAGTGGGAGATAGTTCCCCTCGGGGCCCAGGTGGTTGTAGACGACATCGAGAATGACCGCGAGGCCAACCGCGTGCGCGGCGTCGACGAGCTGCTTCAACCCTTCCGGTCCGCCGTAGCTGTTCTGCACCGCGTACAGCTCGACGCCGTCGTAGCCCCAGTTGCGCGCGCCGGGAAACTGCGCGACGGGCATGATCTCGATCGCGGTGACTCCAAGCTCGTGACGCAAACCGCGCAGATAGGGAATCGCCGCCGAGAAGGTGCCTTCGGTCGTGAACGTGCCGACGTGCAACTCGTAGATGACGAGCTCGCGCATCCCGAGACCGCGCCACCCGTCATCACTCCACGAGAATGCCTTCGGATCGACGACGCTCGACGGACCATGGACGCCGTGCGGCTGGAACCGGCTCACCGGATCGGGCACGAGCTTGTCATTGTCGTCGAGTACGAATCCGTACTCAGTACCCGACGTCGCGCCGCTCACCGTCGTCTCGAAGACGCCATGCTCGCCACGCGCGAGCTCGTACTCGCCTTCTCCTTCACTCGTGAGGCGCACCCGTACGCGCGACGCGCGCGGCGCCCACACGGAGAACCGAACTCCCGCGCCGGAAACCACCGATGCGCCACGCTGCAACTGCCACAGATTCGACATTGGAATTGTGACGTAAGCAACAAGTGGACCTGTAAGGGCAGTCCATAGCTATCAGTCCATAGTTATCAGGGGATGCGGAACGAAGCGTTCATGGATGTCGTCCCGAGCGAAGCGAGGGATCTGCACTTTCACCACATCAACGCTTCGTTCCTCCGTCCCTGATAACTATGGACTGATAACTATTTACTGCTCTTATTGGCTGCTCTTAGCTATTCCCCGCATCGGAATCCACGTCCAATCCGGCCTGTTATTCAACTCGTACATCAGCTCATAGAACGCCTTCTCCGTCTCGAAGAGACGCAGCAGCGCGCGCGTATGAGCGGTATCGGACGGTAGGATTCGACTCGCGGAGCGATCGCCGTCGGGATCGCGGAGATAGCCGCGCAGGAATGCGTCGCGGGTGTCGCGCTCCCAACGGCCGATCCGCAATTCGCGCGTCCCCACATCGAGTGCCTTCGCTTCCATTCCGAGCGTCGCCGCGGCGTACGCGAACGAGCGGAGCATCCCCGCGACGTCCCGAAGCGGGCTCGCCTTTTCGCGGCGCTCGGCGAGTGGGCGAGCGGGCTCGCCTTCGAAGTCGATGATCATGAAATCGTCGCGCGCCGTGCGCAGCACCTGCCCCAGGTGATAATCGCCGTGGATACGCATGGCGAGACCAGCGTCACCACGAACGGTGTTTACGATCTCATCAACGATGGCCAGGTAATAGTCGCCGCGGCGGACGAGTGCTTCCGCCTCCGGCGCGCGCTCCTTCGGCAGCGCACGAGCACGCAGCTGCTTCTCGAGTAGTACAAAGCCGTCGCGGACCCACGCCTTCGCGCGTGAAGCCCAGCGTTCGACGACGGTACGATCGACGGGCTCCGGAGCGAGCGCGGCGTCGCGTCCGGTTGCGAGTGCCTCGTGCATCGCGCGTGTCACCGCGCCGAGTCGCTCCGCGTCGGCCGCGAAATTGTTTGTGGGGTTGCTCTCGCCCGCCGCCTGAAAGTACGGCCGACCCTTCGCGAGCGCGTATGCCCAGGCATCGGTCGACTTGGGCAGGAACTCCTGGAGCATCCCCGCGACTGTCGACCGGCCCGCGTCGTCGAAGCGGACCACCCCCAGGAGGGCAGGCGTGTGGGCGAACCGCGCGTCGAGTGTGAGGAAGCGCGTCAGCTCGACGTCGGGGTGCTCCCCTGGTTCGAGTTTGCGAAACAACTTCAGAATCGCCTGATCGCCGATCACGAGCGACGTGTTGCTCTGTTCCGCCGATCCGACACGGAGCTCGGCCGAGGGAGGAATGACCAGCGACGCGGCGCTGAGTGGCTCGATTATCCAGCGCGAGTCCTTGTCGCCGAACGAGCCGCCGTGCGCGAACGCGTCAGCGAGCGCGCGGAGGAAGGCGCCGTCCTCCACCGCGTCGAAGAGCAACCCTTCACCCTCGTCAGCCACGACGCGCGCAAGAGTGCTCCTCGGCGGCGCGTCGCCAATCTCCTCGGTGCTCCGGACGCAGAGCGGCAGCTGGTAGAGCTTCGGCTCCGTGGCGTTCCCCGTTGTGACCTCGAGACGCGCGATGGCAAAGCGGCCGCCTTCCCACGGGAGCGGGAGCGCATCGCGAACGCGAGCGGCCGATGGCGTGCCGGCTTTCGCGCCGAACCAGCGGCGGGGCTCGAGAAACCGCACAAGCTCGTCCGTCCCGAGCTTCGCCAGCTCGTTAGGCGCGAGCGCGTCGGTGAGCCGCGGCACGTGAAGCGCCGGCATCATCCCGTTCGCGTGCGCCTCGGGCGCACCACGTCTCCGTTGCTCCACGTCGTGGTCCTCCCTGCCCCGTTCGGTCACGTCAGCTCCGCTGTCCGACGTACTGTTTCGCCTGTTCCGGCGGCATCAGGCGGAACCAGAGAAAATTGTGCGGCCCCATCGTCAGGAGATACGGCAGCTCGCCGATCGGTGGAAAGCCGTTCTTGCTGTAGAGCTCCACCGGGACCATTCCCTGGAATTCGCGGAGATCCAGCTCCACGTATTGGGCGAACCGCGACAGGTTGTTCACGCACAGGATCAACTCGTCCTTGTAGCGTCGAAGAAAGACGAGCACGCGTCGATTGTCGGGATGGAGCGGCTCCCACGTTCCGCGCCCGAACGCCTTGAACTCGCGGCGCACGGCGATCAGGCGGCGCATCCAGCGCAGCAGCGACGTCGACGTCCGCTCCTGCGCGGTGACGTTGATCCCCTGAAAGCCGTACGGCGGGTCCACGACCGGGGGGCTGTACAACGCGGCGCTGTCGGCTTCAGAGAAGCCGGCATTGCGGTCCGTCGACCACTGCATCGGCGTGCGGACGCCATTGCGGTCGCCGAGATAGACGTTGTCGCCCATGCCGATCTCGTCGCCATAGTAGATGATCGGCGTGCCCGGCATCGACATCAACAGCGCATTCATGATCTCGATCTGCCGCCGGCCGTTGTCCATCAACGGCGCGAGCCGCCGGCGGATGCCGACGTTGATGCGCATGCGCATGTCTCGCGCATACTCCTTGTACATGTAGTCGCGCTCTTCGTCCGTCACCATCTCGAGCGTGAGCTCGTCGTGGTTGCGGAGGAAGATCGCCCACTGACAATCGTTAGGTATCTCCGGCGTCTGGCGCATGATCTCGACGATCGGCGTGCGATCCTCCTTGCGGAGCGCCATGTACATGCGCGGCATCACCGGAAAGTGGAATGCCATGTGGCACTCGTCGGAGTCGCCGAAGTACGGCCGCACGTCGGGCGGCCACTGATTCGCCTCCGCGAGAAAGATCCGGTTCTGATATTCCGCGTCGAGCGCACTACGGAGATTCTTCAGGACCTCGTGGGTTTCCGGCAGATTCTCGCAGTTGGTCCCGTCGCGCTCGATCAGATAGGGAATCGCATCCAGCCGCAGCCCGTCGACGCCCATCTTGAGCCAGAAGCGCATCACGTTCTTCACCGCTTCCAGCACGTCCGGATTATCAAAGTTCAAATCAGGCTGGTGGCTGAAGAAACGATGCCAGAAGAACTGCTGCGCGATCGGATCCCAGGTCCAGTTGGAAGTTTCCGTATCAACGAAGATGATGCGCGTTCCCTGGTACTTGTTCGGGTCGTCGCTCCACACGTACCATGCGCGCTCCTTCGAGTCCTTGGGCGCCCGGCGCGCGCGCTGGAACCAGGGGTGCTGGTCGGACGTGTGATTGATCACGAGCTCGGTGATCACCTTGAGCCCGCGCTCGTGCGCCGCGTCAAGGAAGCTCTGAAAGTCCTCGATCGTGCCGTACGTCGGATTGATCGACTCGTACGACGAGATGTCGTACCCGTCGTCCCGGAGCGGCGACGGATAGAACGGCAGCAGCCAGACGCACGTCGCGCCGAGCTGCTGGATGTAATCGAGCCCCTCGATGAGTCCCCGAAAATCCCCGTAGCCGTCCGCGTTCGAGTCCTTGAACGACTTGACGTGCGTTTGGTAGATGATGGCGTCTTTGTACCAGAGCGGATCGGTTTGCATTGATTAGGTGCTAGGTGCTAGGTGCTAGGTGCTAGGTGCTAGCTGTTAGGAGTTAGGAGTTAGAAGTTAGGAGTTAGGAGTTAGGAGTTAGAAGTTAGGTGTCAGTGACGTCGGGGTGTGCAGGTCTAACACCTATCACCTAGCACCTAGCACCTCCACTCGAAACACATGCCCGATCTGTCCCGACATCGGATCGAGACGCACGTAGTTCCGCGAGCCACGCCACGTGTAGCGAGCGCCCGTCAACAAATCGTGAACTACGTAGGCCGAATCCACGGTAAGTCCGAGATCCGCGAGCGGCACATGCACCATCGTCTCCTGCACAGCCCGCGGATCGAGCGTCACGGCGACCAGCAGATCGGCGGCGTCGCCTGCCGCCACGATCGACGCCGTCGCCTCCTCCTCGGGAACCGCGTAATACGACGCGCGGCCGCCCGTCCACTCACGCGGCCGCACCCGCCCCGCTTTTCGGTAGAAGAGCACCTGCGGATTCTCACTCGTGTGGAACGAAAGATTCTCGTACTGCTGCAATGCCCCATTCTCGCGGCGAATGCGATTCACGAGCTCGATCATGGGATTGAGGTTGCCTGGAGCCTCCCAATCGCGCGGCTTGATCTGATACTTCTCCGAATCGAAGTACTCCTCGCTGCCGGGCCGGAACGGGACGTTCTCGTACAGCTCGTAGCCGCTGTACAGTCCGTAGAGCGGCAACAGAGTGGAGGCGAGCAATAAGCGTATGCGAAACGCCGCCGGCCCGCCGTGCACGAGGTACTCGTTGAGAATGTCTGGCGTGTTCGCGAAGAGATTCCCGCGGAAGTACTCCACCATCGGCGAATCGGTCAGCTCCTCGAGATAATCCTGAAGCTCGTATGCCGAGTTCTTCCAGGTGAAGTACGTATATGACATCGTGAAGCCGAGCTTCCCCAGGCTCTTCATCCGCTTCGGCCGCGTGAACGCTTCGGCGAAGAAGATCACATCGGGATGCTCGCGCTGCACCTCACCGATCACCCACTCCCAGAACGCCAGCGGCTTTGTGTGCGGATTGTCCACGCGAAAGGTTTTCACGCCGCGCGCGATCCAGTAGAGAATGATGTCGCGGCAGGCATTCCAGAGGTTCTGCCGGTCGTCGCACCAGAAGTTGATCGGGTAGATGTCCTGATACTTCTTCGGCGGATTCTCGGCGTACTTGATCGTGCCGTCGGGCCGGATGTGGAACCAGTCCGGATGCTCCTTCACCCACGGGTGATCGGGCGCGCATTGGAGCGCATAGTCGAGCGCGATCTCCATGCCGTGCTCGTTCGCCGTGCGCACCAGCCGCTCGAAGTCCTCAACGGTGCCGAGCGCGGGCTCGATCGCCGTGTGCCCGCCGTTCTCGTTGCCGATCGCCCATGGACTGCCTACGTCCTCCGGCTCCGGCGTAAGACTGTTGTTCTTTCCTTTCCGAAAGGTCCGGCCGATCGGATGAATCGGCGGGAGATAGATCACATCGTAGCCCAGCTCGGCGAGACGTGGCAGACGCTGCGCCGTGTCTTCGAACGTGCCGTGCCGGCCGTCGGGTGCTTGCGAGCGCGGGAAGAGCTCGTACCACGACGCGAATCGCGCCTGCGGCCGGTCGACGTAAATCCCCAGCTCGCGCGAATAACAGGTCAGATCGCGTGGAGGGCAGAGCTCGTTCATCGCGATGAGAAGTTCCTCATCGAAGGCGCGCTCGATCCGGGCCGACGCGGACGTCGACTCTGCATCCTCGAACATCCGCGCGGTCTGCAGCAGCGACGCGCGGATCGCCGGTGACTTCGCCCGCCGCGCCGCGGACCGCACGAGCAGCGCGCCCTCGAGGAGCTCGACGTGCACGTCCTGATTCGCATCGACTTTCTTGCGCAGCTCGGACCGCCAGGTGCCGAACGCATCCGTCCACCCTTCGACGGTAAAGGTCCAGAGTCCGATGCGGTCGACGACGAACGAGCCGTACCAGCGGTCGCTGTCGAAATCGAAGCGCAGTGGCGCGGAAGACCAGCCGGTGTCGCCCGGTCCTTTGTAGACGGCGCGCGCCGCGAGGAGGTCGTGGCCTTCCTTGAAGATGTCGGCACCGACCCAGACTGTGTCACCAATGACGCGCTTCACCGCGTACCGTCCAGCATCGAGCTCGGGCGTCACGCATTCGATCGTCAAATGGTCGAGACCGCGAGCGGACGTGCGCCGATCTCTTTTGTTGACAGCCGGGTTTGGTGCCAAGGGATAAGGGTGCGGGAACGGTGATCGTTTGGTCGTCGACGAGGTGCTGGCACTTCCGTCCATCGTGCTCCCTTTGCTGGTGAGATGCCGGCCGATTTGCGCGTCGATTGTCAAGCAATAACGATGCGATGATGGGTGGAGAGCGTCGCTCTTCCACCCATCCAGTCCGAACTCACTGATGACTATGGACTGATAGCCGATAGCTGCTTCAAGGTACTATCGCCGGACCCGGCACCTTCGCGCTCCCGATCGCGTTCTGATCCGAGCCGAACCAGAGCTGGCGCGTTTTCTTGTCGAAGACCATGTGTCGCACGGTATTTGGGGCACGCTCACCAACAGGGACCGAGGCGACCCATCGCCGCGACTTCGGGTCGAATGCGACGAGTGCGTTCGGCTGGATGCCTGTCTCCGCCACCCAGATCCGATCCTGATCGTCCGTCGCCATGGCATACGGTAGCGACGCCGGACCGGAAGGCATCGCGAACTCCTCGATCTTTCCCGTCGCCGGCTCGAGCCGGCCGAGGTAGCCGCGAGTGTAGTCACCGTACCAGATAATGCCATCGGACGTCATCGCGATCCGCCGCGGTCGTGTTCGCTCGTTAGGTAGCGTGAACTCCTTCAGCTCCCCGGTCGCGGGGTCAATCGTCCCGATCTTGTTCGTGCCGAACTCGTCGAAGTACGGTCGTCCCTTCACGTCCAGGACAATCCCGTACGGCCGCGAGCCCTTCGGTAAGTGCCAGAGCCGAATCGATCCGTCGGACATCGTGAGCTTCCCGACGACACCGCCGTTCTGGGCGGTGAACCACGCGTCGCCTTTGGCATCGAAGGTCATCGTGTGTGGATCGTGCACCGCGCTGTCGGGAATCATGAACGTCTTGAGCCTTCCCGTCGCCGGATCCAGATGCACGATCCGGCCGTTTCGATTGCCCGTGAACCAGACGCCGTTGTGCCGGTCGACGACAAGATTGTGCGGGTAGGTCCCAGGATCGATCTCGTAGCGCTTGAACTCGCCGCGCGCGGGATCGAGCGACGCGACGTAGTTCCCCATCTGGCCGACGAACCAGACGCGTCCCTGCTGATCGACGAAGGGATCGCGCGGGACGGTCTTCTCCCACGGCACCTTCCACTCCTTCACGGCGTCGGCCGGCATCTGCAGCCCACCCGCAAGGGAGACGGATTGGGCGCGA
The DNA here is from genome assembly GCA_021154325.1 of Gemmatimonas sp. Taxonomy (GTDB): domain Bacteria; phylum Gemmatimonadota; class Gemmatimonadetes; order Gemmatimonadales; family Gemmatimonadaceae; genus AG2. The sequence continues at coordinate 18,801 of JAJKIR010000235.1, forward strand.
GTGACAGTCGCGACGGTGCTCAGCGTGAGCGATGCGGCGGATACGAGGGCGAGGCGGCGCATGACACTCTCCTGTCCCGGTGCTGAAGCTGAGAGATAGCAGAGGGTGGAGGGTGGAGGGTAGAGGGCATCCAGGTAGAGAGTAGAGAGCAGAGGGTGGAGAGTAGAGAGTAGGCGGTGTGCAGTTGACCCTCCGCTCTCTACCCTCTGCTCTCTACTCTCGTGACGCCAATCGTTTGGCACCAGTCAGGATGATGGCCCGCAACAGAACGCCCCGGATCGCTACCCTACATGCGCCTCCTCAGCATACCGGCAACGCTCGTCGGCATCGCCATCGCCATCATCTTCTTCAAAATCTACGGGATCTTCACGCGGCCCGACGTGCCGCGACCCGTGGCGATCGTCATCGACCAGTTCGCACCGGGCGTGTCGATCGGAGCGAAGGTTGCCGACGTCCGCCACAACGTTGCCGCGATGTCATACGTGCCGCACCTGGGCTTCGTCGGCATGCCAGGCAGCCGCGGCGCGAACCTGCCTAACGGCTACACGATCAGATTCGCCCAGGTGCGTCTGCTCCTCGACGAGCAGACGCGTCGCCTGCCGAATCCCAATCCGGCCAAAGCCCGCATCGACGCGGTGGAGATCGTCAGCGGAGAGGCGAATGCTCCATACGACATTGGCCAGGCATTCACCCTCACCTTCCGACGGCCCCCGCGTGAGGGCTGTCTGCGCACCGCCGACGACGACCGCGTACGGGACGTCCAGATCTGGGCGACGCCTAACGAGCGCGGCGGTCTCGCGCTCATCACCGACCACCGCGTGAGCCCGGCGGACCGCGCGCGCAGCCCGGTGATGACGAGCGTCATCGGATTCGTCGGCAAGTTCGACGGCGGACGCACCCTTCGCGGCAACTACACGGACGCGAGCTGCTCGCTCGCGCTGCAATCCCAGTGATCAACGTGATCCGCCCGGCGCTCTTCGCCGGCCTCGCGCTGGCTGGCGGCGCCTGCCGTGGCGCGCCGCGCTTCGACCCTGGCGAAGCCGCCCTCGCCGCCGCCGCCTCGGACAGCCTCACCGTCGCGCTCGCCGATTCGATCGCGCCCGCCCAGGGCTTCGTCGCCTCTCAGGCCGGCAGCGCCGTCGAGACGATCTCCGCCTGCGAGGACCACGTCGACTCGCGCGGATGGCAGAGCTACGCGTCCAGGATCATCGAGCTGGAGCTGCCGGAGGGATACACCGGCACTGCCCAGACCAGCAGCCTTGCCCGGTGGAACGGACCGAGCGGCTGGCTCCGCGCGTCGACCCACTCATCCGAGGCGCACGTTGGCTGGTCAGGCCTCATCACCAGCGAGTGCGACGTCTTCATCTCCGGCTCACCCGCGCACATCGATCTCGTCACGGGCGGCTATGGTCGCGGCGTGCACGTGCTGATCAAGGTGCAGGACGCGCCGCAGATCGGGATCGAGGCGCAGGCAAAGGACATCGGCGGCCAGGCACAGCTCCTCCACGCGATCAGAGCGGCGCGCGTGTCGTCCGCGTGGGGTCACCCCGAGTAGCGTTAGGCGCGACGGAGCCGCTTCGCCAGGAGCGGCAGCAGCGACATCGCCATTAGCACGCCGCTCGCGATCGCCACGTCCCAGTACGCGTGCGTCCGCGCACCCTGGAGCCCGCGCATCAGGCTGTCCGCGAAATAGGTGAACACGATCGTCGCCGGCAACACGCCAATGGCCGACGCGGCGACGTACACGCCGAATCGCGTCCGCGCGAGGCCCGAGGCGAAGTTCACCACGCTCAGCGGAATTACCGGGATGAGCCGCAGCCGCAACAAGGTGAGAAAGCTCGTCGACTGCGTGAGCGCCGCGCCGACCTTGCGCTTCGCGATCCAGCGCCGCGCCGTCTCCCGCCCGACGCCGCGCGCGAGCAGGTAGCCGAGCATCATCCCGATGATTGCCGCGGCCCAGCTCAGAAGCGTGCCGCGAAGATGACCGAAGATCGCGCCGCCAGCCACCGTGAACGGCAGCGCGGGAAATCCGATCCCCGTCAGCGACGCATACAACGCGAAGAAGATCACGGCGACACCGAGCGCGTTCTTGCCGCTCTGCAATCCCTCGATCGTCCGCGTCACGCGAGCAAGATCGAACCAGCCGAGGGCGTAGCCGGTGACGGTGAGCACGAGAATCAGCGCGCCAAGCGCCGCGATGCGAAGCAGCACGATGCGGCGCGTACGCTTGTTCGACGCACGCGTCGGCGCGCCAGAAGACAATTCAGTTCGTTCGATGCTCGTCGCGACGGGGCGGGGGCTCTTCGGATCCTCCATTCTCGAGCGAATGTCAGGATTCGTGCCGCACCTTCGCGAGCGGCTACTCGGTGCCGCACTCCGCGCGACGAAGCGTCACCGACGTTGATCGACCTCCGATGGTCGCCGTTCCCACGAGCGTCGACGCTGACGCCGGCCGAAGATCCATCTCGACCAGGCTCGCCGGCAGCGACACCCGAATCGATCCGTCGCCGCGCGGCGACCAGAAGGCACCGGCGATCGAACGGCGACCGTCGTTCACGATTTCGCTCACGCCATGGCGCTCCATCGTGGCCGCATCAGCGGCAGCTGCCCTCGAGCGCTGTAACGTCGCCTGCTGAGCGACGAAGGCGCTATCGAGCCGCAGCCGGGTTGGCAAGGAGATCGCCGAATCGGTGGTCACGAGGTAGCAGCCCGCCGCCAATCGCGGCTCCGGGAGCACCTTCGCTGCGTCGAACCGCTTGGCGACGGCAGACGGCGGCGCGACGGCCGGCGCACGCGACGCGGCTCCCGCCACAGCGCCCCGCACGGCGTTGTCCGTCGTCGCCACAGACTGCTTTGCCTCTTCGGCAGTCGCGACCGCAGCCGACCGCTCCATTGCTCCCTCTCCGACAACACCTCGGCGGGCGGAGGCGCCCGCTGGCTTGGGCGCTGCCTTCGTCGCCAGCGTTCGCGATGGCCGCGCCGCCGGTCTCGGCGCCGCGATTGTCTGGCTCGCCGCGGTATCGGGCGCGGCGAGCGGCAGCACCACTGGCGCGGCGGGTTTCATAGTCACTGCCGAATCGTGCGGGTATTCCGCCAGCGTGATCGGCGAGCGCGCCGCGTTAGGCGCACTGCGAAGCACCAGCGCCGTACCAGCGGCGATGACGACGACGGCCGCCGCGGCGGCGCGCGCCGGCGTCAGATGCAGCGAACTCCATAGTGATCGTGTTCGCCTCGCCCGCGGCGCCGTGGTGGAGGCAGCTGTTTTCGGGACGAGTGCTCCAGGCACGCTGTCCAGCGCCGTGAGTATGCGCGACGCTCCAGCCACGAGCCCGCGCGCCTCGGCCACCGCCGCAGCGCACGCCGCGCAGTCCGCCGCATGCCGCTCGACGCGCGCCGCCTCTTCCGCGTCGAGCGCGCCGTCGAGCCAGGCGTGAATCGTTCCTTCGTCAAGATGCATGGTTCCCCCCGCCTCGAGCACTGACCTTCTCGCGCCGCTGCTGCGCCCGCGTCAACTCGTCCATCGCCTCGACGAGCCGCCGGCGCGCTCGCGCCAGCGTCGTCCCCACCGAACCGATCGACAGCTCCAGCGCCGACGCAATCTCCTGATAGTCCAATCCTTCCTCGCGCATCAGCAGCGCTTCGCGATCCCGCTCGCTGAGACACTCCAGCGCGCGTCGGGCCATTGCCGCCTCCTGCGCCCGTTCCAGCGACGTCGGCTCCGGCTCAACCGCTTCCTCGGCGCGCACCTGTTCACGTAGAAGCTCGAGGTGACGCCGCCGCCGCGCGTCCTTCCGCGCCTCGTCGCGCACGAGATTCGTCGCCACCGCGAAGAGCCACGCCCTTTCGCTCACGATCTGCTCCTGCCTGAGGGCGCGCACGAACGTCTCCTGGGCGATTTCCTCTGCCCAGTCGCGATCGCCGAGCCGCCTAACGAGATAGCGGACCAGCGGCTCGTGATACGTGTGAAAGAGACGTTCGATTTCGTTCAGGAGACAATCTCCGTTCGTGAACCGTGAACGGTGAACCGTTAACGGTCCACCGTCCACCGTCCACCGTTCACCGCTACCAGCCGGTAACCACCGACCTCACTTCCGCAGCCGTCAGCTCCTCCGCCCCACTCTCACTGACGACCACCGTCACGGCGCGTCCCCGCACCGTCACCCGATCGCCGATCGCGAAGATCGCGCGGAGATCCGGCACTGCGTCGATCAGATCGAAGTACGCCTTCGAGAAGGCTTTGATCCGCACCGTGCGCGCCGACGCGTCCGCTGCCTTCACGTCGGTCCACATCCCATCTCTCGATACGAAGGTATGCGAACCCGCGCGCTTCACCGCCCCCGAGGCACCGATGTTTCCCGCGGCCATCGAGTAGACTGCGGCCATCGAGGTCACCACGCGCTGCGCCGAGGCGGCCTTGGCCGACTCGAACGCCCGATCCCGGGCTGGTGCCGCCGACGGGGCCAGCGTCCCTGCTCCAGTCACTGCGCCGCCAGGTCGCCGACGATCTGCGACCATGTTCGGCTCCTGCACGAGATAGGAGGTGAACTCCGTCGGAATGCTGAACCGCTCACCGAGCTGACGGATCTCGTCATCGATCTCGCTCGAGCCGCCACTCTTTCGCTTTTCCGCGGCCAGCCAGCCGATGCGCTGCGTCGCCCAGAGTCTCGCCACGAACGGGTTGTCCCGATCGCGCTCGGGGAAATCGATCGTCGAGGCCCATCGCACCGTCTCGCCGCGATGCTTTCCCTCGAAGATCACTCGCGTGCTGCCGTGTCCTGCATAACGAGCGAGGAGCACGAGGTCCTGACCCGCGAAGAGATCGACGGGTTGCTGCGGGAGCACTCTGGAGAGGCGCACGTCGCCTTCCGTTCGGATGCGCACGTCGGTGAGCACCGGGTCGGCGATGCGCGTCGCGACGAGACTGACAGCTCGCTCCACCGACTCGTCCGGCCTAACGAACTGCGCCGTCCCCCGTCCCTGCAACGCAAGCTGCTCGAGCAGCGTGACGTTGACGTCGGCGCCGACGCCGAAGGTGAAGACGCGCGTGCTGCCGCGGCCGCGATTGGCTTCGTCCGC
>JAJKIR010000236.1 GCA_021154325.1 Gemmatimonas sp.
GCCGACTCCATTCTCGACGCGCACCTCGCCGCCGATCCCAAGAGTCGCGTCGCATGTGAGGTGCTGTGCAAGAGCGGTCAGGTCGTGCTCGCCGGCGAGATTACCTCGTCACACGCGGTCGACTACGAGCGCATCGCCCGCGAGGCGATTCGCGAAATCGGCTACGTCGACCCTAACGAGCCATTCAACGCCGGTGGCGTGCAGATCACACAATTCATCTCGCGCCAGTCGCCCGATATCGCGATGGGCGTGGACACCGGCGGTGCCGGCGACCAGGGCCTCATGTTCGGCTTCGCGACTGACGAGACGCCTGAGCTGATGCCGCTCCCCGTCCAGCTCGCGCACAAGCTCTCGAACCGCCTCGCGATCTCACGGAAGCGCGGCGAGCGCGACTGGCTCCGCCCAGACGCCAAGACGCAGGTCTCCGTGTTGTACGAGGATCACGCTCCGGTTCGCGTGACGACGGTGCTCGTGTCGACGCAGCACACCGCCGATGTCTCCCAGCAGGAGATTCGCGACTACGTCTCGGGATGCATCTGCCCCGAGGTGTTAGGCAGCTGGTTCGATCCGAATGTGGAAGTGCTCGTGAATCCAACCGGACAGTTCATCGAAGGCGGCCCGTCCGCCGATTGCGGCGTTACCGGTCGCAAGATCATCGTCGATACCTACGGCGGCATGGGACGCCACGGCGGTGGCGCGTTCAGCGGCAAGGACCCGAGCAAAGTCGATCGCAGCGGCGCCTACTTCGGCCGCTATGTCGCGCGACAGGTGGTGAAACAGGGCCTCGCGAAGCGCGCCGAAGTGCAGGTCGCCTACGCCATCGGTCGCGCCGAACCGGTCTCCGTTCGCGTCGACACCTTTGGCACGGGCGACTGGCACGCCGCCGAGCAGTTTGTCAAAGGCTTCGACTTCCGCCCTGCGGCGATGATCGAGCAACTCCAGCTTCGGAAGCCCATCTACAAGAACACCACGAACTACGGACACTTCGGGCGAGCTGGCCTGACCTGGGAAGCCTAACGAGCCTCGAGTTGGGAGTTGAAGCGGCCGGACCGGCGGGCCATTCCTCTCAATTCCCAACTCAACGCGCAGGCTCGCCCGGACAGCTGATTCCGGCGAAGTAGCTCCTGTGCAGGAGCTGCGCGACGGCGAGCGGACCCACGTTCACCGACACTCTCAACTGATTGCCGCCGTTAGGCGTAGCGGCTTGAGCGCCGGAGCGAGCGACGAAATCGGCACGCATCGTGGTCGGACTGATCTGCTGCCAGCTATCCGCGCCGTAGAAGAGCTGGAATAGAGCCCAGAGACTGTTGAAGGGGCCGCCGAATGTCGCATCGTAGCCGGTGATCTGCGCGCTGAGTCGCGTATCGTGCGACATACCCGGCCAGTCGATTGTCTGTTGCTGGCTATTGCCATTGCGGTTCGCGCGAATGTCGGTGCCCTCGACCCTGATCGTCACACCCTCGCCGACACCGGTATACATCGGCTTTACTTGCAGCGTCATTTTCGGCGTCTGCGGGCTTTCCGCGAAGAGAGCGTCCGAAAAGGCTGCCAGCTTGTTGAACATGTCGACGAACGCCGGTGACAATCTCACGTCGCCGGGAACGGCCACATACGAGCTTCCCTGCTTTTGCAGGATGCTCTGCAGCTGATCGCCATACATCGTCCAGAGCGTACCCGTAGTCGGACGGAGCATGGATACGAGCTCCGAGAGCTGGACCTGGTCCGTCGCGTTCGGATTGAACGGGAACTTCGATAGAGTCGAACGCGCGCCACCACAGAAGAGAGCAACGCGGCGGTTGATCTGATCTGAGCCGACGTGCGTAAGCAGCGGCTCGGCGTTGGTGATCGGCTGTTGTAGCAGATTCTGCACTGTCTCGTGGAGGTGTCCCTGCGGATCCGGCGTGAACGTCGTCGCCATCTGCAGCACCACAGTCTTCGCGGTGCCCCCACTCTGGCGCGCCTGATCGGCCGCGTTCTGAGCCGCCTGTCCGACCGCGATGCTGACCAAGTCGACCTTGCTCTGGAAATCGAGCAGCGCGGTCATGTACTGTTTGTTTCCGGCGCTGATGAGCGAATTCGTATCGGCGGCTGGCGTTACCAGTTGCACCGGCTGGAACACGGCCGCGACGTCGGGAGAGACGTTGGTGTTCCAGGACGCGATCGAGAACAGCTTGAGCAAGGCGGACTGAGTGCCGCTCAACGCCGCGAGACGTTGCGAGGCATCCTTCACACCGCTGTAGCGATTGACCGATGCGGCACGCAGGAACCGGCGCCAGTGCTCGGCATATTCGGCGGCATATTGAGTCCGGAGCATCGCGACCAGCTTCGCCCTATCCACCGTGGGTGCTCCTTCTCCCACGACCCAACTCTCGCCCTGAAGGAATTGGTCGACGCGCGTCTTGAACGCCTCCTCCTGCATGAAGCGGAATCCGGCCTTCGTGAATGCGCCAGGTACCTGATAGGGATCCGTCACGAAGGTCGCCATCGCGGGATATCGCCGGCTGAGCAGCACCGGCTGTGTCTTCTTTTCCGCTTCGGCGAGCATGAATTGATAAATACGCTCCGAGCCGTTGAAGCCGCGAAGGAATGCTCGCCCCCGCGCGACGGCTGCTTCGTTCGCCCTCTCGGGAAGGGGATTCGAGAATTGCAGCTCGCGCACATAGGTGTCGAATTGCCGCTGCGCGATCTGCATCCGAGTCGAATCGATCGCTCGCTCGCCGAGCCACTGCTTCAACAGCACCGGAGACAGCTCGGGCGTGCTCTTTTCCGGATGCGTCGTCGTGACGATGTACGCCTTCAAAAGATTGTAGCTGGCTCCGAAGTCATCTCCGGACCGTGCCGTATCGGGCAACGAGATCAGCGATCTCACGAGTGACGCCCGGGTATTCGCGAACATCAGGCGATTGAACGCCGCGAAGTAGGCGACACGCGCGGGTTGATAGATCGAGGAACCAGAATACAGCCCCCATCGCAGGGACACCGGCGCGCCATGGTGCTCGTACGCACTGAGGGTATCGATCTGCGCGCGCAGCGAGTCGAGCCGCTGCATGGCATCCACCGGCGGGAGATCGACGTTGTTCGGTGCGATCGCGGCGATGCCGCGCGCCGCATCGCCGACCTCGCCCTCGAGCTGGCGGTTGCCGCTGTAAGAGATCGCGAAGGCGGTGCACAGGAGCAATGCCAGCGCGGCACCACCGGCGAGCGTCGCGCGCCGCAGGAATCCGACGCGCTCACCGCCTTGCGTCAGGCGAACCGCGGCCTCGTCGGCGAGGACGACCTCGCGGAAGAATCGCGGCAGGAAATCCCATCGCGGCACCTTACGCGTTCGTGGTCCGCTCGGCGGAATCGCGGCCGCACTCGCCGCGGCAATCTGCTCCATCGAGAAGACTCCAGTCGCCGATCGCGCCGTCGCGACGGCGCGCGCCTGCTGCTGCTGGAGGGCCGGCGTGTACTCCGGCGTCGTGTCGCTCACGAAGACGGGTTGCACGCCCACGAAGTAGAAGCCGCGAAGAATCGGACTTCCCTTGAGCGCGCTCGGCCGGCCGATCTCTCGCAGGAACTCGACGACGAGCGGCGCCATCTTTCGCATCTCACGCGGAAACTCGTACGCGGCCGGCTTCCATTCGTCGGCGTGCTCGCGCGCGAGTACCGAAAGCCGCCGCGCCGCGAGCGAGCGGTAGATCTCCTGCATCGCGCCCTCGAGCCGTGGCGTGACACGCTCGACGTAGGTGCCTTCGGTCGCGGTATCGGGGCTGAGCGACGCGCCTAACGGCTCACGGGCCTCGTCGGCGGAGAAATTCCGCACGAACGACTCGAAGTGGGGGATCGCATCGGCCTTCGTGAAGAGAACGTACGTCGGGAGCTGTACGCCGAGCTCGGAGGCTGCCTCCCCGAGCCGCTCGCGAAGCGCCCGTGCCGCGGCGGCAACCGCCTCGCCGCTTCCAGCCTTCACCAGCTCGTCGCAACCGAAGCAGAGCACGGCCAACCGCGGCGCCTGCGGCTTCCCGGTGAGCGCCGCCACGAGGCTGCGCGGCCGCAGCGCGCGCACGAAGCGCCGCCAGTTCTCGACAGCGTTCAGCACCGCGCTCCCGGCTTCCGCAATCACCGTCCCGTGCGCGAACCAGACGTTCGTCGTCTTCGTCGCCGTCACGGTCTCGCCGCGCATCGCCTCACCGGCGAGCAGCTCCGGCTCGAGCCCCGAGCGGACGACGGCGGTCGTCTTGGTGCTTCCCTCGGGCCCGAAAACGACCACGAGCGGCAGCGTCGCGAAACGCGCGTCCTTGGTCCCAGCGGGTTTAGCGTTCGCTAATTGGGTGCGCGCCGTGGCGAGAAGCTGGTCAACTTCAGCGGCGAGCCGCGCCTCGGGCGTCTGTGGACCAGCCGGCGTGCGGTCGCGGAAGAACCAGAGGATCAACGCGGCGGAAATGACGCCGAGCACCGTCAGACCGCCCCGCAGTACCCACGCGTCGCGACCCGTAAGGCCCAGCACTCGTCCGACGACCAGCGCGGCAACGATGTATACCAGCAGTACCGCTCCGGCGATGATCCAGATCTTCGTCCGTCTCGTCATGATGACTCCAGATTCAGCGAGCCAATTGCGTCGTCACGCCGACCAGATCCGACTTGCCTGAATGCAGTGAGATCGCAAAGCCGACGTAAAGCACGAGCGCGAGCGCCGCGGCGCCGATCGCCGCCGCGATCAGACGCGGAACCCACGGATCACGCGGTTGGCCGATCTCGGTCGTTGACGGACGCCAGTTCGGCGACAGCTCCGCTGGTCCGCCGTGCACCCGCTCGATCTTCTGTGAGATCTGCGATGAGAGCACCTGCAATTCGGCGCCGCGCGAGGCGCTGTATCGCCCCTTGAAGCCGAGCAGCAGGCACAGCTCGTACACCTCGAGCACGTCGGCCAGGTCCTCGGAATCCGGACGGCCGAGCAGCTGCTGCAAGTACTGGAAGAACAGCTCGCCCGCCATGTGGACGCCGAAGACCTCCTCCTGCAGTGGACGCCGAGGCCAGTCGGCAAACATCGGTTGGCGAGAGTTGAGTACCGTCTCGTCGAGAAAGGCGATGACCGCGAACAGGGCCAGTCGCGCGTCGTCGGTTCCGTAGCCGGCCTGTCGCGCTTCCTGCTCGGCAGCGGCAAGCACCTGTTTGATCCGCGTTCGGAAGGACTCCGCGTCTGCCGCTACCTGACGGTTCGCGCGCAGCCGCGCGATCGTCGTGAACGGTTCCTGGAGCGAGAGCGCGAGGAGGCCGCGACGCGACGATTCCGTTGTGCCACCGTGCTGGCGGTCCGTAGCCACTGCTGTCATAAAGCCAGCTTCTCCTGCACCGGTTAGGGTCCGCTAAACCCCGCCGATCGGCTAGGCGGGGGCGGCTAACATACGGAATGGGACGGCGGCGCGGGAGGATCGCGCGCGCCGGTGATCAGCCTTCGGCTACGATCACCAGCTCGACTTCGGGATGGGGAATGGCATCCGGGAGGTAGACGCCGATCTCGTGCGTGGAGCTCAGCGTCTCCCAGCAGGGACCCGAACGTTCGATCGTGAAATACTGGGTATCAGCGCGTGGCGCGATCGAGGCCGGCGGGAAAGAGAGGTGCTCGAGACGCATCCCTGGGAAGGCGCGCCGTACCAGCTCCAGCGTGAACTTCGCCGAGCAGACCTTGGCTAACTGTGGCACTCGCGCGGCCAGCTCCACGCCGGTGAGCGACGATCGGACGCCGAGGATCCATTTCGCTCGAGCGAAGGCGCGCTGGTCCGCGATCGCGCCGGTGTGCAGGAACGGCGTCGTCATTCGAAGCGAGACCACCGTTCGCGCCGTGGGCGCGACCACTTCGAGATTGGCACGAATGTGCCGCTCCAGCGCGTCGAAGCTTTCCTGCGGGTGATCGTGGTCGTACAGCGGCAGCGATCGGGGATGCGCGTCCAGGGCGAAGGTGCAGAGCGCGCCCGCCAGCCGAGAGAGCTCGACGAAGAGCTGCTCCGGGTGAATGCGCTTCACCTGTGCGATGTGCCGGAGGGGCGGGAGGCTCGAGTCGATGGCGTGCAGCAGCCAGAAGCTCGCGACCTCCTGCCGCGCGAACTCCTCGGCGCTGCCGCGGCGGCCTCGCCCCATCGAGTCGCTCTTGGCGTCCAGGATCTCGATGAGACGCTGGAGGATGTACATCAATCGATCGCTCGCTCCCACCTGCACACAGGGCGGGATGTACTCGGGATCGTACATGAAATGTCCCGAGCCGTCGCGGCGGACTCGCGCAATCGGCAGCGATACGAGACCATCGACCGGCTCGACGTCGAGCGCCAATCGAAAGTTCTTGCGGCCGAGGCTCACCGGTCGCTCGTCCCGGCCAGTGGTGTCGTCTAGGATGGGTGCCGACTCCGAGCGATATCGAGCGCCGACTCCATTCGATTCTCCGTTGAGCGCGAAGTTCGGCCGGTCGGGCTGATACGGCGGGATCGTCAGCAGCACGAGGTGCGATTCCGACGTCGGCGAAAAGAGCTCACGCACATCGATCGGATCCGGCGAGGCATCGCTTGCAGGGATGTCGAAGGGCAGGCCATCCGGCAAGACACCGCGGGCATGGACCAGCGACACCGTGTCGTTGCGAATTGCTTCGATGTCCAGCTCGCAGCCTGCCAGGCCGTAGGGGGCAAAGAAGAGGCTCGAGAGCGCGAACTGAATCGCGTCCTCGAAATACCGGCTCTGCGCCTGGAAGTGATGCTGCGCCAGGTGCATACCCTCGTTCCAGACCACCCGCGAAAGCTGCTTCATTCCCTCCGTCCTTGGATGACCGGGCCCGCGGCTGGCGGCTAGGGCGGGCGCCGCGAACGTGCCGGCACTATATTGGGTGCCCCTGCGCCAGCCGAACAGACGTTCGTGAAGGCTGGTGCGGAATGTCGTAGCCCGGATGGACCTCGCTGGCTCGCGTCAGCCGCTGGGCGTTAACGTACCCCCCGCGGGTCGCCGATGACAAGCACTGAATTCGCCGCCAGATACCGGCTCCTGAAGAACGTCGCCACGCGCGGCGCGCGCAGCTTCCTCGCTCAGCAGGTCGAGCTGGGACGCATGGTCATGGTGCATTACCTCGACTCCGAGAAGCCGCAGGAGCGAGCAGCGACGCTCGCACGACTCGAGGCTCTTCGGCCGCCCGCGCGCGGCAAGCTGCTCGAGATTGCGGACGTCGACGGATCACCCGTGGCCGTGACGTTGTTTCTCAGCTCGTTCGTCGACTTCGCCACCTGGCTCGATTCGGTGAGCCCCGATCAGCCCGCGCCGCCGCCGCTGCCTCCTCCGGCAATTGCGCCGCCGCCGCGACCGGCCAGTGACTTCACGGGAATATTCGGCAAGATCGAGGAAGGTCCGCCTTCGGGGGCGTTTTCGGACTCGCGAAGAGCCCGAGCGAAGGAGGACGACACGCCGACGCTCATGATGGAGCCCGTAAAGGTTCAGCGCGGGTCGGAGCCTGCTGCGCCACCAGCACCATCACCAAAGCCTGCTCCGGCTCCCATCGAGAGCGGCTTCACCGCGATCTTCGGCCGTCTGAACGAGACGTCGCTGCCGGCTGCGAGCGTGCCTAACGCGTGGACGGAGCCCGTCGCGCCGCCGTCATCGATATCGCCACCGTCGATGTCGCCGCAGCCGTTGGCGCCGCAGCCGTTGGCGCCGCTGCCACAGCCCACGCTCGATAATGCGCCACCGAAGCCGATGGCGCCGCCGGTGGCGTACAACGAGCCCGCGCAGCCGGGTGAGTTCACGCAGCTCTTCCAGCGGATGTCGCCCGCTGCAGGATCGAACGGGCCGTCGCCCTTCTCGGCGTCCCCGATGCCCTTTCGTGCTCCCGAGATGCCGCGACCGATCGACACCACGCCGGCCGCGGATCTCCCGCGAACGCCGTTCTCGGATTCGTATCGGTCGCCTGCGCCGCTGCCGATACCATCGTTAGGCATGACGCCGCCCGCCTCCCCGCCGCCGCTGTCGGCCGATCTCGGGACTCCGCCTTCGCTCGGCGCCGCGCCGTCGTTCGGGCTGCCGCCGGTTCCCAATTTTTCCAGCGCGCCGCACGCGCCTAACGCGAACGGCATTCCCGCGGCTCCCGCCGCGCATCCGCCGGCGTGGGGCGCGTCAGCGCTTCCGCCGGCGCTCGGAAGCTCGCTGGACGTCGGCATACAGAGCGAGTTCACGCGCATCCTCGGCCGCGTTGCCGTGCCGCCGCCGCCCCCGCCGCCAATGGCGCCGCCTCAGGGTGGTCCCGCGGGCGCGTCGAAGGCGCCCTCGAAGTCGGTCATGCCACTGATCGTCGCGCTGAACGCGGTGGTGCTCCTGACGATCGCGATCGTCGCGTACTTCATGCTGCGAAAGCACTGACGGACGTGAGAGAGAGTGAGCTCTCGGATCCGAGAGTTCACTCTCAACGGTTGTCAGCTTTTCGCGCCGAGCAACACAACGATCTCGAGCTGCAGCTCACCGAGCTCGGAAGGCACGTACGCCGCGATGTTCCGCGCCCGCGCAACGGCGTCCCATTCCGGGCCGGCCTTCTGCAGCAGGAAATAGTGGTGGTTGAGCTTCACCGGTACCGTGCTCGGCGGCGAGGGGACGTACGTGAGCGAGATCCCCGAGAGCGCCTGACGAATCAACCGATCGAGCTGACCGGCGGCGCTGACCTTGAGCAGCGACGGAACGCGCTGCACGAACTCGTTCGCGCGACCCGCACCGGAGATCGCCAGGAAGAGCTGTGGTGCGCTGAGGTACTTGTCCTGGTCCAGCGCCGCCGCGTACACCGACGGTTGCACGAGACGCAGCGGAATCGAGACGGTGTTCTCCGGGACGACAGTTTCCAACAGCTCACGGAGCTGTGTGTCGAGCTTCCCGAAGCAGCCACCGAGATCATCATGCTCGTAACTCGGCAGATCGCGCGGCTGGATGCGCATTGAGAATGTGCTCAACGAGCCAGCCAGGGCGAGCATCGTCTCGAAGAGCGCCGACGGATGACCACGGCGAGTCTCATACACATGCCGCAGCGCGGGAAGGAAGCTGTTGATCGTGTAGAGCAGCCAGAAGCTGGCGACGTCGGCGATGCCGAAATCGGCGAGGCTCTGATTTCGCTGCCGGCGCATCCCCGAGAGCTGGCTGCTCTTGGTCGAGAGGATCTCGATGAGTCGGCGCGCGATCGCCATCAGGTACTCGCTCGCCTGGATGTCGACGAGCGGCGGGATGAATTGCGTGTCGAGCTGAAAGTCGCCGGTGACGGTCCTCGTCAGGCGCGCAGCCCGCAACACCGTGCTGCCCTCTGCCGATTCACCCTCGAAGAGTATGCGCACGTTCTTGCGGGCCACCTGGATCGGGCGTTCCGATCGACCCGTCGTCTCGTCGCGCCGCAGAAGCTCCTCGGCACGATAGCGCGTGTCCCGATCCCGCTGCGCCGCGGAGACGTTGTGTCCACCGTAACGGTACTCGGGAATGGCGAGATACACGTCGAGCGTCGTCTGATCCGACGCGAACGCGCCCTCGAGCTGCTTGGGCGGCGGCGTCGGATCCGAGAGCGGCATGTCGAAGAGCAGACCATCGGGGAGAATGCCGGCGGCCGCCGCGATGGCGAAGCTCCCGCCGGCCAGCGCCTCCCGATCGACCTCCAGCCGACTGAAACCCCACGGGCAGAAGGCGAGCGTCGAGAGTTGAAACTCGAGGAGGTCCTCGAGGAATCGGTCCTGGGTCTGGAAGTGTTGCGGACTGAGTAGAACGCCTTTCGTCCACAGCACGGGCTGCATCTGCCTCATGGCGCCCTAAGGTACCCTAGGGGGAAGACCTGTAAAGGACGCATCGCAACTGCGGCGTTGCAGCCGCCGGTCGCGGACAACAACTTGGCGATCCCCCGATACTCGAGTGCCGAGCATGTGCGCCCAGGTGGCGGCAACGTCAACCGACGTTCTTCTCGCGAGCTACGACGCCGTCCCGTACGGCGGCGGTGCGATCGTCGCCACGCGGCCAGACTACCTCGCCGCGAATGCACGGCTTCGCGGCGTCGACGCGCCGGATGCGGCGCGGTGCCGTGTTCTCGACCTCGGCTGCGCGACCGGCGGCAACCTCATGGCCATGGCGCTCGCGTTTCCGGAGAGCGAATTCGTCGGCGTCGATCTCTCACCGAAGCAGATAGCCGCCGCCCGCGACACGACGCGCGTGCTCGAGCTTCCGAACGCTCGCTTCGAGGCAATCAGCATCACGGACATCGGTGACGCGCTCGGCACGTTCGACTACATCATCAGCCATGGCGTCTACTCGTGGGTGCCGGAGTCCGTTCAACGGGCGCTGCTCGGCGTCATCGGACGAACGCTGACGCCTAACGGCATCGCATACGTCAGCTACAACACCTATCCGGGCTGGCACGCGCGCGCCATCGTGCGAGACATGATGCTCTTTCACGACCGGCCGGATCTGCCGCCGGATGAGCGTGTGCGGCGCGGCCGAAAGCTTCTGGAGCTCGTCGCGAGCTCGGTACCGAAGTCGCAGCAAGTCTACGCGGCAGTCCTTCGCGAGGAGATCGAGACGCTCGGCACCGTGAACGATTCCTACGTCGTACACGAGGAGCTCGAGGCGGAGAATCACCCCGTCTACTTCAGTGAGTTTGCCCAGAGTGCGGAAGTGGCCGGGCTCCGCTTCCTGTGCGAGGCTTATCCGTCCGTGACGGATGTGCAGCTCTCGGCCGCGCTTCGCGACGAGCTGCGGCAGCTCTCGGCGGACGAGATCCAGTACGAGCAGTACCTGGACTTCGTCCGCAACCGAACCTTCCGCCGGTCGCTCCTCTGCCGCGCGAATCGCACGATCGCGCGCGATCCCGATCCCGCGGTGCTGCAATCCATGTTTCTTCGGGCGCGCTGTGTCGCGGAGCCGCCGAGCCGTACGTCGGAGCCGGGCACGGAAGTATTTCGCACGAGCGCGGGCGCGTCGATCACGATGGCACATCCGGTGGTGCGCGCGGCGCTGCACGCGCTGATCGAGGCACGACCCGCCGCGCTTACGTTCGCCGATCTGCTCGGGGAGACGCGCGCGCGCATTGCGACTGGGATGGATCTGTCCGCGGAGCTGCTCGCGGACGCGATGCTCCGCTGCGCCATGGTCCGCCTCCTCGACCTAACGACGCACGCTGAACGCTGCGCCACGCGGCTGAGCCGCTGCCCTGTCGCGAGTCCGCTGGCGAGACACGAGGCCCGCACGGAGTCGCTCGTCACATCGCTCTCGCACGTGCAGGTGCGGCTCTCCGAGTTCGATCGTGCGCTCCTGACGCGACTCGACGGCACGCGTGACGAGCTCGCGCTGGTCCATGAGATGATGGTCGCCTGCGCCGGTGCCGACATCGGACTCGGGACGTCGCCCGAGCGCAGGGCAGTCGAGGAGACTGTGCATGCGGCGCTGGAGCAGTACCGTCTCTGCGCGCTGCTCATCGAATGATTGCATGCCGATGTGCGAGAGACGGATCGGTGCTATCCTATGCGGGGAGGTGAGCGATGTTCCGACGACGACGTAACGACCTTCGCAGCGAGCGCCAGCGCGGCTGATGGGCACAAGCGCGGAACGGGCGACCACCGGTGCTCGCGAGAGCGCATGGACGGCGGAGCCATTCCGACTCGGCACCGTCGACCAGTTTTCGCGTGTCCGCGAGCTGTTCGTTCGCGCTGGTTTCGAGGAGACGCCGATCTGCGCGCGTGCCGGCGCGGCGTCGCTGCACGAGCTGCCGGTGCGCGAGGATCGTTCGGCGTTCCGGGACCCGACGGATCCGCAGTCCCTGTTCGTTAGGCTCTTTCTCGACTGCGATCGCATCGCCTGGAGCGTCGTCCGAGCGACGCTCACGCCGTCGGATCTGGAGGCGCTCGAAAATCTCGGGCTGGTGCACGACGCGCACGACGATCCTGCGATGTGCGCCTCGACGGTGGCGATCTATCCGATGCAGGAGCTGTTCATCGCCTCGGACCGGCGATACGACTTCGACAGCACGGCGACCGTGCCGCCGTCGGATCTCGTCTTCTCGCCGATGACGCAGGAGACGCAGCGCTTTCTGCGGCTGATGCCGCGCGAATCATGTGATCATCTGCTCGATCTCTGCAGCGGCACCGGAGTCGCCGGCCTCACGGCGGCGGCAAAGTTCGCGCGCCGGGTAACGCTCGTCGACATCGCTGCGCGTTCAGTGCGGTTCGCCGAGTTCAACGTGGCGCTGAACGGCCTGTCGAACGTTCGCGTGCTGCAGGGGGACGTGTACGAGCCGGTGGGTGGCGAGCAGTTCGGCGTCATCATCGCGCATCCGCCGTACGTCCCGGCACTGGAAACGGAGTTCGTTTTCCGCGATGCCGGAGTGGATGGCGAGCACGTGACGCGCAAGGTGATCGAGGGTCTCGGTGCCCATCTCGCTTTGGGAGGCCAATTTTTCTGTGAGTGCATGCTCACGGAGCGCGGTGGAGTAACCCTCGAAGGCCGCCTTCGCGAGATGCTGGGCGCCGAAGCCGAGGAATTCGACATCGTGCTTGCGCAGGGTCGGTCGAGCGATCCTCTTCACTATCTCAGTGACCAGGCTCGAGCCGGTTACTCCAGCTTCGATCCTCTCGCACGGTGGAGCGAGATCCTCGAGGAATTGAAGATCGAGCAGCTCGTCTTCGTTTCGCTCCTCATGGAGCGCAGGGCGAACGATCGGCCGGTAATCACGACACGGCGTGCGTTGTCGCCGCTCACGAGCGCGGCGGACATGCAGTGGGTGCTCCGCTGGATGATCGGAACGGCGAGTTGGGACATGGCCGACATGCGCCGTCTGCTCGGGAGCCGTCCGCGCACCTTGCCGCGGACCGAGCTTCGCTCGCGATCCACGCTGCACGAGGGTCAGTGGGCCGTCGAAGAATGTCAGCTGGTTACGCTGGCACCCTTCGCCGTGGAGGCGGCGTGCCCCAACTGGTACGCGACGCTTCTGCAGTTCTGCGATGGGCGGATGACGGCGCGCGAGCATCTTCAGTATTTGCGGGACACGCATGCCGTGCCCGACACCGCCCCGGAAGATCTGTTCGCCTCGATGGTCCGCCAGCTCGTGGACGCGGGGCTCGTAGAGATCGAGGAGTTTCGATTGCCGGATGCGACGGCGATGCGGGAAGAGGTCGGAGTGCGCGAGCGAACGGCCGGAAATACTGCGGTGGAGCGCGCGGACTGAATCGCGAGTGTTGCACAGACGCAGCAAACGCAACGACTTCGCTTCCACCGTGCTTCCTTGACGGAGCCGGTTACGGGCTGCATGATTGGCCCCGCTGACGGCCACCTCGCGACGCGAGTAGTCCGCACAGTGTGAAGCCGCGGCACGACGAAACGAGTGTAGTGCAGTGCTCGATCATCGCGACGCAACGATCAGGCAGTGCGCGCGGACATGACGCGGCGCTGCATACTACTTCCCGCACCCGGAGCACACTATGGCACGCGAGGGCACTCAGAAAAAGCTGGAGCGCGTCCGGCCGCCGCGCGTCAACATCAGCTACGACGTGGAAACTGGCGGTGCGATCGAGACGAAGGAG
Source organism: Gemmatimonas sp. (assembly GCA_021154325.1). Classification (GTDB taxonomy): domain Bacteria; phylum Gemmatimonadota; class Gemmatimonadetes; order Gemmatimonadales; family Gemmatimonadaceae; genus AG2. Next base: position 13,542 of record JAJKIR010000236.1, read on the forward strand.
TTGCCCTTTCTCATGGGAGTGCTCGCGGATCTCAGCGGCAATCCGAAGGAAGCGCTGCCTCGTTTGAAGGATCGCAAGTTCGTCGAGATCACTCCCGACAACTTCGACGCGGTGCTCAAGAGCATGCAGCCGCGCGTCCAGTTCACCGTTGAGAACAAGCTGCAGCCGGATTCGGGCGGGAAGATCGGAGTCGACATCACCTTCGAGTCGCTCGACGACTTCAATCCTGAAGCAGTCGCGCGCCGCGTGGGACCACTCAAGGAGCTCCTCGAGCTGCGAACGAAGCTCGCCGATCTCCGTGGCAGTCTGCAGGGAAATGACAAGTTGGAGGAGATTCTCCAGAACACGCTGAACGACGCCAGCGCGATGAAGAAGCTCGAGTCGGAGGTTGGTCTCCAGGGAGGCAGTGATGTCTGAGACGCAGGCGCAGGGCCAGCCGCAGTCCACCTACGATGCGTCTCAGGAGGTCAGCCTCCTCGACAAGATCGTCGATCAGGGACGGCTCGGCCGCGACGCGGCCGCCAAGGAACGAGGCAGGGACCTCGTAAAGAACTTCGTCACGGAAGTGCTGAAGGGCACGGTAACGATCGCCGCGGATACCGAGGCGATGATCAATGCCCGCATCGCCCAGATCGACCAGCTGATCTCGATGCAGCTGAACGAGGTGATGCACCACCCCGATTTCCAGCGGCTCGAAGGCACGTGGCGTGGGCTCAAGTATCTGCTCAACAACAGCGAGACGAGTGACAAGCTGAAGATCAAGGTCTTCAACTCGTCGAAGAAGGATCTCCTCAAGGATCTGCAGAAGGCGCCCGAGTTCGATCAGAGCGCGCTGTTCAAGAAGGTGTACGAGGAGGAGTTCGGCGTCTTCGGCGGCACGCCCTTCGGCGCGCTGGTCGGCGATTACGAGTTCGGCAAGGGCGGCCAGGACATCGAGCTGCTCGAGAAGCTCTCGCAGGTCGCGGCGGCGGCGCACGCGCCGTTCATCGCCAATGCGAGCACGGACATGTTCAACCTGGAGAGCTACACCCAGTTGGACGCGCCCCGTGACATGGCAAAGATCTTCGACACGACCGAATACGCGAAGTGGAAGAGCTTCAGGCAAAGCGATGACTCGCGGTACGTCGCACTCACGCTGCCGCGAATCCTCATCCGCCAGCCGTACGGCCGCGATACCGTTCCCGTGGAGGATTTCGACTACGAGGAGCAGGTCGACGGGACAGATCACTCCAAGTACGCCTGGTCGGGCGCGGCATGGGCACTCGCCTCGCGCATCACGCAGTCGTTCGCGACCTATGGCTGGTGCGCCACGATTCGCGGCGTCGAGAGTGGCGGGTTGGTCGACGGACTTCCGGTGCACAACTTCCGCACCGAGTCGGGCGACATCGCGATGAAGTGCCCGACCGAGACCCCGATCTCCGATCGGCGCGAGAAGGAGCTCGCGGATCTCGGCTTCGTGCCGCTCGTGCACTGCAAGGGGACGGACTACGCCGCCTTCTTCAGCGTGCAGTCGGCCCAGAAGCCGAAGGTCTACGATATGGACGCGGCGACGGCCAATGCCCGCATCTCGGCGCAGCTGCCGTACATCTTCGCCGTGTCGCGCTTCGCCCACTATCTCAAGGCGATGATGCGCGACAAGATCGGCGGGTACACCTCACGCTCCGAAGTCGAACGCTTCCTCAACAACTGGATCAACAACTATACAGTTGCGAATGACGACGTCGGGTTCGAGATGAAGGCAAAGAACCCGCTCAAGGAAGCGCGTATTGAGGTCGTTGAAATTCCCGGCAAGCCGGGCGCCTACCGAGCGGTGGCGTTCCTGCGTCCGCACTTCCAACTCGACGAGCTCACGATGTCGATGCGGTTGGTCGCGGATCTCCCGGCGCCGGCGAAGTAGAGCGAGCACGGCCGGCCGACTGTGTCACGAGTGCATCAGCAAAGTTCACACTGCACTCGTGACCGTCGATACGGCATCGGCGCGCGAGACGTGATATCGTAGTCGCGCGCAAACCACTCAGGGCCCTCGAAGCAGACTCCCGGTTCATCACCTCACCACGTTCGGCGCGGAGACTCCCATGGCAGCGGTTGACTATTTCCTCAAGATCGAAGGCATCGCCGGCGAATCGATGGACTCGAAGCACAAAGGCGAGATCGACATCGAGAGTTGGAGCTGGGGCGCGAACAACAGCGGCAGTCACGCCACGGGAAGCGGCGGCGGCGCGGGGAAGGTCGTGATGCAGGACTTCCACTTCACGATGCGCGAGAACAAGTCCTCGCCTCTGCTCATGCTGGCCTGCGCCACCGGACAGCACATCAAGACAGCGCAGCTCACCTGCCGCAAGGCGGGAACCGACCAGCAGGAGTTCCTCACGATCAAGTTCACCGATCTGCTCGTGAGCTCCTTCCAGACCGGCGGCAGCGCCCACGGCGACGTGATTCCCGAAGATCAGATTTCGCTCAACTTCAGCAAGATCGAATACGAGTACAAGCCGCAGAAGGCGGACGGCACGCTCGATTCCCCGGCCAAGGCTGGCTGGGATCTCAAGGCAAACAAGAAGGTCTGACCTTCGCTCGGATCTCCGGCGCCGCTCCGTCGCGGCGCCACACGCCGGCCGCCTCCACGGCGGCCGGCGTTTGCTTCCGCTTCGCTCGCCAAGCATGTGATTTGACGCCGCGCCCCCGCGCACGTTCCCGTTTCCGGATTCTGCCATGACACCACGCGATCTCTTGCAGGCCGGCAAGCTCGACGAAGCGATCGACGCGCTCAGCGTCGAGCTGCGCGACAACCCAACCGACGCGCATCGCCGCACCTTTCTCTTCGAGCTCCTCTGCTTCGCCGGCAAATACGATCGCGCCGAGAAGCAGCTCGATGTCGTCGGTCAGGGCAGCAAGGAGGCGGAGATGGGCGCGCTGCTCTACCATAGCGCGCTGCACGCCGAGCGGATGCGGCAGCAGATGTTCGACTCGCGCACCTTCCCGCTCACCGCGCCGCCCAAGCCTGTTTCGGGCACGCTCAACGGCACTCCATTCTCTTCGCTCACCGACGCCGACCCACGCATCGGCGCCCGACTCGAGCTCTTCGCGGCCGGCCAGTACACCTGGATTCCCCTCGAGCAGATCGAATCGATTCGCATGCTGCCGCCAAAGCGGCTGCGTGACATGCTCTGGGCTCCAGCAATCGTCCGCACCGCCGAAACCTTCAAGGGGATGGAGCTCGGCGAAGTGATCATCCCCGCGATCGCGCCGCTCACCTGGCGCCACGCCGATGGCGCCCTGCGTCTCGGGCGCGTCACGCAGTGGGAGGCGCTCGAGGATGACGCCGAAGCGCCGATCGGCCAGAAGCTGCTGCTCGTCGACGACGAGGAGTTTCCAATCCTCGAGGTCCGCGAGCTCACGATCGCTGCCGCCTCCGCAACGCTCGCCGACTGATGACCATGCCGTTGCGTGACGAGCTACTCGCTGCCATTCCCGGCGCCAATCCTGGCGGCGTCGAGCTTCGCTACGACCCGCTCTTCGACAAGATCAAAGAGGCTCGGCGCGAGGACGAGGATATCCCGCAGGGCGACTGGCAGACGACGCGGAAGACGGCCGATTGGGGGCAGGTCATCAAGCTCACCAAGGAGGCGTTGGCCTCGAAGTCGAAGGATCTGCAGCTCGCCGTCTGGCTCGCCGAAGCGATGCTGCGCCGCGAGGGCTTCTCTGGGTTCCGCGGTGCCCTCGACATGATCGTGGGCCTCCTCGATCAGCACTGGGACCATCTCTATCCCGAAATCGAGGATGGCGACGTCGAGATGCGCGGCGCGCCGTTGGAATGGTTAGGCATCAAGCTCGATCTCACCGTCAAGCGGGTGGCGTTGAACCGCGCCGGCCATGGCTTGTTGCAGCACCAGGAAGCGCGCACGGTGCCCACCGAAGCCGACGCCAGCGGGGACTTCACCAAGGCCGAGACTCGTCAGGCACTCGTCGCCGAGGGCAAGACGACGCCGGAGGATATCGAGCGCGGATTTCAGTCGACGCCCAAGGCGTGGCTCAAGGCGCTCGTCGCCGAGATCGATGGTACGCTGGAGACGCTCCAGAACCTCGATGAGATCTCGCAGGAGCGATTCGCCGATGCCGCGCCGAGCTACTCCAGGCTGCGTGGCGCGATCGAGGAGGTACAACGCACGGCGCGGCAGCTGCTGAAGCGAAGGCTGGAGCTCGAGCCAGACGTTGCCGAGAGTGCTGTCGATGCTCCGGCGTCAGTCACGAGCATGGATTCGGCGCCCGTCGTCGTACCCGCGAACGTCGTGCTGCCCGGCTCTGTCGGGGCCCAACTCGCGCCGCAGCCGACATCCCGTGAGGACGCGGCGAGCCGGATCGCTGCCGTCGCGAAGTACCTCCGACAGAGTGATCCGACCAGCCCGGCACCGTACCTGATGGTCCGCGGCTTCCGCTGGGGCGAGCTGCGGGCGTCGGGGCGAAGTCCGGATCCGCGTCTTCTCGAGGCGCCGGCGACACCGGTTCGCACTCAGCTCAAGTCGCTCCTGCTCGATGGAAAGTGGGACGCCCTGCTCGAGGCCTGCGAGGGTGTGATGGCGACGCCTAACGGGCGCGGGTGGCTCGACCTGCAGCGGTATGCGCTCACGGCTTGCGAGCGGCTCGGTTCGGAGTTCGCCATCGTCGCGGCGGCAATGCGCGGAGCGCTGCGGTCGCTGCTGACGGATTTGCCGGGACTCCTCGACATGACGTTGATGGACGACACGCCGACGGCGAACGCCGAGACGCGGGCGTGGCTCAAGGGCATCGTCGACGCCGAGGGCGAGCAAGGCAGCATTCCCTTCGCGGCCGCGGGCGATTCGACACTCGGACGCGATCCAAATGGAGCGGCAATCGCCACGGTGCGCGGTGGACGCACCGATCGCGCGATCGCGTCGCTGATGCGCGACGTGGGCAGCGAGAAGACCAAGCGTGGGCGATTCATGCTCCAGACGCAGCTCGCGAACATCATGGTCGAGGCCAACCATCATTCGGTGGCGCAACCAATCCTCGAGGAGCTGATCGCGCACGTCGAGTCGCACAAGCTCGAGGAATGGGAGGCTGGCGAGGTCGTCGCGCGCCCGCTCGCTCTGCTCTATCGCTGCCTGGAAAGGCTCGACGGCGACGCGAGCGCGCGCCAGGCGCTCTATCTGCGCATCTGCCGGCTCGATCCGCTGCAGGCGATGAGCTTCGCGCAGGCGGGGGAGGCGAGTGATGAGCAAACGTGAAATCGAACGGACGGTCCAACCGTCACTGCTCGATCGCCTCACCGATCACGAGCCGCGCAACCCGTCGAGCGAGGGCCGCGTCGGCTATCTCGAGTCCGTGCGCCACTTCAAGGCGGGACTGCAGCGGGATCTCGAGTGGCTTCTCAACACGCGTCGCATTCCAATCGCCGCGCCGGATGAGCTCGAGGAGTTGTCGCGGTCGATGTATCACTTCGGGCTTCCGGATGTGACGTCGATCAGCCGCGACTCACACGACGCGCGAGACCGGCTGCTCCGGCGCGTCGAGGATGCGATCACGCTCTTCGAGCCGCGCCTCACGAACGTTCGCATCGGCGTTGTCGAGATGGAGGGCGAGCAGCATCGCCGCGAGCTGCGCTTCCACGTCGAAGGCACTTTGCTCATGGATCCGACGCCCGAGCAGGTGATCTTCGATACGGTGCTGCATTTCGCGAGCGGCGAATACGAGGTCGAAGGCAGCGGCGCGAGTGGCGCGGGAGCGATCCGTGGGGCGTGAAGAGCTGCTCCACTACTACGAGCGCGAGCTCGCGTATGTCCGCCGGCTCGGGGCGGAGTTCGCGCAGCGCTATCCAAAGATCGCGGGCCGGCTCCAGCTCGAACCGACCAAATGCGAGGATCCGCACGTCGAGCGTGTGATCGAGGCATTCGCCTTCCTCGCCGCGCGCGTGCACCTCAAGATCGATGACGACTTTCCGGAAGTCACGGAGTCCGTCCTCAACATCGTCTATCCGCATTACATCCGGCCGATCCCGTCGATGTCGATCGCCGAGCTGCGAATCGACATCGAGCAGGGTGTGCCGCCGAGCGGGTTCACGGTGGCTCGCGGTACGCCGCTCTACTCACGACCCGTCGATGGCGTGCCGTGCAAGTTCCGAACGTGCTACGACACCACGCTCTGGCCGTTCACGGTCACGTCCGCGCAGTGGGTCACCCCGGACCGCCTGAAGCCGTCACTCCGGTTAGGCGACGCCGTGGCCGCGCTCCGCATCGAGCTGCGCTGCCTGCCGGGTGTAACGTTCTCGCAGCTCGATCTCCGGACGCTCCGGCTCTTCCTCAACGGCGAGAGCAATCTCGTCTTCCCGCTGTACGAGCTGCTGGCCAACAATCGGCGCGATCTCGTCGTGCGCGAGGTCGGCGTGTCGAAGCCGAAGTCCGTCACCATCGATGCCGAGTCGCTCCAGCCAGTGGGCTTTGCGCCTAACGAGGGAATGCTGCCGTATCCCGGCCGGTCCTTCCAGGCGTACCGCCTCCTGCAGGAGTACTTCGCCTTTCCGGAGAAGTACCTCTTTTATGAGCTTGGTGGTCTCGATGCGCTGCGTGCCGCCGGCATGGGGAGCAGCGTCGAGATTATAGTCCCGATCAGTCAGTTCGAGCGCGCCGAGTGGCGGCCGATGCTCGAGGCGGGCGTCAGCGACGCGACGATCCGACTCGGCTGCACACCGATCGTGAATCTCTTCGCGCAGGTGGCGGAGCCGCTGCTGCTCAACCAGCGGAAGCACGAGTACATGCTCGTGCCCGACGCGCATCGCCGCGTCACGACCGAGGTCTTCTCGATCGACGACGTCGTATCGATCGCGCCGGACTCGGGAGAGACGCAGCAATTCGAGCCGCTCTACTCTCATCGCCACGCGAAGGCAAACGGTCCCACAAGCGCGTACTGGGTGTCGAAGCGTCGCTTCAGCAGCTGGCGCAGTGACGTCGGCACGGATGTCATGTTGTCGTTCGTCGATCTTTCGGGACGAGTCGTGTATCCCGACCTCGAGGTGGTGACGGCGCGGCTCACCTGCTTCAACAGCGATCTGCCGAGTCGGCTGCCATTCGGCAACGAGAAGGGCGATTTCGAGCTCGATCGCGGCGGCCCGGTGCGCGCGATCGTGGCGCTCGTGAAGCCGACCCGCGTGGTGCAGCCACCGTTAGGCAGCTCGCAAGCTTGGCGGCTCGTGTCGCAGCTGTCGCTCAACTACCTGTCGCTCGCCGACAGTGAGAATGGCACCGGCACCGGTGACGTGCAGGGCGGGAAAGGCACGGAGGCGCTGCGTGAGGTACTGCGGCTGCACGATTTCGGGGACGAGCCAGCGGCGCGGCGTCAGATCGAGGGCGTCCTCGCCGTGCGCAGTGCGCCAGCGTTTGCGCGCATTGCCACCGAGCATGGCCTGAGCTTCGCGCGCGGCCGACGCGTCGAGCTCGATCTGGACGAGGAGCAGTTCACCGGCGCGGGCGCATATCTGTTCGCCAGCGTGCTGGAGCACTTCTTCGGGTTGTACGCATCGATCAACAGCTTCTCGACGCTCACCGCGCGGTCGCGGCAGCGGAAGGGAGGGATACGCGCATGGCCGCCGAGAGCGGGCTGGAAGCCGCTGCTGTAGACGCGCCGCTCGCGTACGGGCCTCGGGCCGGCGCGATCGCGGACGTCGAGGTGTCCGTTGGCGCGGAGTCGCCGGCGGAGGCCCGCCGGCTGCTCGATCGCCTCTTCGCCGAACCATGGTCGTTCGACTTCTTCCAGGCGATGCATCTGCTGGAGCGGCTGCAGCCGGGTCGGACGGCGATCGGCGGGTTCGCCGACCCGCGCCAGGAGGCGGTGCGCCTAACGACGGCGACGGGCGTGGCGTTCCCGGCCAGTGAGATCCAGGGCCTCGACCGGCGCGACGGACAGCCGCGCATGGCGGTGAATTTCTTCGGGTTGAGCGGGCCCCAGGGTGTGCTGCCGCTCGCCTACAGTCTGTACGTCGCGGACCGCGTGCGCGCAGGCGACCACGCGCTGAAGGAGTTCCTCGGAATCTTCGACCACCGCATGCTGTCGCTCTTCTATCGCGCGTGGGAGAAGACACACGTCAGTGTCTCGTACGGGGCGCCCTCGCGTGATTGGCTGACGCGGAGCCTGCTCGACCTCGTCGGCCTCGGCAGCGCGGCGCTGCGCGATCGTCTCCCGCTCTCCGACGAAGCGCTGCTGTTCTACACGGGGCTGCTCTCCGTTCCGACGCGTCCCGCAATTGGCCTCGAGCAGATGCTCAGCGACTTTTTCGGCGTGCCGGTGACGATCGAGCAATTCGTCGGCGCCTGGTATCCGCTGGAACAGGCGACGCAGTCGGAGCTCGGCGATGACGAGAGCGCGTCGACGCAGCTCGGACTCGGCGCCGTCGCGGGCGACGAGATCTGGGACCAGCAGTCGCGGGCGCGCGTGCGTGTGGGCCCGCTGAGCAGGGAGCAGTACGACCAGTTTCTGCCTGGCGGGAGCGCGTACGAGCCGTTGCGCGCGCTCGCCCGTCTCTACACGAATGATCTGATCGATTTCGAGATACAGCTCGTGCTCGACCGAAACGACGTGCCGCCGTGCCGACTCGGCGACGACACACCGCTCCCGTTGAGCTGGTGTACCTGGCTCACGACCAAACCGTTAGGCCGAGATCCGGATGATAGCGTGTTCATGCTGTAGGGCTGACGCGCAAGAGCGCGTCAGCCCTACAGCATGAACACATGCTCGCTCGCTTGCGCTCGCGAGAAGCTTATTTGAAGTCGCGCGCGCGGTGTGCGCGCTCCCGCTCCTCTTGGCAAGGCAGCATCAGTACGAATCACACTTCGAGGTGATCCACCATGTCAGTGAACCTTCGCGCTCTCATCGCCAAGCTCGACTCGACCACGCGCGGCGTCGTCGAGGCGGCGGCGGGACTCTGTCTCTCGCGAACGCACTACGACGTCGAGGTCGAGCACTATCTGGTGAAGCTGCTCGATGTCACCGACAGCGACTTCGCGTTCATCGTGAAGCAGTACGCGATCGACCGATCGCGGCTCGCGTCAGATCTTGCGAAGAGTCTCGACCACCTCAAGACGGGCAATGCGCGGACGCCGGCGTTCAGTCCGCAGCTGGCGCGTATGCTCACCGAGGGGTGGACGATCGGTTCCGTCGACTACGGCGCCGGTCAGATCCGCACCGGTCACACCATCCTCGCCCTCCTCGCCGACGAGGATCTGTCGCGCATGGTGAAGGAGGTGAGCCGCGAGTTCACGAAGATCCCGCTGGAGTCGCTGCGGAAGGATCTGGTCGCGGTCACCGCCAATTCCGTCGAGGAAGGTCAGACGCAGCGCGGCGAGAGCGCATCCGCATCCACATCGCCTCGCGCGGGCGGCGGGAAAACGCCGAATCTCGACGCGTACACCATCAACCTCACCGAGCGCGCCAAGCAGGGAAAGATCGATCCCGTGCTCGGCCGCGACTTCGAGGTGCGGCAGGTAATCGATATTCTGCTGCGACGCCGGCAGAACAATCCGATTCTGGTGGGTGAGGCCGGCGTCGGAAAGACGGCGGTCGTCGAAGGGTTCGCGCTGCGTATTGCGAATGGCGACGTGCCATCGGTTCTCCGAAACGTCACGCTGCGCACCCTCGATCTCGCACTGTTGCAGGCCGGCGCGGGCGTGAAGGGTGAGTTCGAGAACCGGCTCAAGGGACTGATCGACGAGGTGAAGAACTCGCCGTCGCCAATCATTCTCTTCATCGACGAGGCGCATACGATGATCGGCGCCGGCGGCGCGGCCGGACAGAATGACGCCGCCAATCTCCTCAAGCCGGCGCTCGCGCGCGGAGAGATGCGCACCCTCGCCGCGACAACCTGGTCCGAGTACAAGAAATACTTCGAGAAAGATCCGGCGCTCGCACGTCGATTCCAACTCGTGAAAGTCGAGGAGCCAAGCGAGGAAGTGTGCTGCCAGATGCTGCGCGGCATCGTGCCACCGCTCGAATCGCACCACGGCGTGCGCATCATGGACGATGGGCTCGAGGCGGCGGTTCGGCTGTCGCATCGCTACCTCCCGGATCGCCAGCTGCCAGACAAGGCGGTGAGCGTCCTCGACACTGCGTGCGCGCGGCTCGCACTGGGGCAGAATACGACGCCGCCGCAGATCGAGGCGGCTCAGCGACGGCTGGAGGATCTCGCCGTACAGCGTCGCGTCCTCGAGCGCGAAGCCGCGGTCGGGGCGAACCATAACGAGCGCCTCCTCTCCATCTCGCAGGAGCGCGTGAAGACGGAGGCGGAGCTCGCGACGTTGACGGCCCGCTGGGAGAAGGAGAAGGAGCTCGTGCGCCAGATCCGCGAGATCCGCGAGAAGCTCGAGCAGCAGGTGGCGAAGAAGCGCCGCGCCTCGGCTGCAGTCGCGGCCGTGACTGCGGATGCCGCTCCGCCGGACGCCGCGACGGCACAGCAGGTGGCCGAAGACGAGGCGCGCGCCACCGCCAGCGCGGACCAGCTCCGGGCCGAGCTCGCGACGCTGGACGATCAGCTCGCGAGCGTGCAGGGCGATGCGCCGCTGATGCGCGTCTGCGTCGACGCTTCGCTCATCGGCGAAGTCGTGTCGGGCTGGACTGGCGTGCCTGTGGGCAAGATGCTGCGCGACGATCTCGCCATGGTGCTCGAGCTCGAAAAGCACCTCGAGCAGCGCGTCATCGGTCAGAACCACGCGCTCGAGTACATCAGTCGGCGCGTGCGGACGTCACGCGCCGGCATCGAGGACCCCAACAAGCCGAAGGGCGTCTTTATGCTCGTCGGGCCATCCGGCGTCGGCAAGACGGAAACCGCGCTGGCGATCTCGGACTTGCTATTTGGTGGTGAGCAAAATCTCATCACGATCAACATGTCCGAGTTCCAGGAGGCGCATACTGTTTCTACGCTCAAGGGCTCGCCTCCAGGCTACGTTGGTTACGGCGAGGGTGGCGTGCTCACCGAAGCCGTTCGGCGGCGTCCCTATTCCGTCGTCCTCCTTGACGAGGTGGAGAAGGCGCACCCCGACGTGCTCGAGCTCTTCTTCCAGGTGTTCGACAAGGGCCGGATGGAAGACGGGGAGGGACGGCAGATCGACTTCAAGAACTGCGTCATCATCCTGACGACGAACGCGGGCACCGAGACGATCATGAAGCTCACGGCGGACCCGGAGACGATGCCGTCGAACGATGGACTCGTGAAGGCGCTCAAGCCGGAGCTCGACAAGACCTTCAAGCCGGCGTTCCTCGGCCGTATGGTGATCATCCCCTACTTCCCGGTGCGCGACGAGAACCTCAAGCGCATCGTACGACTGAAGCTCGGGAAGATCCAACGTCGCATCGAGCAGACGCATCGCGTCCGCTTCAGCTTCGACGAGGGCCTCGTCGACGCGGTGGCGGCACGCTGCACGGAAGTGGAGAGCGGCGCCCGCAACGTCGACAACATTCTCACGCACACACTGCTTCCCGAAGTGTCGGTGCGGATACTCGAGCAGTTGGCGACGGGCGGCGAGATCGGTGCGATCAGCGTCGGCATCACCGACGACGGCGCATTTGCCTATCGAGTTGATGGACGGCAGCCGAGCGATGAACCGGCGGTTGCGGCGCCGGCGTACACACTGCCGACGTCGGCCGAGCCCACGTTGCGCGCGTGATCAGCGAACTCTGGAGGGTGTGAACCATGGCCCTGCAAACGGAAGTGACTCCGACCCTCACCTATGCGCAGAAGGGTCGCGCGATCAGCGTCGAGACCGCGCTCGGACCCGACGCGCTGCTCCTCGAGAGCTTCGAGGGGAAGGAATCGATCGCGGGCGGTTTCAAATACACCCTCGGGCTACTCGCGAAGGATCCCGGCATCAGTGCGGCGAAGCTCATTCGTACACTGGCGACGGTGAAGATGGGTCAGGCCGACGGCAGTGAGCGTGTCATCAACGGCCTGATCAGCCGCTTCGTCCAGCTCGATCAAGCCGAGGGACTCACCGTGTACGAGGCCGAGATCCGGCCCTGGTACTGGTTTCTGTCATTGACGAGCGACTACTGCATCTGGCAGAACAAATCGATCCCGGAGATCGTCAAGGCCGTGTGCGCCGAACAGGGGTTCACGGATCTCCTGTTCAAGTGCGTGAAGGCGCACAAGCCTCACGAGTACCGTGTCCAGTACGGCGAGACGCATCTCGACTTCATCACGCGATTGATGGAGGAGGAAGGGATCTTCTGGTTCGCGGAGCACGATGGAAAGAAGTGCAACATGGTGGTCGCGGACGACAACAGCGTCGCGAAGACGCCGATCAAGCTTCGCCTCTCGACGATCGCCCACGACACCGAAGACGAGACCGTGCTCAGTTGGTTCAACGTGAGTCAGGATGTGCGGCCGGGAAAGTACACGCACATGGACTACAACTTTGAAACCCCGTCGACCCAGCTCAAGGGCCAGCACGGCGGCAAGGATCCCTCGGAGGTCGTGGAGTTTCCCGGCGGCTTCGAGACGCGCGATGACGCCGATCCTCTCGCGACGCTGCGCTACCAGGAGATCGTCGCCGAGCAGATCGAGGCGGAGGGCGCGGGTCGTTGCCGCGCGCTCAAGGCCGGCGGCAAGATCGAAGTCTCCAAGCATCCGAACAAGGCGCTCAACACGGC
>JAJKIR010000237.1 GCA_021154325.1 Gemmatimonas sp.
CGCCGCACGACTCGGTATTCGCTCGTGTCGCATTGTTTGGGCGGTGCCTGGAGGAGTCCGGCCTTGATCGAGTCACGCCGGGCGCGTCGCAATGCGCGCAGCGAGTCGCGCATCTTGTCCGCCAACGAGTCGGCCAGCGTGTCGAGAATGCTCGGCGCGGCCGCTATCACCCCAGGCAAGCTGTCAAGCGCGTTCACAGACGCGTACTTGAAGCTCTGCTCCATCTTGAACGGCACGTGCATGAACGACACCTGCGCGCTTCCTTCCGCGGCGCGGATGCGCGGCAGCCAGAAGCGATTCTCGTACAGCCCGTACTCGATCGCGACCGCGGTGATCTGGCCGTGCATCGGCGAGATCATCGGCATCACCCACTTCGGAACGTCGTCGAGCGCGTGGGGATCCTCGTCCTTCACCATTGCCCAGACGTCGAGCGGCACGGCAAACCGATAGGCGGCGCGCACCAGCTGTCCGCTCTTCACGTCGAACCAGAGCGATCCGACGACGACGTTCCACTTGGCCGTGCGTGGCCGCACCCGCAGCTCGCGTAGCTTCACGGTCGCCTGGTCCGGGAGCCGGATGTCAATCGAGTCGCCGCTCTCGTAGACGTAATACGCCTCCGCCCCCCCAGCGAGCGGATGAACGAGCTCTCGTTCGTTCACGTTGGCTCGCGCCGCGCCCATGCCCACCCAGAGCGCCTCATAACCCGGGTAGTACGGTACTGCCGTCATGTCGGCATCCTCGGCCATGTCCTGCTCGGCCTCCTTTTGCGCCTCGTCGGGCGCTACCGGGATCGCGGTTCGTTCACCCTTGACGTCGATCCAGGCGCCAAGGCCGCGCTGCCAGCGAACGCGCGACACGTTCTCGGTGCGGAAGATGAGCCGGTCGCGGCCGATCCTCGAGAACCCCATGCCGGCCGAGATCCGCTGATAGGAGGTGGCGTCGTACCCCTGCAGCGCCGAATCCTGTGACATGCGCGCGACGCGCGCCCGCTCGAGCAGCTGACGAGCCGCGGGATCGCGAAACGCGGACGCCAGGAGCTGGGCCGTGACGGGCAGCCGTCGCGCCGACAGGTGCCGCCGGCGTCCGTGCGCGCCCACGACGACGGAATCGGTGCTGTCCCGGACGACCGTGATCGTATCGTTCGGGTCGCCTCGCCTCCCGAGTGTTATGGCGATGTTGCCCTTTTTGGCCGTGTCTTTCTTGACGTCCACTGGCACCTGGAATGGGGCGGCCGATGCGAGGAGTGGAAAGGCGACAGCGAGGAGGAGGGACATTGGACGACGGGGGTGGGAGGGAGTCCGCCGGGGCGTACGACAGGCAGGAGCGATGGGTTTCGGCCCACCTCCAATGCTTCGTGACGGGCTCGCGATTGCGTTCTCGAAAGCGTTTCTGTCGATTACGCGTTCCCCCGTTCGCCGCCCCCAGCCGTATTCCGCCGATGCCCCGCTTGGTTCGTTCCGTCCGCCGCTGGCTTCTCGTCTTCGCCGCCGCGCCGCTCACGTCGTTAGGTGCGCAGCAGCAACCGATCGACTGGGACAAGCTGCGCGACGAGACCGTGCAGATTCTCGCTGACTACCTCAAGATCAACACGACCAACCCGACCGGTAACGAGCTCCAGACCGCGCTCTACCTCAAGCGCATTCTCGATCGGGAAGGGATCGAGGCGCAGATCCTCGATACGGCCGAGCTGAAGCCAGCGGGTCGGGCGAACCTCTACGCGCGCCTGAAGGGAAACGGCACCAAGAAGGCGATCGCGCTCGTCCATCACATGGACGTGGTTCCCGCGGACACGCGCTATTGGGCCGTCGATCCGTTCGCTGGCCTCGTGAAGGACGGCTACGTGTGGGGCCGCGGCGCACTCGACATGAAGGGCGAGGGAATCATTCACCTCATGGCGATGATCGCGCTCAAGCGAAGCGGCGTTCCGCTCAATCGCGACATCGTCTTCATCGCAAACTCCGACGAGGAGCTCGGCAGCACGGGAGCAATCGTCTTCGTCCAGCGGCACCCGGATCTCCTTGCTGACGTCGAGTATCTGATCACCGAAGGTGGCGACAACAAATTCGAGAACGGCAAGCTCGCGTACTACGGCGTGGGCATCGCCGAGAAGCGCACGTTCTGGCAGCACCTCACCGTGCACGGCACTCCATCGCACGGCTCGCGTCCAACGAAGCAGAATCCGGTGCCGCGGCTCGTCGCTGCGCTCGACAAGATCGGCCGATACGAGACGCCACTGCACATCACCCCGGGCGTCGACAAGTACTTCCGCGACATCGCCCGCGGCTACACCGGGAAGCAAAAGCAGTGGCTCTCGAACGTGAAGGTCGCGCTAACCGACCCCGCGGCTCGCCAATGGATTCTCAACGACTTGTACTGGAACGCGATTCTCCGAAACACCATCAGCCTCACGGGGCTGCACGGATCCAACAAAACCAATGTCATCCCGGCCGAAGCGTCCGCTGACATAGACATCCGACTCCTTCCCGACGCCGATCCGAAGCAGCTCCTCGCGACTCTGCAGGGGGTCGTTGGTGACACCGCGGTGCAGTTCGCGCCGCTCCTCGCGCCGAAGCCGCCGCTCGAGAGCCCGATCGAGACGGAGTTCTTCCACGCCATCGAGAAGGCTGCGCACGACCGCGACCCGAACGCCTACGTGACGACGCCGATGCTCACCGGCGCCACGGACCGGCCGACCTATCGACAGCTCGGCATCGTCACCTATGGCTTCGATCCGTTCAAGGTGGAATCGGCCGACGCGCAGCGTGGCGTGCACGGCAACGACGAGCGCCTCTCGGCGGAGAATGTGGGCTTCGGCGTGCACTACCTGTACGACGTGCTTCGCTATGCGCAGGGGACGCGCGTCACGCCGTGAGGAATGACCTCGCGGTCTCGGTCCATGGCCTCCGCAAGCGTTACGCGGACGTCGTCGCGGTCGACGGGCTCGACCTCGAGATCGCGACCGGCGAATGCTTCGGGCTTCTCGGGCCTAACGGCGCCGGCAAGACCACGACTATCGAGATCTGCGAGGGGCTCAACTCCGCGGACGAGGGTGACGTCATCGTCCTCGGCCGCCGATGGGCCACTGACGAGCGCGAGCTCCGCGAGCGGTTAGGCATTCAGCTGCAGGAGACGCAGCTCGCGGAAAAGCTGACCGTCGCGGAAACAGTGCGGTTGTTTCGCAGCTTCTATGCAAAGGGCCGGAGCATCGACGACGTCATTCGTCTCGTGCAGCTCGATGAGAAGCGCGAGGGGCGTGTGGGCAAGCTGTCGGGCGGTCAGAAGCAGCGCCTGGCGATCGCCTGCGCGATCGTCGGCGATCCCGACCTGCTCTTCCTCGACGAGCCGACGACCGGGCTCGATCCACAGTCGCGCCGCCAGATCTGGGATCTCGTCGAGGAGTTCAAGTCGACTGGGCGCACGATCCTCCTCACGACGCACTACATGGACGAGGCCGAGCGACTCTGCGATCGCGTCGCGATCGTCGACCACGGCAAGGTGATCGCCCTCGGCACCCCGCGGGACCTCATTGCCTCGTTAGGCGGCGAGCAGGTCGTCGAGTTCGTGCTCGCGCATGCGGGAAATGGCGCCGCCGAGCTGACGCCCGAGTCATTGCGAGGCCTCGCCGGTGTGAGCGCCGCGCGCAGCCGTGGCGAAGACCATGGCACCGTCTGGGAGCTGCAGGTGGCGGAGCTGCACCGCACCGTACCGGCGCTCCTCGCCGAGCTCTCACGTCGCGATCTCCATCTGGCGGAGCTGCGCACGCACTCGGCAACGCTCGAGGACGTCTTCGTCCACCTCACCGGCAGGCAGCTCCGCGATGAGTAACATCGAAACTCCGCGTCCCCGACGCCGCTTTCCCTCCGATTCGCTCGTCCAGCTCTCGTCAGTGCGGTTCAAGGAGTTCATCCGCGAACCCGAAGCACTCTTCTGGACGTTCGCCTTCCCGATCATCCTCGCCATCGGGCTCGGAATCGCGTTCCGGAACCGACCCCCGGAGGTCGTGCACATCGCCGTCGTCGGCCCCTCGCCGGCGGCGAGCCGAGTCGCGGCGGCCGCGCGCGCGGATTCGGGCCTCGCCGTCGAAGAGCTGTCGGCGGACAGCGCGCGGGTTGCGCTCCGCACCGGGCGCGTCGCGCTCGTCGTCCTTCCACAGGCGGATGCGCAGCTCCAGTATCAATTCGACGAGACGCGGCCCGACGCGCGCAATGCGAGGCTCCTCGCGGACAACGCGATCCAGCGCGGGAACGGACGCGCCGACGTCGTGACGGTGAGCGAGAGTCATGTCCGCGAGCGTGGCTCGCGCTACATCGACTTCGTCATCCCCGGCCTCCTTGGGATGAACATCATGGGGAGCAGCATCTGGGGGCTCGGCTACACTATCGTCGACGCCCGGCGTAAGAAGTTGCTCAAGCGGCTGGTGGCGACGCCGATGTCGCGCGCCGAGTATCTCGTCTCGTATCTGATTTCGCGCATCGCACTGCTCGTCGGGGAAGTCGTCGTCCTGCTCGGCTTCGCGGCGTTGTTCTTCGGCGTGCCCGTCCGCGGGCCCATTCTCCAGCTCGCAGTGATCGTTCTCGCGAGCGTCTTCGCCTTCGGCGGCCTCGGATTGCTCATCGCCTCCCGCGCGCGGACGATCGAGGGCGCGTCGGGGCTGATGAACGTGACGATGATGCCGATGTGGGTGCTCTCGGGCGTCTTTTTCTCGTCCGAGAACTTCCCGCGCGCCTTTCAGCCGCTGATCCAGGCATTGCCGCTCACGGCGACGAACGATGCGCTGCGGGCAAGCATGCTCCGCGGCGCGGGCTGGAGCGTCATCGGCCCGGAGATCGCGATCCTCGGCGCGTGGTCGGTGGCAACGCTGCTACTTGCGCTCAAGTGGTTTCGCTGGCGTTAGGCGCCGATCAATAGATCGCCCACAGTCCAGGCGTGATCAGCTCAATCGAATGCTGGTCCGGATCGCGAATGTAGATGCTCTCGCCACCCCGCGGCCAGCGCACGCGGCTCTCGATCGCGACGCCCCGCTGGTCGAACCGAGCGGCCCAGGCGTCCAGCTGGATGCGATCGGCAACCGCGAACGCAATGTGCTGAATCCCGGTTCCGCCATGTGGCGGCACGATGCCGCCCGCGGTCGGCAGCGGCACGTTCGTCGCCCCACGCTGAAAGAGCAGCAGCACGCTATTCCCGCCGACGCTCACCGCCAGGAGACGCGCGCTCTCGAGCAGCGGCTCGAAGCCGAGAATATCGATGTAGAAGGCGCGAGACCGGGAGAGATCGTCGCAGTAGAGCGCCGTCTCGACGATGCGGTCGAGCGGTGGAAGTGGAGCGTCGGCCATGAGGGTCGGTGGCGGTTCGCGTGACGCTACATTCCTTGTTCGACGCTCGCAAGGAACTCGAGTCATGACTTCCGCACCCGCGCTCGGCTCCGCCTCCGATGTCGGCGATCTTCCGACGTCGGAGCTGCTGACCCACGGACGCACTGCCCTGGACTGGATCGCGCGCTATCTCGATCATCCCGAGCGCGTGAGCGTTCTTTCACAGGTCGTTCCGGGCGAGATCCGGCAGATGCTGCCCGTGTCTCCGCCGGAGCAGCCGGAGCCGTTAGGCGACATCCTCCGCGATTTCGAGACGCAGATCGTTCCCGGCATCACGCACTGGAACCATCCCGGATTCTTCGGTTATTTCGCCACATCGTCGTCGGTCCCCGGCATCCTCGGCGAGCTGCTTGTGGCCGCGCTCGACGTGAAGGCGATGCTCTGGCGGACATCCCCCGCCGCGACGGAGCTCGAGCAGGTGACCACCGATTGGCTGCGGCAGATGCTCGGCCTGCCCGGCGGCTGGTTCGGGTTCCTGAACGATACGGCATCGATCTCGTCAATGCTCGCGCTGGCGGCCGCGCGCGAGGCAAAGCCGGAGCTCGACATTCGTGCGCGCGGCATGGCGGGTCGCGCCGATCTCCCCCGGCTCCGCGTTTACACGTCGCGCCACGCTCATTCCTCGATCGACAAGGCGGCGCTCGCGTTAGGCATCGGCCTCGAGAACGTCGTCCACGTCGACGTCGACGACGAGTTCCGGATGCGCCCAGACGCCCTCGCCGCCGCCATCGCCGACGACAGCGCGAACGGCTTCCTGCCGCTCGCCTGCGTCGCCACCGTTGGCACCACCAGTACCACGAGCATCGATCCAGTCCCCGCCATCGCCGAGATCTGCCGCCGCGAGTCGATCTGGCTCCATGTCGACGGTGCTTATGGCGGCGTCGCCGCCATCGTGCCGGAGATGCGACACGTGCTCGCCGGCGTCGATCACGCCGATTCCCTCGTCGTCAACCCGCACAAGTGGCTCTTCACGCCGTTCGATTGCTCGGCGTTCTTCACGACCAAGCCCCACCTCCTCGAGCAGGCGTTCTCCCTCGTGCACGAGTACCTCGTGACGCCGGAGCGCGAGTCCGTAGTCGACTTTATGAACTACGGCGTGCAGCTCGGCCGCCGCTTCCGTGCACTCAAGCTGTGGATGGTCATCCGTGGTTTCGGAACCGCCGGGCTTGCGGCGCGCATCCGCGCGCACTGCGCCCTCGCACGACAGTTCGCTGACTGGGTGCATGCCGATCCGGATTGGGAGGTCGTCGCGCCAGTCCCATTCTCGCTCGTCTGCTTCCGCTTCGCGCCCTCAGGCATCCATGAGGAAGTACTCAACGACCTGAACGCGAAAATCCTCGAGCGAGTCAACGCGACCGGCGAGGTATTCCTCTCCCACACGAAGCTCGATGACCGCTACGTCCTCCGCCTCGCCGTCGGCAACATCCGGACGGAGGAGAAGCACGTCCGGCGCGCATGGGAAACCCTTAAAGAGCAGTCAATAACTGTCAGTCCATAGTTATCAGGGAGTTCGGATTGTCATCCTGAGGAGCGAAGCGACGAAGGATCTACCCGAGATCCAGTAGATCCTTCGCTTCGCTCAGCATGACATCCACTAAACGCTTCGGTCCTAATCCCCTGATAACTATGGACTGATAACTGATAACTATTTCCTCCTCTCTCGCTCGAGCGCATCGACCACTTCCCCGCCCACGTCGCGCTTGCGCATGAAATAGAACGCGATCACTACAGCCACGATGATCCCTAGCGCGATCTTCACCTCGTAGCGTCGCACGTGGCCGAGGAGGCGCAGCGCCGCCTCGCCAAAGCCCCAGCCGGCGAAGGTGAAGAGGTACGCCCACGTCGCAGCGCTGATGAAGCTGCCGACCGCATACAGCCAAAACGGCACGCGCGCGGCACCGCAGGCCAGCGGAAGCGTTAGGCGCAACCCGTACGCCCAACGCACGGCCAGCGAGCATCGCCACGGATGGCGCCGCACGACGGCGAAGACACGCAGCATGAACGCGCGAAGCTTTGGCCAACGGTCGCGCAGCCAATCGCCCCGCCAGCGGCCGAGGTAGTACAACAGAATGTCGGCGATCCACGTGCCCGCGGTGATCCAGGCGCCGACCGCGACCAGCTTCAGATGCCCATCGTGCGCCATCAGGCCGCCGACGAGCGGCGACGCCTCCTCGGTCACGATCCCCGTCGCGGCGAGGGTGATATAGGCCCATAGCCGCTGCAACGCCGTGAGCGAGTCGCCGGCGCGGGGGATAACGAGGAGCAGCGTCGACAGAAGGATGGCCAGCCCTCAGTTCCGCGCGCTCACCAGCGCGGACGTCGTCAGTCCCATCCGCTCGAGCAGTCGCTCGAGCAGCGCGCGGGCGACCGGACCTGGCACTCCGTCGCCGATCACGCGGTCGTCGACGCGCAGGATCGGCGTGACGTCGGTTGTCGTTCCCGAGAGGAAGAGCTCCGTCGCGTTAGGCAGCTCGTCGATGCGGATCGCCGCCTCGCGTACGCGCACGCCGGCGTCGCGCGCGAGCCCCAGCGCCACGTCGCGCGTCACGCCCGGAAGCACCAGGTGGTTCGCGGGGTGCGTCCGCAGCTCGCCAGCGATCAACGCGAACACAGTGGTATGCGTTCCTTCCGTGATCACACCGTCGCGGACAAAGATCGCCTCGCTCGCGCCCGCCTCGGTCGCTGCCTGACGTGCCAGTACGTTAGGCAGCAGCTGGATGGTCTTGAGATCGCACCGCAGCCAGCGCACGTCAGGCTGCGTGATCACACGCGTCCCGGTGAAGCGCGCCTCCGACGGAGTGAATGCGCTCGCCATCACCAGCATCGTCGGCGTGGTTCCCGGCGCGGGGAAGTAATGCGTCCGCGGCGCGGTGCCACGCGTGATCTCGACGTAGAGCGTCGCCTCGCCGCCGGCGAGGCCATTCTCGCTCAGCAGCCGCTCAGCGATCTCGGTTATGCCGTCGAGCGTGGCTTCTCTCGGTCGCGCGATTCGCAGCTCGCTCAGACCCCGCTCGAGACGAGCCTGGTGTCGCTCCGCCTCGAACATCTGCCCCCGCACCACGCGCCACACTTCGTACACGCCATCTCCGAACACAAACCCCCGGTCGAGCGCCGAGATGGTCGCCTCACGAACGGGGCTGTACTGGCCATTGAGATAGACGAGCATCCCAAAGCGTACAGCGTCGCCCGTGAGGCGTACAGGGGCTAACGGCAGCTATCAGCTATCAGTCCATAGTTATCAGGGACTATGGAACGAAGCGTTCATGGAGGCTGTCATCCCGAGCGCTAGCGAGGGATCTGCTTTTCATCCCATCAACGATTCGTTCCGAACCCCCTGATAACTATGGACTGATAACTATGGACTGATAATTATGGACTGCCCTTAATCTCCCATCGCCGGCACCGGGTGCTCCGCCGTCATCTGCCGCGGCCGGTAGCCCGCGATGCGTGCGAAGCCACGACGCCACTCGTCGAGAATCTCGTAGCCCGTCGGAATCACCAGCAGCGTCAGGAACGTCGACGTGATCACGCCCCCAATCACGGCGATACCGAGCGGCGCGCGGAACTGTGCCCCTTCCCCGCGGCCGAGCGCGACCGGGATCATGCCCGCGATGAGGGCGAACGTCGTCATCAGGATCGGCCGCAGTCGAATCGCGCCGGCCTCGATGAGCGCCTCGCGCAACGGTCGTCCATCCTTCTCCCGCGCCCACTTCGCGAAGTCGATCAGCAGGATCGCGTTCTTGGCGACGATGCCCATCAGCATCATCACACCGATCAGGGTCATGATGTTGATCGTGTTCCCTGTGATCGCCAGCGACACCATCACGCCGATGAGCGACAACGGCAGCGAGATCATGATCGCCACCGGATCCAGGAACGACCCGAACTGCACGACGAGAATCAGATACATCAGCATCAGGGCCACGCCGAGCGCGAAGAAGATCTGACCGAACACTTCGTTCTGGTCCTTCGATTCGCCACCCATCGTGTACCGCACGCCCGGAGGCAGCGTCAAACGCTTCACACGCTGCTCGATGTCGCTCGCGACGTCACCCGAAGCGCGGCCCGAGGTGTTCGCCTCCACCGTCACTACGAGCTCGCGATCGAGATGATCGATGATCGCTGGCCCTGTGCTCTCGGTGATCGTCGCGACCTGGCCTAACGGCAACGTGCTCGGCACGCCGTTCGGACCCGCCACCACCAGCGGCAGCGCCGCGAGATCGGCGGCGCGACGACGCGATTCGGGAGCGAGCCGCACCTCGACATCGCGCGTCTCGCCGCTCGGATCCACCCAATCGCCCGACTTGAGGCCCGCGAATGCCGGCCTGAGCGCCTGCGCCACTTCGCCGACCGTGATGCCGAGACTTCCCGCCACTCCACGGTTCAGCTCGACGTTGAGCTCGGGCTTCTGACCCTTCGTCGAGAGGCCGATGTCCACGGCGCCCGGCACCTTCTGCACCTCCTCCTTGACCATCTCCGCGGCCTGATTGAGCGCAACGAGCTCATTACCGCGGAGCTGCATCTGGAGCTGCTTGCGGCCGCCGGCAAAGTCACTCGTGAACACCGACAGCGTCACTCCGGCGACGCGCTTCGTCTCGGCGCGCAGCACGTTCGCGAACTGCTCGGCGCTGATCGAGCGCTCGTTCTTTGGCACGAGCCGGACGTACAGGTTGCCGACGTCCACCGTTCCGGTAGCGCCGCTGCCTAACGTCGTGTACGTGTAGAGCACTTCCTTGTGCGACCGCGCGATCCGCGCCGCTTCTTCAGCCTTGAGGCGCGTGTACTCGAGATTCGACCCGGGCGGCGTCTCGATCGCGATCGTCATCTCGGCGCGATCGTCCTCGGGAAAGAATCCTACGCCGACGGTGCGCACCGCCGGCACCGAGCGCACGAGCGTGAAGGCCACGATGATGCCGGCGAGCGCCACGACGCCCCGCATTACTCCCGAGAAGCGCTCGCTGCTGAAGGCGTACGCGACGATGATGACGCCGACGAGCGCCGCGGCGAGACCCGTGAGCCCCTTCGCCGGCAGGATGAACGCCGAGATGAAGGATCCCATCGCGATCGTGATCATTGCCGCACGGTGATCGAGCGCCCAGGCGATGACCTTCCTGTAATTCTGCGCCTGACGATTGAACCAGTGGTTGAAGCGATCGAGCTGCTTCGTGATCCACCACTTCTCCTCTTCGAGGCGGTGCGGATCCGCCCAGTACGCGGACAGCATCGGGTCCAGCGAGAAGGAGACGAACAGCGACACGAGCACCGAGCACGCAATCGTCAGCGCGAACGGCTTGAACCATTGGCCGCCGATGCCCGGCATGAAGCCGATCGGCACGAAGACCGCGAGAATGGAGAAGGTCGTCGCCGCGACGGCGAGTCCAATCTCGTCGGTGCCCTCGCGCGCCGCCGTGTAGTGATCTTTCCCCATCTCCACGTGCCTAACGATGTTCTCCCGCACGACGATCGCGTCGTCAATCAGGATGCCGATCGCGAGCGAGAGGCCGAGCAGCGACATCGTCTCCAGCTTGAACCCCATCACCCACACCGCGATGAACGACGCCAGCACCGACACCGGCAGCGCGAGGCCGGTGATCACCGTCGAGCGCCATGAGTTCAGGAAAAGGAAAACGACGAGCACGGTGAGAATCGCGCCTTCGATGAGCGCTTCCTGAACGTTGCGAACCGCGTGGTCGACGCGAACACCCGAGTTCTTCACGACCTCCATCGTCGTTCCGGGCGGGAGGCGCTTCTTGATCAGGTCCACGCGCGCGATCAGCCGGCTGGCCACATCGGTCGTGCTGAAGCCCTTCGACTTCTTGATGTCGATGCCCACCGCTTCGCGGCTGTCATACAGCGCGAGCGTGCGGGGCTCGATCGTTCCGTCTTTGATCTCCGCGACCTGCCCGAGTCGAATCAGTTGGCCATTGCGCTCGGCGACCACGAGATGCGTGAACTCCTCGGGCGCCTGGAGCCGCCCCCGTAGTCTGATCGACCGCTCGTCGAGCGAGCCCGTGACATGACCGACCGGCGAGGCCAGGTTCTGCAGCTGCAGCGCCTGCACGACCTGGCCGACGCTCACTCCCACAGCCTGCAGTGCCTGCGGCTTCAGCTCCACCGTGAGCTCGCGCTCCTGCTTGCCAAAGACGAGCACGTCGGCGACGCCAGGCAGCGACCGCAGCTCGCGCGTGATCCCGGGGTCGACGAGCCGCGTCATCTCCGCCGGCGTGAGTGTCGTCGACGATAAGGCGAGCGAGACGATCGGTCGGTCGGTGTCGTTCTCCTTCTTGATGATCGGCTCTTTCATCTCAACGGGCAGATCGGCGCGGATCGTGGAGATGCCGTCACGAATGTCCTGCGTCGCCTCGTTGAGATCCTTCTCGAAGAGAAACTCGATGAGAATCAGCGCGTAGCCGTCGTACGCCTTTCCCATCACCTGCTTCACCCCGGAGATGGCCTGAATCTGCTCCTCGACGGGATCGAGGATCTGTTTCTCGACGATGTCCGGCGACGCGCCCGGATACACGATGCCCACCGACACGAATGGGGGCGCGACGTCGGGAAACTCGTCGGTCTTGAGCTTCAGCAGCGCGAAGATGCCGAAGACAACCAGCGCCAGCATCGACACGACGGTGATCAGCGGCCGCTTGATGGCAAAATCGGAAATGAACATTGAGAATGGCCTGTGATGAGGTGCCCGTGGCCCACTGTCATCCTGAGGGAGCGTAGCGACCGAAGGATCTACCCGGGTCCAGTAGATCCTTCGCTTCGCTCAGGATGACTCCACTATTTCTTCACATCCGTCGGCGCCGAGACCCGGACTGGCGTGCCCGCGCTGATGCCCCGGGCGGCGCCTAACAGCACCGTGTCGCCCGGTGTGAGTCCCTGCGTGATCTCGACCGTCTCCGACGCGGCGTCGCGAAGGCCTAACGTCACTTCCGCTTTCGCGGTTCGACCGCCCTTCAGCTGCACCACGCTCGGCCGCAGTCCCCGCTCGTCGACGGCACTCTGCGGCACGATCGGCGCCCGATGCGATTCACTCGACACGCGACCCTCGGCGAAGAGACCGCCGACGAGCGTGCCGCCGTTGTTCGGCAGCGACGCGATGATCCGCACCTGACGCGTCGCAGGGTCAGCGATTGGATTGATACGCGTGACGCGTCCCGTGAAATGCCGATTCGGATAGCCCGTTACCGTGAAATCCACCGGCGCGCCGAGACGCACCGCGGCTAACGCGTCGGCCGGTACCGATGCCTCGAGGCGCATCGTCGAGGGATCGACGACTGTGATCAAGGCCGTGCCGGCCGAGACGACGTCGCCCGCACTCACCGACCGCGCGCTGACGATCCCCGCGAACGGTGCCGCGATCCGGGTGTTCGCCGACTGCTTCTCCGCCGACGCCAGCTGCGCCTGCGCCGTCGCGAGCTGCGCTCGCGCCGCGGTCACCTGCGCGTGGGACTGCTCCACCATGCGCTCGGCGATCGCCCCCGCTTTGAGCAGCGCGTCGTTGCGCTCCTCCTCGTGCTGCGCGACGGTGAGATTGGCCTGTGCCGTCGTCACTCCCGAGCGACCGGAGAGGAGTTGATCCCGGATTGCCGAATCGTCGAGCCGGAGCAGAAGCTGGCCGGCGGCCACACGCTGGCCTTGCTCGACGAGCGTCTCCACGACCGGTGCCTGCAGCTCGGCGCGAATGGTGGCTTCACGTTCCGGCGCGAGCGTGCCCGAGAGCGCCGGGCCCGTTCGAATCTCCTGCTCGCTGACGATGACGATGTTCTCCGGTCCGATGACGACGGCATCCGTTCCCGCCGGCTCGGCGTTGGCGTCACCTCGACGGCATGCCCCTACTGTCACGAGCGCCGCCAGCACCGCCAGCCTAACGACTCCTCGCGACTCCCGGCTCCACGTTCCGCTCATGCCACTCATGGTATGATTCCTCCCCCCGAAACACCGCTCGCGCTCGCGGCAGCTTGTGTCGTTGTTCGTGTCTGTGTCTGTTGCGTCGGGCCACCCTGTCCGCCCTGCGTGGCGCCGTTCACGGCGTTGCCCGACTGCGTCTGGAACTGCGACTGCGCCTGCCCACTCCCTCCTGCTTGCAGCGGCAGGTCCCGCAGAAGAGCGAGCTTCACCCGCGCGACAGCGAGGTCTCGCGCCGCCTGCGCGCGGTTCGCCAGCGACTGCTCCAGGAGCAGACGCGATTGCGAGAGATCCGTCTGCGTCGAGATGCCCTCGCGAAAGCGGATCTGGTCGATCTCGTAGGCGCGCGATGCCTGCTGCGCCGTTCCCGCGCTCGCCTGCCAGGTGGCCTGCGCCTGCTCGAGCGCGCTCAGCGCGATGCGGGAGTCCAGCGCCGCGAACTCACGCGTCTGCTGAAGCTGCGCCTTGGTCTGTGCAAGATTGCTCTCCGCGATCATTTCGTCGCCGCGAATGCGGCCACCCGTGAAGAGCGGCAGTGACAGCGACGCGCCGATCGTCCAGTTCTCGCGCGCGTTGTTCCACTGCGGAAAGACGTTGGTTGGGAAGTAGAGGCGCTGATACCCTGACGTAATCTGGATCGACGGCAGGCGTTCGCCACGCGCCGCTTTCGCGAGCGCCTGCTGTGCGCGCACCGTCTGCTCGAGCTGACGCACGGGGGCGCGGTCGGCGACGTTGGTGTCCGCCACGAGCGCCGCGACGCTGCCAGACTGGGCACGCGAGCTCCCCGCGTTCACCGCCGCGACCACGGTGCTCGTCGTCGCTGTCGAGTCGTCGAGCGGGGTCGCCAGCTGGAGCGCCTCGTCCATCGGCAAGTTGAGCAGTTGCTTAAGCCGATAATACGCGACCCGGCGCGCGTTCCGCGCCTGCAGTACGACCGGCACCTGATTGTCACGCGTCACCTGGGCCCGCAGCAGATCGAATTCCGCCTGATTCCCCACCTGGCGCGCGACCCGCGTCTGGCGAAGCACTTCGTCCGTCTGCGTCAGCGCCGCTTCCTGGATGGAGACGAGACGGTCGGCGAGCGCGGCGTCGTAGTACGCCTGCGTGACGTCGAGCGCGAGCTGTGCCCGCTGCGCCGCGACCTCGATCGTCGCCGTACTCACCGATGCGTTCGCGGCCTGGTACTGGCCAGAGATGCGTCCGCCGGCGAAAACGTTCTGCGAGAAATTGACACCGAACGTCCACTGGTTCGGTGCACCGAAGCCGACGCTGGAGAAGTTGAAACCGCCGCCGGCGGCCTGGCAGGTGCTCGCCTGCCCGAGCGCCGCCTGAATCTCCGCGGGCGTTGCGTTCGCGGGAATCGACGGTGCGCAGACCGCCTGTGGGGTCGGTGTGGCCGCGGTGTCCGTGCCGCCGCCGAAGCTCACACCCTGGAACTGTGATCGCAGGGTGCGGGCATACGCCGCCGTCGCGTTCAGCTGCGGCAGGTACTGGCTGCGCGCCTGATACCACTGACCCTGGGCTCTCGTTAGGCCGGCACGGGCGATCTGGACGGCCTCACTCTGCGCCTCGGCGGCGCGGAGCGCGTCCTCGAGCGACAGGCGACGCGACGCGACGGTCGTCGCGCTCCGGGTCGTGTCTTGCTGGGCTCCGAGTGGCCGCGGCGGCTGTCCAGCGAGCGCGATGAGCGCGCCCAGGACGGCGATGGCGACACCTCGGGTCTGAGTCCGAGACATGGTTGATGCCTGATGAGTAGTGAGTGACGCCGGTGGCTACTGCGCCACCGCACGTCGATCGTCCGCGGTCTGCGCGGCCCTCAGCGGGACGACGTCGCCCACGCCTAACGCGCCAACGGCGCGCAGAAACACGTTCACGTACTTCGCCGGCGCATCCTCCACCGGCTGAGGAAAGGCGTCGGGTGGCAGAACGTCGCGGCCCACCGCGTCGCCGAACATCGACGAGATGAACATGGAAACCGCGGTCGAGACGTCAGCGGTCTCGTCGGCGAGACCCGCTGCCTGCAACCGAGTGACGTACGCCGTCAGCGCGAGGGCGGCGCAGTTTGGGCCCTCGCACATCACGACCGCCGCCTCTGGCCGCTCCTCGAGCTCGCCGAACGACTTCCGGATGATCGAGCGCCACTGCCGCATGTGGGCGAGCAGTAGGCTGCACCACGGGATGAGCTCAGCCTGTGGATCGACCGGCCGCTCGGGCAGCTCCGGCACGGGGAGCGACGCCGAGTGCGACTGCATCATCGCCTCGAACAGTGCCGCCTTGGACCCGAAGGTGCGGAAGAGGCTGACCTCGTTCACACCGGCCTCGATGGCGATGAGACGCGTCGTCGCACCCCGGAATCCGTGCTGCGCGTACACGCGCGCAGCCGCTTGCAGTATTCGCTCACGTATGTCCATGGCCGCAGATGATAAGTGGGCTGTCTGCTGAATGCAAGTAGTTACTTGCTTTCAACTCCTTGGCCTTGCTCGCCCTTTGAAGTGGCCAAGATCCCACTACCGATATATCCGCAGATATATCGGAACGCGGGCCACGCGGGTTTCAGCGTTTAGCGGCACTGGACCGTGGGCCTACTGGCCCGCCGCGATACGAGGGCGATGTTATCCAGTGGACGGCGGACCGTGAACGGTGAACGGCCACCGTCCCCCGTTCACCGACCACCGTTCACCGACCACCGACGACGGACCACCGATGTGAACGCGCTTCTCACTCTCGTCTTCGTCGTCTCCGGCGCCGCGGGGCTCATCTACGAGTCGATCTGGAGCCGCTATCTCAGCCTCCTCGTCGGCCACAGCGCCTACGCCCAGATCATCGTCCTCGTCATCTTCCTCGGCGGGATGTCGTTAGGCGCGCTCCTCGTCGGTCAGCGATCGGAGCGCCTGCGCCAACCGTTGCTCTGGTACGCCGCCGTGGAGACGCTGGTCGGCATCATCGGGCTCCTCTTCAACTACCTGTACGTCGACATCTCGGATCTCGCCTATGGCCGCATCTTTCCGGCGCTGGCAGGAGGTTGGGCGCTCATCGTCGTGAAGTGGCTTCTCGCCGCGCTCATGATCCTTCCCCAATCCATCCTCCTCGGTACCACCTTCCCGCTCATGAGCGCGGGAGCGATCCGCTTGCTGCGGGCGCGCACGGGCCGCGTCCTCAGCCTTCTGTACTTCGCCAACAGCTTCGGTGCGGCGATCGGCGTGCTCGCCGCCGGCTTCTACCTTCTCGAGCGCTTCGGCCTGCCGGGAACGCTCGTCACCGCGGCACTCTGCAACTTCGTCGCGGCCGGCGGTGTGGTCATTGGCCTGCGATTCCTCGGCGCATCCGCGGAGCCCGGCAGCGCGGAGACCTCGGCCGCGGCGCTGCTTGACGAGTCGCGGCGCGGCGTCACCCCGACACCAGCGACGTTGCTCCTTGTCGTCTCGTTCGGCACCGCGGTCGCCTCGTTCATCTACGAGATCGCCTGGATCCGCATGCTCTCCCTCGTGCTCGGGAGCGCGACGCATTCGTTCGAGCTGATGCTCTCCGCGTTCATTCTTGGCCTCGCCCTCGGCGCTTTTTGGATCCGTGGCCGGGCCGATCGCGTGGCAGACCCGATCGCGCTGCTCGGCACGGTGCAGTGGATCATGGGTACGCTGGCGATTGCAACCCTGCCGCTCTACATGGCGTCGTTCGGCTGGGTCGCGACGCTCCTCGACACCTTCAAGCAGAGCAACGCCGGCTATCGGGGATTCCTCATCGCTCGTTATGCGATCTGCCTCCTCGTCATGATGCCTGCGACCTTCTGCGCCGGCATGACGCTGCCGCTCATTACGAAGATGCTCATGGACGGCAGCGGCCGCGTGCGCGGCGAGCGCGCGATCGGGGCGGTGTACGGGCTCAATACCCTCGGCTCCATCGCCGGCGTCATTCTCGCCGGCCTGCTCCTCATGCCCCTTGTCGGGCTGAAGCTGCTCCTCATTGCCGGAGCGCTCGTCGACATCGGCCTCGGGCTCGCCCTTCTCCTCGCTGTCGCGCGTGCGGCGCAGGGTGACCCGACGCGCCCGTCCACCCGGCTGCGGCAGCCGATGTCGCGCCTCACCGCGCTCACCGTCGGCGTCGGTGCATTCATCGCCCTCATCACGATCGGCGTGGACTTCGATCCGATACGCCTGACGAGCGGTGTCTATCGCTACGCCGTAGTACCGCGTAAGGGTGAGTACAGCATTCCCTTCTATCGTGACGGCCGTACGGCGACGGTAAGCATTCGCAGAATGAAGAGCGGCTTTCTCACGCTCGCGACGAATGGCAAGCCAGACGCGTCGATGGACGACTTCTGGCTCAGCACGTCGTTCACCGGTCCGCCGCACGCGCTCGAGCGCGACATCGCGACTCAGGTCCTCCTCCCGGTCGTCACTCTCGCGCATCGGCCGGACGCACGCGAGGTCGCCGTCATCGGCCAGGGGTCGGGAATGACGTCGCACCTGCTGCTCGGAAGTCCCAACGTGACGCACCTCGCGACGATCGAGATCGAGCCGGAGATGATCGCGGCATCGCGCGCGTTCTATCCCGCGAATCGCCGCGTCTTCGACGACAAGCGCGCACAGTTCGTCCTCGACGACGCCAAGTCGTACTTTGCCGCGAGCGGTCGGCGCTTCGATCTCATCCTCTCCGAGCCGTCGAACCCATGGGTGAGCGGCGTCTCGGGCCTGTTCACGACCGAATTCTACCGTCGGGTACGAACCCATCTCGCGGATGGCGGCGTCTTCGGACAGTGGCTGCATCTCTATGAGCTGGACGACGCGCTCGCGACGCAGGTGCTCGCCGCCCTCGACCAGAACTTCTCCGCTTACGAGATCTTCTTCACGTCCAGTGCGGACATTCTCATCGTCGCGTCGAACGGACGCGCGCTGCCGCGGCCAGACTGGAGCGTCGTAAACTTTCCCGGTCTCGCGGAAGATCTGCGGCGCTCCTTGCCGCTCACTCCCGAGGCGTTCGAGGCCACCCGGCTCGGCGGTCGTCAGCTGCTGCATCCCTATCTCGCGACGCAGGTTGCGCCGAACTCCGATTACTATCCCGCGCTCGATCTCGGCGCCGAGCGAACACGGTATCTCAAGAACAACGCGGAGGGCGTGAGCGGATTCGGCGAGGGACGCTTCGACATCGCCGCCGCGCTCGCGGGCCACGCGCGTCCCTTCGGCACGACGGGGCTCTCCGTCACACCCGAGATCACGCACGTCGACGAGCTCGCCCGCGGCGCTCGGATGCGCGCGCTGCTGGAGTCCGGCCGTCTCGCGGACACCGCCGTTAGGCGCAACGAGGAGGATGCGAAGGCTCGGGTGCGCCTCGATCAGCTCACGCGGCAGCTCGCCGGTTCGGCGCCGCCGGCGGATTGGCGGGTCTGGGTAGAGGACGTGCGGGAAGCGGAGCGGCTCGTTCACGGCGGCACCGCCGGCGTCGTCGACGAGCCATTTTACGCCAGGCTGCGCGCGTACGCTGCCCGTGTGAACGCGCCTGTTCCCGCGCGCGGCGCGATTGATTTCCTGCACGGGCTCGCATCGTGGGACTTCGCCGAAGCGTCCCGCGCCGGCCAGACGCTCATCGATGCGCGCACTCACGATTCCGTCGACTGGCTGCCGATTTCGCTCGTTCGCAACGGCGTCGTCGTCGCGCGCATCCAACTCGGCGACTTCGTCGGCGCGCGTACCGCGTTCAGAGCTTACTCACGCAACGTCGGCGAGGACCCATTCACCGCCCGCGTCCTCGCCGCGTACCTGCTCGATCAGGAACGAAGACGAGGAGAGTAAGAGTGAGTTATCAGTCCATAGTCCATAGTTATCAGGTAGCAAGGAACGAAGCGTTGGTGGGATGAACGCTTCGTTCCGAACCCCCTGATAACTATCGACTGATAACTGATAACTGTCTTACTGCGGCTTTCCCGCCTGCGTGACCTTCGCAAAGTCGCCTGCCATCACGACCGTCATCTTCGACGGATCGAGCGTGCGGCGCAGCGCGGCGTTCACTTCGTCCGCGGTGAGGGTGCCGATCTTCTTTTCGATCTCGCCCTCGAACGCCATCGTGCGACCGAGGAAGAGACCATTGGCGAGCTGGTTGGCGAGCATGAGGTCGTTCGCACGAGCCATCGAGCGACGCTGCAGGAAGGCGCCTCGGTTCTTTTCGATTTCCTCGGCCGAGAGACCGTCCTTCATGACCTTCCCCATCTCGTCAAAGAAGGCGGCGTTGACCTTGTCGACGTTCGTCGGATTGGCAATCGCGAGCGTGAGCCACTGTCCAGCCCTGTCCAGCGCCGCGACGTTCACCCCGCTCTGCACCGCGTAGCTCAGACTCTCCTTCACGCGAATGCGATTCGGCAAGCGGCTGTCGAGTGGATTCTCACCAAGGATGTAGTTGATGAGGAGGAGCGCGGGATAGTCGGCGTCGCTGTCCTTCATCGCGAAGGGCTGCCCGGCGACGAACAAGGCGTTCGCCTTGTCCGGCGTCTCGATCGTCTGCTTCGCGCTCGCCGCGGCCGCGAGCATCACCGACACGGGCTTGAACGGCGTCGCGCTCTTCCAGTTGCCAAAGGCGTCCGCCGCGATGCGCGCGACTTCCGGCTCGTCGAAGTCACCGACGACCGTCAGCTCGCCCGCGGAAGCGCCATACAACTCTGTATAGAGTTTGCGAACGTCCGCGACAGTGGCCGCCTTGAGCATCTCCGTCTGCTCGTCCGGGAGCGCCATGTACCGCGGGTGGCCCTTGGTGTACCGCGAGATCTGTCGCGCGAATGCGAGCTGCGCGAGCATCATCGGCTCGTTCCGCTGCGACTCGACATTCGTCATCGCCTCGCGCTGAACCTGCTCGAACTCGGCCGCGTCCAATGCCGGCTGACGAAGCATCTCGCCGACGAGCTTCAGCGTTGCGGGGAATGTGGGCCGCGTCGTCTCGATCGTCACGCGGATGTTGCCCGCCGCCGCCGGTGCGATCATCACCTTGGCTCGCAGCTTGGTCAACGAATCCGTGAGCTGCTGGCGATTCAGCGTCTTCGTACCACGCATCAGCATCTGTGTCGTGAGCAGCGGCGCCATGCCGCGGTTCGCGAGCGTCTTCTCGTTGCCGATGTGCAGGCTCACCACCGCCGCCACCGCTTCACCCCGGTTCTTCTTCGACAGCAGCGCGACGCGCATTCCCGACTTCAGGGCGGTTCGGTGAACGCGCAACTCGATGTTGGCCGGCGACGGATCGAACGACTCGCCGGTCGCGACGACGACGTCGCTCTTGTAGTTCCTGAGCAGCGAGTCCGCGCTCGGCGCCGCCGCGATCTCCGTGCGGTCCGGCTTGTCGGTCGGAATGAACAGCCCGACCGTTCGGTTCGACGGCTTGAGATACGTGCTCGCCACGCGCTGAACGTCCTGCACCGTCACCTTCTTCACCTGGTCGCGGTGATAGAAGAAGAGCCTCCAATCGCCCATCGCCATCCATTCACTCAGCTCGAGACCGAAGCGGCCGGTGTTCGTCGGCCCGAGCTCGAAGCCCTTCAGCACGTCTGCCTTCGCGCGCTCAACCTCCTCCACCGTTGCCGGCTTCACCGTCGCGATCTCCGCTGCCACGGTGTTGAGGGCGTTCGCCGCGCTGTCGACGGACTGCGTTTTCTGCAGCATCGCGGCCAGGAACAAGCCGCCGGGATCGTGCTGCTGCAGGTTGTTCGCCTGAACCACGGATGCTTTCTTCGTCTCGACGAGCGCCTTCTGCAGACGACCCGAGGCTGCGTCGCCGAGCACGCGGGTCAGCACGTCGATCGCCGGAAAATCCGGGTGTGTTCCACCAGGAACGTGATAGAACGTCATGACGAGCTGCGCGTTGCCGCCGCGTCGGATCGTCGCCATCCGCTCGCCATCCTGCGTCGGCTCGACGGTGTAGGTCCGATCCATCACGCGTTCCGGCCGCGGGATCGCGCCGAACTTCTCCTGCACCAGGCCGAGTGTGCGCTGCTCGTCGAAGTTGCCCGCGATCATGAGAACCGCGTTGTCAGGCTGATAGTGCTTGTGATAGAAGGCCTGGAGCTTCTCGATCGGGACGTTCTCGATGTCGCTCTGCGCGCCGATCGGGAGATGGCTGTAGGCGTGGAAGAGGTAGGCGGTACCGAGCACGCGTTTCAGCGTCACGACGAACGGGCTGTTCTCATCCTTGTCGAACTCGTTCCTCACGACCGGCATTTCCTTGTCGAGATCCTCGCGCGCAACGAAGCTGTTCGTCATGCGGTCGGCCTCGAGATCGAGCGCCCAGGTCAGGTTCGAGTCCGCCGCCGTGAACGTCTCGAAGAAATTCGTCCGATCGAAGGAGGTCGTCGCATCGAAGCTCGCGCCGTGCGCCGTGATCTCGTCTGAGGGGTGCCGATGTTTCGGCGTTCCCTTGAACTGCATGTGCTCGAGCAGGTGCGCCATGCCCGTCTCTCCATACCCCTCGTGTCGCGAGCCGACGAGATAGGTGATGTTCACCGTCGTCTGCGGCTTCGATTTGTCCGGGAAGAGCAGCACGCGAAGGCCGTTGGACAGCCGATACTCCGTGATGCCTTCGACGCTCGTCACTCTGGTCGGTGCCGGAACGGCCGCAGCCTGGGCAGCGAGCGAATGGAAGGGAGAGGAAGACGCGAGCACGGCGACGCCGGCGATGGCGGCGGCAGTGCGCATGACGGACGTGAAGGACATACGACCTCAGGAAAGGGGGTACAGAGCGCCGGTCTAGGACGCACCGAACGGCGGAAAGGTTACCGCCCTCCCAGAGGTGATCGCGCGTACTCGCGCACGAGCTCGGCTGGGTCGTCGTAGATCGCGACGGCGCCTCCGAGTGCATCGTCGGCCCACCAGCCACCGCACCGCAGAGCAATCGTGCGAACGCCCGCGCGTTCCGCCGCCTCGATATCATAAGGCGTATCGCCCAGCATGACCGTGGTCTTTGGGTCGAGCTGCCCGCGACGCAGCGCGGCATGGACGATGTCCGGGTCGGGCTTCGACTCCTCGGCGTCGTCCGACGTCGTCCGGCGATGGACCAGGTCGGACAGGCCCGCCTGCTCGAGGAGCGCGTCGAGCTCCTGCTCCCGCGCCGACGTCGCGATGACGAGCCGCAGCTTGTCCGCTTTCATCCGCGCCACGAGATCCCGCGCGCCCGCCGTGACGCATAACGACGGGAGGTAGTCGCGGCGAAAACGCTCCATGCGCCGCGACGCGAGCTCCTTTCCGCGACCGCGCTCGACGTCGAGCCCAGTCACCGCTCGCACGAGCTTGTCGCCGCCCATGCCGATGAGCGCGCGCACCTGCGCGTAGGTGACGTCGAACTCCTCCTCCGTCAGAACGTCGACCCACGACCGTGCGTGGGCATCGTTGCTGTCGATCAACGTGCCGTCCACGTCGAGGAGACAACCGCGGAGCGGCAGCCGGGAATTCACGCGATCGTTAGGCGCGCGGGCCGCGGCCGCCGTTGCCGTTCGGATCGCGCCGCTTCGCCTTTCCCGCTTCGCGTTTGCCCGCGCGCCGCTCGAGCACCACCTCTCGCTCGACGATCATGTAGCGAATCAGCCGATCCGCCGCGTCGGGAAAAGCGTTCAGCCGGTCGCGGAACCGGTCGTTCGAGACGATGCGTGCATCGAGCTCGCGCGCGAAGCTGAGAAGGAAGTAGTCCGCGTCCGTGCCCGCCGGTGCTTGCCGCACCACGCCGCTCTCCACGAGTCGCTCGTATCCGGCAGTGTCGTCGATCTGATGCCGCAGCGCCGCGTCCACCACCACCACCGGATCGAAGCCCTCTTCCTGCATCTTCTCCCGCATGGCGACGATGTTCGCGAGCTGTGCCTTCTCGCCCTCCGTCGAATGAGCGACGTTCGAGCCGTCGACGAGGACGATTTGCTTCGTCACGGATTCTTGCGCGCCTTGGTGAGGATGCTCTCGGTCTTCGCAGCGCCGAGCTTCGTCGTGTCGACCTGCTGGCCCACCGCCGCGCCCGTCTTCGACGAATCGAGCGCGCGCTTGGTGCTGTCGAGATGTATGCCCATCGAGTCCGCCGAGGCCTTGAAGTCGGCCTTGTTGCCGCCACATGCACCGAGGGCTACTGTGACGCCCACGAGCGCTGTCAGTCGGCATGAAATCCGTTTCATTGCTCCCTCCGATCCGAATGCTTGCTCGATTGCGTGTGTTACAAGGATTGCGCCGTTGTCGAGCAGCACACGCGATTCGGAACAGCCCGGTACCGCTTCGCAGGATTCCGTTAATCACGGAACCTGACCTCCCACCGAGGGTAGGGCGATAGACGCCCTTTGATGCGGGCGTCAGAGACGAGCGCATCCGGAGATGATGTGGTGAAACGACGCGACGTTCTGACGTTTCTTCTGGCTGGTGCGGTCGTGCTCGGTGTCGGCGGCCGCGATGGATCTGGCCTGTCGGATCTGGCTGATCCTCTCTCGGCGATCGAGACCGTCGCCGCAAACGTGGAGACGGCCGCGACAGGCGGCCATCTCGGCTTCGATACGAGCAAGTACCCCGGCGATGACGCCATGCAGGCGTGGCGCGACGACGGCTCGTACGAGTGGGTCGGCTATTATCTGCCCACGGCGCCTTGTCACCGTGACGCCAGCTGGTCGGGCAAGCGCGAGCAGCTCACGCAGATGGGCTGGGGCGTCGCCGTCGTCTACGTCGGACAGCAGACGTGGGGCAAGACGCCGGGCAAGGCCGAGCTGGTCACGAAGTACGTGAAGCGCCGCGTTAGGCAGGTGAAGACGCGCCATGGCCGGAAGGTCGTCAGCTACGCAACGAAGCGCGTTCCGGTGAAGGTGCTCGTCCAGCCGCGCGCCGAGCCAGGGTCCAGCTGCTCGACGCATTTCGTGAGTGCGTCTCGCGGCCGCGCCGAAGCAGACGACGCGATCGCGCGCACGGAGGCGGAAGGCTTTCCGCGCGGCACGGTGATCTTTCTCGACGTCGAGCATATGAACGCCGTGCCGCAGGCAATGCGCGACTACTACAAGGAGTGGACGGCGCGCGTGCTCGCCGACGGCCGCTACCGGCCGGGCTTCTACGCGCACACGGCCAACGCGGCGCTGATCTACCGTGACGTGAAGAGTGTTTACGATTCGCTCAACATCAGCGGCGAGCCGCCGTTCTGGGTGGCCGGCAACACCGCCGAATTCGCGCCCGGGAAAACGCCAGCGGACGTAGGCCACGCGTTCGCCGCGGTCTGGCAGGGTGTGCTCGACAAGGTCGAGGAGCGCAACGGACACCGGATGCCCATCGATGTCAGCGTCGCGGCGACTCCTTCACCGTCGACGATGCTCAGCGACTGACACAGCCCAGCGCGAGGTAAACGAAAGGGGGTCGGCATAGCCGACCCCCCTTTTTGCTGCGCCCTATATGCTGTCAGCTAGCGAAACCGGGGTCACCCTCGAGGCCGCGATGCGACGAGCTCTGTTCGTGGGCCGCTTCGCGCAGACCCAGTGAGCACGCCGGCTTCGCCACGCGCAAACCCGCCGCCAGCTCGCGCTCGAACTGATTGCTGACCGTCGGCGGCAGAGCCGAGCCACGCACCGCGATGCGAAGCGCGTCGCTCAGGAAGGTGAGCTCGAACAACAGCAGCTCCCAGGTCCCACCCTGATTTCCCCGGTACCGGCCATGATCGATGGCGGCGGCGATGACGCCGTTCCGCGCACCAGATTCCTGCGGATCTCGCGTGTGTCCGCCGGTCGTGATCGCGGCCGAGATGAGCGCGGCGGCCAGCTTCCGCAGCTCGCCATAGCGGTCGTCGAGTGGCATCCCCGCCCACGGCAATGCGTGCGCGGCGGAATCCCACCACTCAACCATGACTCGGTCGACTAGAGCCCGCTCATCCAAGTCTTGCACCGGTCCGTCCCCCGAGCCGCGCTGTGCGTGTCCACCACTCACCGCCAAGGCCGGCATCGGCCGACAAAAGTGAGCGGGGAGGAGCCAGTGGCTCCTCCCCCACTCGAACTGCCCCACACTCCCTCGCCGCGCCCCCACCTACTGCGCTACGTTCCATCGCGCGGCAACCGTCTACAATGCATTCAGCGTGCCTATGGGAACAACGACGACCGAAACCGAAGTTGATCAGGTTGATCAGTTGGAAAGGGCGCCGCTCACAAATCATTGCGCAGCGCGCGCACACTGTGCGTGCACAGCCGTGCGAATGCTGTGAGTTCCGTCACCACGCGTGTCATTCCGTTCGTGGTCGCAATCGTGCTCGGCGGCGCCGCCTGCGGGCCGGCGCTGAATGAAGTGCGCATCGAGCCGGGCACCACACCATTGAAGCCGGTCTTCGTGCTCACCGACACCACCGGGCTCGCGCCGAGCGGCACGATCTACGGCATGTCCGTCGTCCCCTGTGGATCGGACACCGCGGTGTGGCAGATTGCCGCCAACGGATCGAATGGTGCGCCGGCCCGTCTCGTGTACGGCGAGACCCCGCCCGGCTACGTCGTGAGTGTTGGGCCGGAGCCACTGCGCGCGGGGTGCTACGACGTGTTCGTCACCGACGGCCGCCGTTCCCGATTCCGCGTCGACGGCGCCGGGCGCGTGATCCTGGACGCCCGGCGCGACACGACAACTCGTTAGGCAAGCTACTGGACGACGACCGTTCCAGACATCGCCGCTCCGTGGACCGTGCAGTGGTACTTGTATGTCCCTGGCGCCGCAAAGGTGCGTGACCACGTGCCCTGAGTCTGCGCGCCGGATGCGGTGCCGTCGTCGAACAGGATTCCGTGCGACGTGCAACTCTGGCCGCCATAGCCATCGCTGCCACATGCGTCCCAGGTCCACGTCACCTTCGTGTTCGCCGCCACCGTCGTCGTCGACGGGTCGAAGTAATTGTTGATGACGGTGATGCTACTGCTCGTGCTGGGATTGTTCTGCGGGGGCGGATTATTGCCCGTGGTCGTGCCGCCGTTGGCGGGGCCCGTGCTGGCACCGCCGCATCCTACGGCCGCAACGATCAGGAGCAGAGTCATTCGAGCGGCGAGCCGCATGATGTCCTCCGAGAGAAAAAGGCGAATTTCCCTCTCGAATCACGGGGTACGCGCGTTTGTTCCCGGGCTCGCGGTGCTCAGTGCTGCGCCGCGCGGCGGAGCAGCACGTCGATCTCTTTCGCGGGAACCGGACGACAGAAGACGAAGCCCTGTGCGAATGCGCAGCCCATCTCACGAAGGAGCCTCGCCTGCTGGTCGGTTTCGACACCCTCCGCGATCGGCTCCAGCCCGAGATTCCGAATCAGGCTGATGATCGTGCTCACGAGCTGCGCCTGGCGGACATCTGTCCCCATCTGACTCACGAAGCTCCGGTCCACCTTGATGCCGTCCAGTGGCAGCCGGCCGAGGTATGTCAGCGAGGAATATCCAGTGCCGAAATCATCCATGAAGACCTGCACGCCGAGCCGACGCAGCTCGCCCAGGGTGCGCATCGCAACGTCGATGTTCTCGAGCATGATGCTCTCCGTGATCTCGAACTTGATCCGGCGTGGCTCGAAGGAGAGCGACTCGAACAGGCGGCCCACCTGTTCGGCGAGGTCCTGCTGGGCGAACTGCTTCGGCGAGACGTTGATCCACACCGATTGCGGCGCGTCGTAGCCGAACTCGCGCTCCCAGGCCTTGAGCTGCTCGCATGCACGCGCGAGCACCCACCGACCGATCTCGCCGATCAGTCCCGTGCGCTCAGCGATTGGTATGAAGTCGAGCGGGGGGATCAGACCGCGCTCGGGGTGCTTCCAGCGAATCAGCGCCTCCACGGCTACGACGCCGCCGGTCGTGAGCGAGACGACTGGCTGATAGTGCAGAACGAGCTGGTCGCGCTCGACTGCGCGCCGGAGATCCATCTCGATGCGCAGACGCTCCATCGCCGCGGTGTGCATCGCGGGATCGAAGAGCTCGAATCTGGCGCGGCCGTGCTCCTTGGCGCGGTACATCGCGAGATCGGCACTGCGCAGCAAATGCTGCGGTGCATCCTCGAGCTTGGTGGACAGCGCGATACCGATGCTGGCCGAAGTGAAGACCTCCGATTCGCGGATCGTCATCGGATTGCTCAATGCCACCTGCAGCCGCTCGGCGACGCGGGCGGCATCGCTGGGCTCACACACCTCCTCGAGCAGGAGTGCGAACTCGTCACCTCCGAGTCGAGCGAGCGTGTCCACGGAGCGAAGGCACCCGGCGAGTCGGCGCGCGACCTCGACGAGGAGCTCGTCACCCGCGAGATGACCGAACGAGTCGTTCACCATCTTGAAGTGATCGAGATCGACGAAGAGCACGGCGAAGGAGTTCGCGACATCTCGCCGCGCGCGCTCCCCCGCGTGGCGCAGTTGCTCAA
The DNA here is from genome assembly GCA_021154325.1 of Gemmatimonas sp. Taxonomy (GTDB): domain Bacteria; phylum Gemmatimonadota; class Gemmatimonadetes; order Gemmatimonadales; family Gemmatimonadaceae; genus AG2. The sequence goes on from JAJKIR010000237.1 coordinate 27,608, forward strand.
CGAAGCAGGCGCGGTTGGGGAGTCCCGTGAGTCCATCGTGCAAGGCGTCGTGCCGCAGCTGGCGCTCGATCCGCTCCGCCTCAACCGTGCGGCGCTGCAGCTCGATCTCGGTCACGGCCGACGCCGCGATCTCGACGAAGTGCTCGATCTCGTCCGCCTTCCACCGGCGCGGCTCGGTGTCGATGGCAACGACAAGGGCGAGCGGCTCACCCGAGCTGCCCGAGACGCGGGTGCCGAGGAAACCGGCAATGCCTAACGACTGGGGCGAATCGGGTGTCTCCTGCCCAAGCGTGCGCGCGTCCTCGAGGGCGAGAGGCTCCGCGGAATCGAGAACCCGGCCCGCGAGCCCTAACCGGAAGAGCGCGCCCGGGTCACGCGAGAGCCAGAGGTGGGCGTCGCCGCCGCCGCTGAAGCATCGACGATCCTGACCGAGCAATACGACCGCCGCCGAAGGAACGCGGAGGCTGGTCGCCGCAATCCGCGCCACGCGTTCCAGTGCCGCCGCGAGTGCGCCATCCAAACCGTGAGCCCGCTCGGCACCCGCACGCAGCTGGTCGGAGCCGAGTGGTCGCGCCGGGGTGGTCGTATCGTTGCGGTGAGCAGGCATTTGGAAGAGGACGGTCGCCGCCGCGGCGCGTCACTGGATGTTTGTGTACCCGCGAACTCCGTCCTTCTTGCCCAAGATTCACGGTCACATCGACTTGGAGGTTCGGGCGTCGCTGATCGCTACCAGTCCTCCCGGTCGCGGCGAACCATGACGCGCCGGCCGCGGATCGTGGTGCTGCGGAGCGCGCCGATGATGTCGTCCGCGGACTCGTCCGGCACTTCGACAATCGAGAAGCGGTCTGCGATCTCGATCGAGCCGACGGTGCGCGCGTCGACATTCGCCTCGTTGGCGATCGCCCCAACGAGATCGGCGGGGCGAATACCGGCGCGACGGCCGAGCGCGATGTAGAGCCGCGTGACGTCTTCATCGGAGCGGCGATCGCGACGCGCGGCACGTTTGGGGCGTCCCTCGCGCTCCTCGCGCTTCGGCCGTCCTTCACGCTCTTCGCGTTTCGGCTTGCCGTTACGATCTCGGGAGCGTTCCCGTTCCCGGTCACGCGGTACGGCGGCCATCGGAATCTCCTCCTCGTTTCCGCCGGAGACGGTCGCCTCGTGGGCGAGCTTCACCGCGGCGGTCGCGACATCGACGACATCGAACTCCTCGGCGAGCGTTTCGACCACGACGCGGAATCCGTCGAAGTTGCCGGCGACCAGCGCTTCTCGTAAGGCAGCACGGGTGAGCTCGAGGCGGCGCGTGCGCAGATCGACGATCGTGGGCAGCTTCTCGACGACGATGCGCTGCTTGGTGAGCTGTTCGATGTTGCGAATGAGACGATGCTCGCGCGGCTCGGCGAGTGTGATCGCGACGCCTTCGCGTCCTGCGCGCCCCGTTCGCCCGATGCGATGGACGTAGGCGTCGGCGGCGGACGGAACGTCGTAGTTCACGACGTGCGACAGGTGCTCGATGTCGAGTCCGCGCGCGGCGACGTCGGTGGCGACGAGGAGCTCCGTATTGCCTTCGCGAAAGCGCTGCATGACCCGGTCGCGCTGTTCCTGAGAGAGACCGCCGTGAAGCGCCTCCGCGCGGTAGCCTCGACCGACGAGCGTTTCCGTGAGCTCGTCCACTTCGGTGCGAGTGCGGCAGAAGACGATCGCGGACGTCGGGCTCTCCATGTCGAGGACGCGACCGAGGGCCGCGACCTTGTACTGCCTCGGCACGACGTAGGC
>JAJKIR010000238.1 GCA_021154325.1 Gemmatimonas sp.
ACGACGTCGACCATCACGACCGTGCGCGCGAGCTCTTTCTCCGCGACGCGTTGCGCGGTCGTCGCGCCCACGTTCCCGGCGCCGACGACCGTAATCTTGTTGACCATTTCTCGCGTTGTGCTTGAGGTGAGTACGCCTTCGCGGTCGAAACCTATTCAGTTGGCGGCGCAGCGTGTAGCGCTGGACGCTGAACCGTGACCGGTGGTCGGTTCACCGTTCACCGAGCACAGTTCACCGAGTCAGCCACCAACTTGCGACAACGCTTGCAACCCGCCGATGCGCAGTTGCAGCAGCGCATGCTCTTTCGGCTTCTCGGCGAGCGCGCGGCGGAAGTAGCTCTCGAGCGGCTCATCGGCACGCAGCGGGGTTCGCAGATCCACCTCGTGATCGCCGAACAAGCACGTGCGCAGTCGACCATTGGCGGTGAGCCGAACGCGATTACATGAGCCGCAGTACGTGTGCGTCATCGGCGTGATGACACCAATCGAGCCCGGCGCGCCCGCGAAGTGGTAGTAAGCCGCCGGTCCGTTCCCGCGCGGCGGACCTCCACCGGGCTCCAGCGCACCGAGCATCGACGCGCGCTGCAGTACTTCGTCGCTCGGCACGATGTGCTCGGCGGTGAGCTCGCGCATGCCACCGACGGGCATCAGCTCGATGAAACGCACGTGCCACGGGTGATTCAGCGTGAGGCGCGCGAAGTCCGTGATCTCGTCGTCGTTGATGCCGCGCATGACGACGACGTTCAACTTGATGGGCGCGATTCCCGCCGCCTCGGCTGCCTGCGCCGCGGTGATCGGGTCGAAGCCGAGATTCCGGCGCGCGATCGCCGTGATGCGCTCAGGGCGGAGGCTGTCGGCGCTGATGTTCACGCGATCGAGCCCGGCATCGCGCAGTAGTTGAGCGAGCTCGGGCAGGCGAACGCCATTCGTGGAGAGCGCGATGTCCTCCACCTGGGGCACGTCGCGCAGCATCGCGATCAGTCGCTCGATCGCGGGACGGATCGTCGGCTCGCCGCCCGTGATGCGCAGTCGCCGCAGGCCCAGTGGCGCCAGCTGCCTAACGACGCTGGCGATCTCCTCGTAGCTCAGGATCTCCGTCTTCGGCAGCCACGCGAGGCCCTCGACCGGCATGCAATACAGACAGCGGAAGTTGCAGCGATCCGTTATGGAGATGCGCAGGTACTCGATGCTCCGACCGAATTGATCGCGCAGCGCCTCGCTCATCGGTCGCCACCCGCGTCGACCAGCGCCGACGGCGCGCTGTTGTTCGCCGCCACCCACTCCCGGCTCCCGTCGACATAATGCTCGCGCTTCCAGATCGGGACGCGCTGCTTCAGCTGCTCGATCACGTATCGCGCCGCCTCGAAGGCACGGCCACGATGCGGATGGCCGACCGCGACGGCGACGCTGCACTCGCCGACCGCAAGCTGGCCGAGCCGATGCTCCACCGCGATATCGTCCGTACCGGCAAGGGACGCCGCCTCCGCCACGATCGTCGCGAGCTCGCGCTCGGCCATCGACCGGTAAGCCGTGTACTCGATGCCCGTGACGTCGCGACCGTCGTTCATCTCCCGCACCATCCCCAGGAAGAGTACGGCAGCGCCATTCGCGCTCCGGCTCACCCGGTTGAGAAGCGCGGCCACGTCGATTGGGTGCTCGACAATCGCGGAGTACACGTCATCCCCCCGCAACGGGGGGAATGAGCGCGACCTCGTCGCCAGATCGGAGCTCGCGGTCGCGCGACGCGTACTGCTCGTTCACGGCGACCATCGGAGCGGGCGGAAGTCGTTTGGCGCCTCCCAGTTCACGCACGTGCTCCACGACGTCCTGCACCGTGGCCCCGGCCTCGAGATCGAGCTCGATGGTGGAGCGACCGACGGCATCGGCGTAGGAGGCGAAGAGCAAGACAGTGACGGTCATCTGGCGACGTTTGATCCTACAGGCGAACGAGGCGATGGGAAAGCACTCGAAATGAAAAGCCCGGCGCAAGTGCGCCGGGCCCAAGTCGAAGACGGACAAATTACTGCGCGATCTCTTCTTCGGTCTCGTCCTCGAGGTCGCCCTCTTCCACACCGGCGACCATCGCGCGCAACTCCTTGGACGGCTTGAACACCGGGACAGGACGCGCCGATACCTCGACCGGTGAGCCAGTGCGTGGATTCCGAGCCATGCGCGTTTTGCGATGCCGGATTTTGAAGGTGCCAAATCCACGCACCTCGATGTTCTTCTGATTCTGCAGCGCCTCTTTGATCGCCTCGAGAAAGGCATCGACGACGCGCGCGCAGTCCTTCTTCGAGATCATCGGACCTGCGGTCCGGGAGATCTGCTCCGTGACTCTCTCGACCAGGTCTGCTTTGGTCATGAATGTGCCTCGTGTGAGCGCGCCGTTCAGCCGTGGACGCTTGCCGAACTTATCGCCGTTAACTCTTGTGTGTCAAGAGTTTGAGTCACTTTACGCCGACTGCTTTCGCACGACATCGAGAAACTGATTGAAGAGTGGTCGACCGTCGTGCGGACCGGGTGCAGCCTCGGGGTGATACTGCACGGCGAAGATCGGGAGCTCGCGGTGCCGGAGCCCTTCCACGGTTCCATCGTTCAGATTCACGTGGGTGACTTCGAGCTCCTTCGCGCCCTTGATGCCGCGTTCGCTTCCCTCCACGGCGAAGCCGTGGTTCTGCGAGGTGATCAACACGCGACCGGAGGTGATGTCCCGCACGGGGTGATTTCCACCGCGATGTCCGTACGGCATCTTCACCGTCCCCGCCCCATAAGTCAGACCGAGGATCTGGTGCCCGAGGCAGATGCCGAAGATAGGCACGCCTTTCGAGGCGATCTTCCTTACGATCCCCGGGGCGTACTCCACCGCAGCCGGATCTCCGGGACCGTTCGACAGGAAGACACCATGCGGCTCGAGCTCCAGCGCTTCTTCGGCTGAGGTTGTCGCCGGCACGACGGTCACCCGGCAGCCGTGATCGCTGAACAATCGAAGAATGTTTCGCTTGATACCGTAGTCGTAAGCGACGACGTGCCACGGCGCTCGCGGGTCGCCCCAGACGTAGCGCTCCCTAGTCGACACGCGCGACGCGAGGTCGAGGCCCTCCATCGACGGACATGACTCCAGGGCCGCTACCGCCTCGGCGCCCGGCGTGTCGCCCCTGCCGATAACGCCGCGCATCACGCCGACCGTGCGGAGATGCTTCGTCAACCGGCGCGTGTCGACGCCCTCGATCACCGGAATGTGATTATCGGCGAGCCACGCTCCCAGGTCGCCCTCGGCACGCCAGCTCGAGTAGTTCTTCGACAACTCGCGCATAACGACGCCCGCTACTTGCGGCCGCGCCGACTCCGGATCGCTGTCGTTCACACCGTAGTTCCCGATCATGGGTGCCGTCATCACGACGATCTGGCCCTGATACGAGGGGTCGGTGAAGACCTCCTGGTACCCGCTCATGTTCGTGGTGAAGACGACTTCCGCAACGGTGGGCGCCGCCGAGCCCTCGACAGCACCGTGAAAAAGGGTTCCGTCTTCGAGAAGAAGGAACCCTGGCTGATCAGATCGATTCACTCTTGATCCACTCGCTATGGCTGCTTGGTCGGTGCCTTCGTTCCCTGGTTCGGAGTCGCGGGAGCGGGCGTGGGTGCCGGCGTCAACGGCACGGGCGCTTTCGTTCCGGCGTTGTTCGGCGTTGCCGGCGCGGAGGCGGGAGCATTCGGAAAAGCCTGATCCAGCACTGACTTCGGTGCGCGGCTCCGTGAGGAGGCAAGCGAGAGAAGGAACGCGAGGAAGAGAAAGACTCCGCCGCCCCACCAGCTGGCCTTCGTGAGGAGATTGCCGGTCTGCCGGGTGCCGAAGAGAGAGCTTGCCGAGCTGCTCACGCCGCCGAAGGTCGCGGCGAGCCCCTGCCCCTGACCACTCTGCAGAAGGACGGCGACGATAACGACAACGCTGTCGATGGTGAGGAGCACCATCAGGAAGGTGTACAACATTTATGCGTGGCTCGGGAATCGGTAAGCGGTGTAAGCCACAAATATCACGCGACTTAGCATCTCACGTCAAGTGCGGCATATTTCCGCCCAGCCTTCCGGATCGAGGCATGCGCTACCGACCAGTACGCCGTCTACGCCGTCTGCCTCGAGGAGCGATTTCGCGTTCTTTGTGCTGACGCTACCACCGTACAGTATGGGCACGCCATCGCTTCCGGGAGCGAGCGCACGAAGCTTTTCGCGAATCACGCGATGCATGGACGACGCATCTTCAGGCGTCGCGCTCCGGCCCGTTCCGATCGCCCACACTGGTTCATAGGCGACCACGATCTGCGGAATTGTCTCTTTCCGAAGCGCGGAGATTCCAATCTCGAGCTGCTCCATGACGATGTGTTCGGCAGCATCCATTTCTCGTTCTTGCAAGGTTTCGCCAACGCAAAGCACCGGCGTGAGTCCGAACTGAGGGGCGATCGCGACCTTCTGTGCAACTTCGAGATTTGTCTCGTCGAATACGTGACGCCGCTCCGAATGGCCAACGAGCACCAACTCGGCGCCGGCGTCGCGTGCCATGGGCGCTGAGTTCTCCCCGGTAAAAGCTCCCCGATCGCGCGAGTAGATGTTCTGAATGCCAAGCTGAATGTCGGTGCGACCGGCGCGTGCGTCGCGAACCGTTGCAAGCGACAAAGCCGGTGGAAACATCGCCACCGTGCGGTCCTCGTGCGGCGAGAAGATCCGAAGGAACGCGGCCATATAAGCACGGGCCTCTGTGGGCCCGTGATTCATCTTCCAGTTCGCGAAAAAGACGGGACGCTGGATCATGCCGCGCGTGTTCCCCCGCCGCCGGCGCGATCATCGAGCGCGGCGACCCCTGGAAGGACCTTGCCCTCGAGCAGCTCGAGGGACGCGCCGCCACCAGTCGACACGTGACTCATCGCGCTCTCGAGTCCGAGCTCCGCGACTGCCGCCGCCGAGTCGCCGCCGCCGACCACCGTCGTCGCGCCCTTCTTTGTCGCCTTCGCCATCGCGTCCGCGACGGCACGTGTACCGGCGTCGAAAGGCGGCTTCTCGAAGACCCCCATCGGACCGTTCCAGACGATCGTTTTGGCGCCGGTGATCATCTCGCTGAACTGGCGCGCGGCCTCCTGCCCGATATCGAACATTCCCTCGTTAGGTGGGATCCGGTCGCGCATGACGGGATGCGCCTTGCTTCCCTCATCCAGCGAGGGCGCCACCGCCGCATCCCGTGGCAGCTCGAGCTTCTTGTCGCCGGTGCGGAGCAGTTCCTTCGCCATGTCGACGCGATCGGCCTCGACGAGCGACGTGCCCGTCTCCAGTCCCATCGCCTTGAAGAAGGTGCACGCCATCGCGCCCCCGATGAGGAGCCGATCGACCTTCGGCAGCAGGTTTTGAATGACGTCGATCTTCCCCGAGATCTTCGCGCCGCCAAGAATGGCGATGAATGGCCGCTTGGGATTGGCGATTGCCGCGCCGAGATACTGGAGCTCCTGCTCCATCAACAGGCCCGCAACGGCTGGCTTGAGGTACCGCGCCACACCTTCCGTCGACGCGTGCGCGCGATGCGCCGACCCGAACGCGTCGTTGACGTAGACGTCGCCGAGCTCTGCGAGCGCGCGGGAAAGCCGCTCGTCGTTCTTCTCCTCGCCTCCGAGGAAGCGGGTATTCTCGAGGAGCACGACACGCCCGCCGTGCCGCGTGGCCTTCTGGGCCTCGTCGGTGTCGGTGCTCTCGACGAAGGTGACGTCCTCGTTAGGCAGCAGTTCGGCGAGACGTCGCGCCACGGGCTCGAGCGAGTACTTCGCCTCCGGCTTCCCCTTCGGACGGCCGAGATGGGAGAGCAGCACCACGCGGCCGCCGTGCTCGAGCAGGTAGCGGATGGTCGGCAGGGCGGCGCGGATTCGAGTGTCATCCCCGACTCCCCCCTCGTCATCGAGTGGCACGTTGAAATCGACGCGCACCAACGCGCGCTTGCCCTGCAGATCGGAATCGCGGAGATCCCGAATTGTTTTTTTATCCATTGAGTGTTTGCTGGTGGTCGGTGGACAGTGAACGGTGGTCGGCGGACAATAACACCGTTCGCCGACCACCGTTCACGCCTCAATCCCCGAGCTGCTTTCCAACGAAGCGCAGCAGATCGACGCAGCGGGACGAGTACCCCCACTCGTTGTCGTACCACCCGGAAACCTTCAGCAGCAGGCCGTCGACGACGTTCGTGCTCTTGGCGTCGAGGATGCACGACGCGGGATTCCCGATGAAGTCCGAAGACACGAGCTCCTCGTCCGTGTACTCGAGAATTCCTTTCATCGGACCGGCTGCTGCAGCGCGGAACGCCTCGTTGATTGCGTCGACCGTCACCGGCTTCTCGACGACGACGGCGAGATCGGTGAGCGACACGTCGGGCGTCGGCACGCGGATGGCGATGCCGTCGATCTTGCCTTTCAGCTCCGGAATGACGAGCGATGTCGCCTTTGCCGCACCAGTCGTGGTCGGAATGATCGAGAGCGCGGCGGCGCGCGCCCGGCGCAGGTCCTTGTGCGGCAGGTCGAGCACGTTCTGATCGTTCGTGTAGCTGTGAATCGTCACCATCGATCCGCGCACGAAGCCGAACGCGTCCCGGATGACCTTCACCATCGGCACGAGGCAGTTGGTCGTGCAGGATGCGTTCGAGATGATCGTGTGCTTGGCCGGATCGTACTTCTTCTCGTTGACGCCGAGGACGATGGTGATGTCCTCGCCCTTCGCCGGTGCCGAGATGATCACTTTCTTCGCGCCGCCATCGATGTGCTTGCGCGCGTCGAGCGCGTTCGTGAAGCGGCCCGTCGACTCGAGCACGATGTCGACACCGAGGTCACTCCATGGGAGCTTCGCCGGATCCTTCTCCGCGAGCACCTTGATCTCGTCGTCATCGACCATGATCGACCCGTTGCGGACGCCGACCGAGCCTTTGTACGTCCGATGGACCGAGTCGTACTTGAACAGGTGCGCAAGCGTCTTCGTATCGGTGAGATCATTCACGGCAACGAAGTCGATATCATTCTTCCCCTGCAGCTTCGCCGCGCGCACGACCTGCCGTCCGATGCGCCCGAAGCCGTTGATGCCGACGCGAATGGCCATCCTCAGTTTCCTCTCCGTTTAGATCCGATCACCGATCGCCGGTGCTCGACCAAATGTGACATAGCTGATGATTCGCGCGCCGGCTTCGTGGAGCACCGCCGCGCAGGCGTTGAGTGTCGCCGCGGTCGTCACGACGTCATCGACGAGCATGACGTGCGCACCGCGAAGTTGCGGGCCCGCCGCCGGAGCGACGGCGAATGCGCCATGCACGTTTCGCACTCGCTCATCTGGCGTCAGGCGCGTCTGAGTCTCCGTCGAACGACTTCGCACGAGTAAGTCCACACGAACGGGCACCTTCCATCGAGGCGCGAGCGCCCGCGCCAAACACTCACTCTGATTGTAACCACGCTGGCGCTGGCGGGAAGCGGCGAGCGGAACGGGCACCAGGAAGGCGCGTTCCTCCACGACGTCGCTGGGCCACTGCAGGCGAGCGATGCGCGCGGCGGCACCGTCGGCCACCCGCCACCAGCCCTCGTACTTCAATGCGTGCGCGATGCGCTGGCCCGTATCCACCGTTGCCCAACACACGCTCCGTGCGCAGCGCACATACGGTGGAAGGCTGTCGCACCAGCGGCAGCGCCGGCCGGCAGTCGGATGCCCGCACCGCTCACAACGTGGTGACGGCAGCAGCCGCAATCGAGCCCAACAGCGCCCGCAGACGATGCCTGGCTCTCCGTCGTCGACGACACGACCGCAGCTCGCACAGGCGATAGGCAGGATGAAATCGGCGAGCGCCGACAGGACGTGCCCGACGGCGGCGGCAAACGGTTGATGGCGCGCTACTGCACCGAGCGCCACATGACGTCGCGATCGGGCGGAAAGCCAAACCAACGCTCGAACGCGGCAGCACCCTGCTCGATGAGCATTGCCAGGCCGTCCATTGCGCGGAGGCCGCGCGCGCGTGCGGCGTGCACCCATTGGGTTTCGCCGCGCCGATACACGATGTCGAGTACCATGGCCGATGGACGGAGGCGTGCAGGATCGATCGGAAACTCGCTGTCGCGAAGCCCGACCGTGGTCGCGTTCACCACAAGATCCGCCTCACGAGCCAGCGACTCGGCATCCGATGGTTGCGCGAAGGACGAAAAGCGCGCGCAGAGGGCGGCTGAGCGCTGCGCCGTGCGATTGCTCACGAGGACGCGGCAGGATGGCCAGGCCTCGATGGCGGTGAGCACGGCCCCGGCGGCACCACCCGCTCCGATGAGCCCAACCGTTAGGTGTGCTGGTGTGCGCTCGAGCAACCGGCGCGCGGCCGCGTCGAAGCCGGCGACGTCGGTGTTGTCGCCAATGAGCTCGCCCCGCTCGAACCAGAATGTGTTCACTGCCTCGGCTCGCGCCGCGGGGGCCATCAACCGATCGCAGTGCGAGAAGACCGCCTGCTTGTGCGGCACGGTGACATTGCCGGCCGCGTCTTCCGTCGCCAACTCCTGCAGCGTGTCGTCCAGGGCGCTCGCCGGGATGTCGAGCGTCTCGTAGCGCAGCGGCAGCTTCGCATGCTGCAGGGCCGCGTTCTGAAAGAGAGGTGAGAGCGAATGGCCTAACGAGCGACCCACGAGCACGAGCCGCTTGGGCGGCTTGATCACGTCGTGCCCGAGGACCGCTCCGCCATGATTCGGTCCATCACCCGCCGGATCTCCTCCTCGAGCTCGTCGGTCGTCGCGCGGTACACGTCGAGCTCCGCGCCGATCGGATCGCTGATGGGGCGCACTGATGCCCCGTAGGAGGCGAAATCCGACAGAAGGAATCCCTTCCCGCTCCCGCCGAGCGCCTCGATGCGCTCGAGATGATGCGGGCCCATGGCGAGGATCAGATCCGCATCCCGCACGAGATCGCGATTGAGCGACTGCGCCCGGTGGGAGCTCAGATCCATGTTGCGTTCCATGCCTACGAGCAGCGAACCGTCCGACGCTGGTGCGCCGTCCCACGCGCTGGTGCCCGCGCTCGCGACCTCGACCTCAGACAGCCCGCGCTCGATGCTGATCTTGCGCGCGATCGCCTCGGCGAGCGGACTGCGACAGGTGTTGCCGGTGCAAACGAACAGAACCTTCATGCGATCACGCGTCTCCGATCAGGTTGGGCACGCTCTCGCGCAGCTTTGCCGCCGGTATTGCCCCAGGACGGATGACCCGCGGTCGGCGTCCCGTGCAGTCGACGACGGTGGACGGCGGCGAGGGTGTCAAGCGTCCGCCGTCGAGCACCCGAAGCTGACCGCGCGCGATTGCGTCGCTCCACTGCGAAAGAATCTCTCCCGCAGACGTGGCCGGCGGAACCCCCGGGCGGTTCGCGCTCGTCGATGTGATGGCGTCGCCGTGCGCGCGAATGAGACGCGCGATCCCGGTGTGGCTCGTCCAGCGGACCGCGATGCCTCCCTCGGGCCCGCGCAGCCGATCGGGAACGCGCCGCTCTCCCCCCGGCAGTACGAGCGTGAGTGGCCCGGGCCAGTGGCGCGCCGCGAGATTCGCGGCGTACGCTGGCAGATGCAGGTCGAGCCGCTCGAGCATGTCGCTGCCGGCAACGAGTAGAAGGAACGGCTTCCCCGGCGGTCGGCGCTTCATCTCCACCAGCGCATCCACGGAATCGCGATCGATCGCGCCGCCAAAGCCATAGACGGTCTCCGTGGGATAGGCGAGCACGCGACGCATCTCCATGTGCGCGAGCGCCAGGCGCGTCGCCGAATGCACTTCCTCGGGCGACCAGAATGGAACGGCCAGCGACTCGCGGCCGATGCCCGTCACTCGCGGACCCTCGCCAACGCTTCAGCGCGAATGAAGTCTTCCTCGGTCGTGATCTTGAGGGCGCGCTCGCTGCCCGGAACGACCATTACCGGAATGCCGAGCCGCTCGCAGAGCGCGGCGTCGTCCGTGGCCGTTAGGCGGGCCGCCGCCGCCTCCCGGTGCGCGCGGACGATCACCTCGCGCGGGAACCCTTGCGGCGTCTGGGCGCGCCAGAGCCGCGCGCGGTCGACCGTGCGCACGATGTGGTTCGACTCATTCACTTCCTTGAGCGTGTCGATCACTGGCAACGCGGCAACGGCGGATTCGCCGAGCCGGACGCGTTGAACGACGCGATCGATCGTCGCGTCGTCCACAAGCGGCCGTGCCGCGTCGTGGACGAGCACGATCCGCGCCTCGTCCGGCAGATCGTCCAAACCGTTCGCCACGGATTCGGTCCGCGTCGTGCCGCCCGGGGCGATCATGAGCCGATCGACATCGCACTGGAACACCCACGGCGGCGGGTCGCCTGCATAACGAGCGGGCAGCACGCAAACGACGCTGACGACGTCGGCGCGCGCCATGAACGTCTGCAGGCTGTGCAGCAACATCGGCTTGCCAGCCAGCCACCGGAGTTGCTTGAGCTCACCAGCACCCGCGCGCGTGCTCGCGCCGGCGGCGACGATCACGACGCCGACATCCGGTGCGCCTTCGGCGAGTGGTGGGAGCACGCCGTCGGCGCCGATGCTCACGCGAACAGGCGCTGAAAGAGCTCGCCGATCGTGCGGACGCCGACCACCTGCAGCTCGCGGCTCGCGTTCGACCGCTTCGGTACGCCGCGCTCGGCGACGTAAACGCGCGTCATCCCCATGTTCGCCGCTTCGGCAATTCGCCGCTCGATCTGCGACACGGGGCGGACCTCACCGCCCAGGCCCACCTCGCCGACAAACACCGCATCGGGAGGCAGTGCGCGTTCGTAGACGCTCGACGCGAGCGCGGCGGCGACGGCGAGATCTCCGGCGGGCTCCTGCAGCCGCACACCGCCAACGACGTTGAGAAAGACGTCCAGTGCGGCGAACGACAAGCCGGCGCGCTTGTCGAGCACCGCGAGGAGCAGAGCGAGCCGGCGGCCATCGTAGCCAGTGGCCACTCGCTGCGGGGTGCCGAACCCCGCCTTCGCAGCCAGCGCTTGCACCTCGATCAGGACGGGACGCGTCCCTTCCAGGAGCGCGGTGACCGCGCTGCCAGATGCATGATTGCCGCGATCCCCGAGAAAGAGCTCGGACGGGTTCGCGACAGGATCAAGCCCGGTTTCCGACATTCGGAAAACGCCGATCTCGTCGACCGACCCGAAGCGATTCTTCGTCGCGCGGAGCACGCGATGATCGAGCGTGCTCTCGCCCTCGAAGTAGAGCACCGTGTCGACGATGTGCTCCAGCGTCTTTGGTCCGGCGATCCCACCGCCCTTCGTGACGTGACCGACGACGAACACGGTGGTCCCACTCTCCTTGGCGAAGCGCATCAATCGCGCGGCGCACTCGCGCACCTGACCGACGTTGCCAGGAGCGCCCTCGAGATCCGCGGTGAAGACGGTCTGTATGGAATCGACGATGAGCGCCGACGGCGAGGCCGCCGACGCCGTGGCGAGGATCGTCTCGAGGTTCGTCTCGCTCATGAGCGCGACGTCTCCAGCGTCTCCCGCGAGTCGGTCCGCCCGCAGCTTGACCTGCAGTGGCGACTCCTCGCCTGACGCGTAGAGCGTGAGATGACCGGTCGCCTGGAGACGCGCCGCGACTTGCAGCAAGAGCGTCGACTTGCCTATGCCCGGTTCGCCGCCAATGAGGATCATGGAGCCGGGGACGATGCCGCCACCGACGACGAAGTCGAACTCGTCGATGCCGGTCGGCCACCGTTTGGCTTCCGAGCCGCTAACGTCGCGCAGTCGCGGCGTGACGGCGATGCTTCCCCCTTCGCCTAACGAGCGCGCGCCTCCAATGCGGCGCGCCGATCCGCCGGCGCCGACGGCCAGCTTCGGCGCGACGGTCTCCTCGACGAGGGTATTCCACTCGCCGCACGTGTCGCAGCGGCCCTGCCACTTCGCGTAGTCAGCGCCGCATTCGGTGCAGCGGTAAACGGTCTTCGATTTCGCCATTACTTACCGGGGCCGAAAACCTGAATCCGAATTACGCGAATAAATGCTCGAATTTCTCCATGCGGCGAGAGGGCTCCGATGGCCTCCGTAATGCTTTTCTCTTTGGTTACTGCACACCGATGGGCTTCTTCACGCCGAAGCGTCCCGCGCCAGGTCACCAAAAGCACTAAAGCTGACGGAGGCCAGCGGAGCCCTACCGCCACGTCGGAGAAATTCGTGCCGTTATTCGCGTAATTCGGATTCAGGTCGTTTCAAGTTCTGGATGCAAATGATCCTTCGTCGGTGCGATCACTCCGTCGCGCGCTTGGAGTAATTCTCGAATCTCGTGTACTGCTTATGGAAATGTAGATTGACGACGCCCGTGGGGCCGTTGCGCTGCTTGCCGATGATCACTTCGGCTTTCCCTTCCAGCGAGTTCCCATCCTTGTCCACGGGTCCGTCGTACATCTCCTGGCGATAGAGGAACATGATCAGGTCGGCGTCCTGCTCGATGGCGCCCGACTCACGGAGATCGGAGAGCTGCGGCCGCTTGTGCTCACCCGTGCGCTGCTCGGGGGCGCGCGAGAGCTGCGACAGCGCGATTACTGGAACGCTCAACTCCTTTGCTAATGCCTTGAGTCCACGCGAGATCTGGCTGACTTCCTGCTGTCTGCTCTCGGAGTTCGTCGGCCCCTGCATCAGCTGCAGGTAGTCGACGATCACCATCTTCACGCCCGATTCGGCTTTGAGCCGGCGGGCCTTGGAGCGCATCTCGAGCAGCGTGATGCCCGGTGTGTCGTCGATCCACACGGGCGCCGAACTTAATATTCCCGCGGCGCGGGCCAAGCGCGGAAAGTCGTCATCGCGGAGCATTCCCTTGCGGAGCCGCTGCGCATCGATGCGCGCCTCCGCCGTGAGCATACGCTGAACGAGCGACTCCTTGCTCATCTCAAGCGAGAAAAACGCGACAGGCACCTGATCGACGATCGCCGCGTGCTGCGCGACGTTGAGGCAGAACGCGGTCTTGCCCATCGATGGCCGCGCCGCGACGATGACGAGATCCGCGGGCTGGAAGCCGGAGGTCATGTCGTCGAGGTCGTTGAAGCCACTCGCGACGCCGGTGACAGTCTTGCCGCCGTGCTGGAGCGCCTCGATCCGCTCCATCGTCGGCCAGAGCAGCTCCTTGATGCGCGTGAACCCTTCCCGCGCCCGCGCCTGAGCGACCTGAAAAATCCTCGCTTCGGCTTCGTCGAGCAGCTCGAAGCTCGTGAGCTGACTCTCGTACGCCTCTTGGACGATGACTGTCGAAACTTCGATCAAGCGCCGCCGCAGCGCTTTTTCTTTTACGATTTGCGCGTGGTAATCGATGTTGGCGGCTGTCGGCACGACGTCGACGAGAAAGCCGACGTAGTCCTTGCCGCCGGACGCTTCGAGCTCGCTGCGCCGCGAGAGCTCCTCGGAGAGCGTCAGCGGATCGACAACGCCGCCGCGCTCCGCGATCGCGATCATCGCCCGAAAGATCCGGCGATGCCGCTCCGCGTAAAACATCGTGTCGTCCACGGTCTCCGTCGCACGGAGCACCGCGTCCTGATCCATGAGCATCGCCGAGAGCACGGCTTGCTCGGCGTCCTCGGAATAGGGGGGACGACGATCGCGATAAGGGTCACGCGCCGCTGACGGCGCGATCGAGTATTCGACGGGCGAGCTGGACATCTTCCCAGGTGGGGCGCTTCCAGGCGGGGTTCCGGAGCAGCGCGGCGGGGTGATACGTCACGATCAGGGGAACCCCATAATAACGATGAATCTGCCCGCGCAATTTGCCGATGGAGAGCTTTGTGTCCAGTAGGGTCTGTGCCGCAAATGTTCCGAGCGCGACGAGCACCTTCGGCCGAATCAATTCGATCTGACGTACCAGGTAAGGGCTGCACGCGGAAACCTCTTCCGGGCGCGGATTTCGGTTTCCTGGCGGCCGATGTTTCAGCACGTTGACGATGAACACGTCTTCGCGCGTGAACTTGATCGCGGCGAGAATCTTTTCGAGCAACTGACCAGCTTGCCCAACGAACGGGCGGCCCGTTTCGTCTTCGGTCGCGCCCGGCGCTTCGCCGACGAGCATGAAATCGGCGTCGGGATTCCCCTCGCCGGGAACGGGATTCTTCGCTGTCGCGTACAGCGGACATCGCGTGCACGTCGCGATCGCTTTCGCTACCGACTCGAGCGACTCGAGGCTCGGACCACGGGCACCGAAGAGATCGCGCGAGGTCGTACCAACAACGATGCCCGCTGGCGCGAGCTGTCCGTCGACCTCCGGCGTCGACGCCGGAATCCCTTCGCTCGCGCGGACGGGCTTCGCGGCGCTCTGGGCCGGTGCCGCGCCCGCGGCGCGGAGGGTCTCGCGCCAGTCGTTAGGCGGCGGCTCCTCGGCCGCCTTTGGTGCGGGCGGCCCCTCTGCTGCGCCCTGCGGTGCGCGCTCCGCCCGCGTCGCTGGTGGCGCGCCGCCGACGATGCGCAGCGCTTCCTCCACGCTCAGCTGGTCGAGTACGAGCTCGCGCTCGCCAAGCTCGCGCCGTTGCTCGAGGTATCGTCGCAGTTGCTCTCTAGGATCGCTCATGCAGCAGCGTCTCCACGCGGTCGAGGATCTCGTCTGCCACCGCGTCCTTCGGCAGCAGCGGTAGCGCCTCCTCCTGTCCGTTCGGGCCGAGCAGGGTCACGCGGTTCGTATCGACGCCGAAGCCGGCGCCCGCCTCACGCGCATCGTTCACCACGACCATGTCGAGCGACTTCGCCTCGAGCTTCTCGCGGCCGCCGCGAATGGCGTCGTCGGTCTCGAGGGCGAAGCCGATAATGACCGCATTCTTCGCCCGCGCGCCCCGCGTGCTCGCGAGAATGTCCCGCGTCGGAGCGAGATCGATCGAGGAGGGTGCTGACTTCTTCTTGATCTTCGAGGTAGCGGCCGTCGCCGCGCGAAAGTCCGCCGGAGCGGCTGCCATGATCAGCGCCGCGGCCGCCGGCAGCTCAGCAGCGACGGCATCCGCCATCTCCTCGGTTGTTTCAACTTCTCTCAACTCCACACCGGTGGGCGTCGGCACGCTCAGCGGACCGGCAACGAGCACCACGTCGGCGCCGCGCCGCCATGCCGCCGCCGCAATGGCAACTCCCATCTTTCCGCTGCTCCGGTTGCTGATGTAGCGAACGGGGTCGATGGCTTCGCGGGTTGGGCCGGCCGTCACGACGACGCGCTTGCCGCGGAGCGGCGAATCAGGTTCGAGGAGTCGGCCGGTGTGCGCGAAGATCGTCTCGGGCTCGGGCATTCGTCCGGGCCCGCTGCCTTCGCCCGCAGCGAGCGCGCCCTCATCCGGCGGAAGCACGCGGTAGCCGAGTGCCTCGCTCAGATGCCTGACATTCTCCACAGTCTGCCGGTGCGCCCACATGGCGTCGTTCATCGCCGGCACGATGAGCACGGGCGCCTTCGTGGCGAGCAGGACGGCGCCCAGAAGATCGCCCGCCTGGCCCGTCGCGGCCCGCGCCATGAAGTCGGCGGTTGCAGGTGCGATCACGACCGCATGCGCTTCTCGCGCAAGCTTGATGTGGTCGAGCGCGCGGCCAGGGTCGAACAATCCCGTGTGCACCGCGCGCCCCGTGAGCGCCTCGAACGTTACCCGGCCGATGAACTCCGCCGCGGCGGCGGTGAGGACGACGTCAACCTCCGCGCCGGCCTTGCCGAACAAGCGCGCCAGCCATGCCGACTTGTAGCTCGCGATGCCGCCGGTGACGCCAAGCAGGACGCGACGTCGGTCGAACGGCCGCATGCGGGGGCCGGCGCGCGCGCCTACTCGGCGCGGCGACGCGGCACGACGCGATAGACGATGCTGCCCGTCGACAGCTCCTCCATCGAACGCGTCGTCAGCTTCTTCTCGCGGGTAGACGAACGGTCGCGCGGAAACTCGTTGAGCACGCGCGCATGCTTTGCCGCGATCAGCACGCCGAGGTACTTGTTCGCCGCCTTGTCTTTGCCCACGAGGTCACTTGGAGTGAAAACACGCATTGCTCGATATCTCGCTTGTTGAAGAACACTCAATTCCGGATTTCCTCTTCCAGCCGCCGCACGAGCAGCGACACCTGGTGCCGCAGCCCATCGACGCGCTCCCGACTCACTACTTCCGCGTCGACGATCGCCGAGACGCGATGCACCGCCTTCGTGAGATCGTCGTTCGTGACAACGTACTCGTAGAGCTCGACTGCCTGCAGCTCCTGCAGCGCCGATTGCAGCCGCTTCGCCAGCTGCTCCTTCGACTCCGTTCGACGCTGCCGCAACCGGTCGAGCAACACTTCCGCGGACGGCGGCAGGACGAAGATCGTGACCGACTGCGGGAAGACCCGCGTGAACTGCAGCGCGCCCTGCACGTCGATGTCCATCACCACGTGCTTCCCGGAGCCCAATACCCGCTCGACCTCCGACCGCAGCGTACCGTACATGTTGCCATGCACTTCGGCCGATTCGGCAAAGTCGCCGGCGTCCCGCCGCCGCTCGAACTCGGCGACCGACAGGAAATAATAATCCCTTCCCTCCACTTCGCCGACCCTTGGGTTCCGCGTCGTACACGAAACGGAGTAGCCGAGGTCCGTCCGGCGCCGCAGGAGCTCCCGCGCGATCGTCGTCTTGCCGCCCCCCGAAGGCGCCGAGAGGATGATCGGAAACGGGTTCACTCCAGGTTCTCCACCTGCTCGCGAATCCGCTCCAGCTCCTCCTTGATGGCAAGCACGTCCTGCAGGATGGCGGCGTCGTTCCCTTTGCTTCCCGTCGTGTTCGCCTCGCGAAGCAGCTCCTGCAGGAGAAAGCCAAGGCGTTTCCCCACCCCATCGGCCGGGGCATTCCGGAGGGTGGCGCGAAACGCTTCGAGGTGCGACCGGAACCGGGCGATTTCCTCGCTTACGTCCAGCCGATCGGCCAATATCGCGATCTCCTGGGCGACGCGCTGCTCATCGAGAGCGACACCTCCGGCGAGCTCCTGAACGGCTTGGCGGAGCCGGTCTCGTTGCTCGACGAGTCGCTGCGGAGCCCGGCCTGCGATCCGCTCCACCGCATCCGCGATCAACTGCAGTCGCTCCTCGATGTACGTGCACAACCGTGCTCCCTCCGCCGTACGCATCGCATCCATGGCCGCGACCGCGCGTGACACGATCTCGACGAGCTCCGCTGCATCGGCGGACACTTCGCTGCTGTCGTCCTGCGAGCCGAGCACCTCCGGCATCCTCAGAATCGTTCCGACGTCGAGCGTCGGCTCCAACCCGTAGCGCTGCTGCAGATCGCGCAGCTGCTGCACGTAGGCGGCAAATCGCGCCTCGTCAATCCTGCCCGACGCCTGCTCGCGGGAGATTCGCGCGAAGAGCGTGACATGTCCGCGACTCACCGCGCGCCGCAACGCTTCGCGAACATCACCCTCGAAGCGCGCGAATTCTGACGGGAGCTTGATGGACGGGTTGAAGAACCGGTGATTCACGGACCGCACTTCGACGGCGACCTGCGCCCCGCCGACCTGACCTTCGGCGGATCCGAACCCGGTCATGCTCCGTATCATGGGCAAGCGGCCATCCTATGTGCTGACAACGACATTGTCAATTCCAAAACTCCCAGCGAACGCCGTAGAACTGGTTCAATCTCGGCATCAGATAACCGGGCACGAGCTGGTACGGGTCGCCTCGAATATTTCGGAACTGGTACGACAACACGGCGCTGACGATGCGGATCTCGAGATGGAAGTTGTAGACTCGTGAATCCGGCACGGATGTCACCGCGAACGCCCCTGCCGTCTGTGAGAGCGGGTAGAGCGTCTTCGAGCGATAGTCGTGCGCGAGCGACGCCAGCACGCCGAAGTTGCCGCTCGGGAACCGACTCAACCAATTCGTGGCGAGGTAGATCTCGCTCCGCGTCTGATAACGTGGTCGATAGAATCCCGACGAATCGTTCCACCGGATGCCCGTGATGTTGGCGCGAATGGCCTTATAGATCCTTCCCTCGATCCGTGCGGTGATACCGGTGGCCGATGGCTCCTCGACCGGCGCGTACGGGCCGAAGACGAGCGGGGGAAGAAGCAGCACGCTGTCGCGACGAACGAAGCCGCCCCCGAACCAGAGCCCGAAGAAGCGAATCGCCGCCTCGCCGCGGAGAAAATTGGCGGTACTCGTCGGATCCGGCGCGTGCTGATCGGTGCTCCGGCCGGCCGTGCCGAGCACGCTCAGGAAGGACAACGGCGTTAGGCGCGCCGTCGCTTCGACACGAGCGATCGAGTCCGGCCCAGTGCCTTCGGCGAATGCGGACACGGCGAGCGGACCGCTCACGAATTCGGCGCGCCCCGACGGAGTCCACAGCCGCCCCCCGTCGCCGAGTCGCAGGCGCTCGGCGGCGTCGAGGCGAAGACCACCGAGCGTGAGGCCGCCGGTCAGGACGTATTGCGCGCGAAAGAGCGTCGTGTCGTGCTTGGTCGTATCAGCCGTGCTCGAGCCGAACGGCGATGAGTTCGAGTGCTGGATGTCGTAGCCTATCGAGCCGGCGATTGCCTGAAACCAGGGGCCGCGCTCGGGGTCGCCGTAGCCGGCGCGGAGGTAGGCGTCCGTACGGGTCGACTGAAGCGCCGGCAGCGTATCCTGAAAGGTCACGCCACGAAGCGACTGCGGAAATATGGTGCCGCGGTTTCGGCTGTTGCGAAGGACGAAGCCATCGAAGCTCCACCCCTTGGCTGACCACCCGAGGCGTCCCATCAAAGTCGTCGCGTCGCTGCTCGGACTTCCGCGAAGAGGCGGCGTCGTTCCGTACTGCTGCGCCCCGGCCTGCACCCCCTCACCGTGCTTCCAACGCCGGCCAAAGAAGCCGCGATACATGTTCGTCTGCTGATCGCCGGTGCTGATGTCCGTGCGCGTGTACGGCGTGGTGCGATCGACGCGCCAAGTGCGGCCGTAAACGCGGACCTCGGTGGCGCCGCGTTCGATCCGCAATTCCTCCAGCACCCAGAGCTGCACCTGCGTCAGATCGAGAATGCCGCCCGTGCGCGGATCCAACTCGTCGTACTCGACGCCGTCGAAGAAGACACGTACTCGCCTCACGTCGCCCATGAATGACGACACCATCGGCGACGCGATCCACCCGGACCGGAGGCCTGTCACCTCCGGGATCCGATCGAGCAGATCCTGGAGCGTTACTGCGCCGCTCGCGCCGAGCTGCGCGCGGTCGAACACGAGGCTCTGTCCGATCTCGATGGGTACGGGCATCGGCGCACGCGCAAACGGCGCCTTGATCGAGTCTCGCGGCGGTATCTTGGGATGGAGCGAATCCCGTTTCGCGAGCGTATCGCGCAGCGTCGAATCGGCCGTCGGCCGCGCCGGCACGACGATCGCCGCCGAGTCACGGCGCGGAATCGAGTCGCGTCTCACGCGCGAGGAATCGCGCCGGGCACGAGACGTATCTGCCTGCGCGCCGGCTGTCCGCTGCAAAACGGCCCCGACCAGCAGGCCGAGGCCGAGCATGGCGACGAGACGACGGGCCTTCGCGATCAGCGCGTCCGTCCTCGCACGAACTCGACGAACGTTCCCACTGGAACGCCCGTGGGACCTCGCGGAATCGTGCCCAGGTCCGACTCGGTATAGGCGGTGCCCGCGATGTCGAGGTGCACCCACGGATAACTCTCCGCGAACTCCTTGAGGAAGAGCGCGGCCGTAATCGTACCCGCCGGCCGCCCTCCTGAATTCTTGATGTCGGCGACGTCGGACTTGATGAGCTCTTTGTAATCGTCCCAGAGCGGCAGTGGCCACCCGGGCTCTCCCGCCCTCTTGGCGGCGTCGAGGACTTCCTGCACGAGCGCATCGTCGCTGCCCATCACACCGGTGGCGGTATGGCCCAGCGCAATCACGCACGCTCCGGTGAGAGTCGCCGCGTCGATGACGGCCGACGGATTGTAGCGCGCCGCATAGGCGAGGACGTCCGCGAGAACGAGCCGCCCCTCCGCGTCGGTGTTGATGATCTCGATGTATTTGCCGTTGCTGGCCTGAACGACGTCCCCGGGCTTCACCGCGGTACCGCTCGGCATGTTCGTAGTCGAGCCGATGAGGCCGACCACATTAACAGGCATTTGCAACCTGCCGATCGTCTCCATCGCGCCGAGCACGCCCGCCGCGCCGCACATGTCGAACTTCATCCACTCCATCCCTTGCGCCGGCTTGATGGAGATACCCCCCGAATCGAAGCAGAGTCCCTTCCCGACCAAGCCAACCGGCTTCGCATCGCGCGGTCCGCGGCGGTGCTCGAGGATGATCAGCTTGGGATCCTGAGGCGTTCCCTGCGCGACGCAGAGGAACGATCCCATTCGCTCTCGCTCCATCTCCGCGCGACCCAGCACCGTCACCGTCATCCCATGCCGCTGCGCGATTTCACGCGCGGTGTCAGCCAGGTACTCCGGCGTGCAGATGTTGCCGGGGAGCATGCCGAGGCGACGCGCCAGGGAATGGCCTTCGCCGATGGCGATGCCGCTCGCGACGCCCCGCTGCGCGCCCGGCGTACCCGCGAGCACCACGGCCTCCTCGAGTACGTCGCGGCGGTCCTCGGCAGGCGGCGGAGTTTTGAGCTCTCGGAAGTCCCAGGCGCCAGCGATCAGTCCGACCGCTGTTGCCTCAGCCTCCTGTTCCGTGAGGCCCGAGACGAAGAAGGAGAGCTGCTTCACGCCGAGCTTGCCCGCCTGGCGCGCTCCCAGCGCCGCAGCCCGACGGAGCGAAGCGACGCGATCCTCCGACTTGCCCATGCCGACGAGAAGCACGCGCTCGACGCCGCCCACGCTGCTCGAGAGGTGGAGCATCTCGTCGCGACCGCCGCGGAACTCCCGTCGCTCGAGAGTGCGGCGCAGGATGCCGCCCGCCCGCCGATCGAGCGCATTTAGCGTTTCATCAACAGTGGCGTTCGCCGGGAGAGCGAGGACGAGCAATGGCGTGTCGAGCGACGCGAAGTCCGCGGCGCGCACGGAGAGAGCAAGGCTCATGTCGTGGGCTGGAGAAGGAGAGGCGCGGGCGGGCGACGACTCACGATCCCATCCCTTTGATGACCTGGTTGCCGAATTCCGACGTCGAAACCTCGGTCGAGCCGGGCATCTGCCGCGCGAGATCGTAGGTAACCCGCCGCGACCGAATCGCGTTCTCGATGCCCCGCACGATCAGCGCCGAGACCTCGTTCCATCCCATGTACTCGAACATCATCACGCCCGAGAGGATCACGCTGCCCGGGTTGATCTTGTCGAGATTGGCGTACTTGGGCGCGGTGCCGTGCGTCGCCTCGAAGACCGCCAGGCCGTCGCCGACATTGCCGCCGGGTGCCATACCGAGTCCGCCGACTTGCGCCGCCGCGGCGTCGGAGACGTAATCGCCATTGAGGTTGGGCGTCGCGATGACAGAATACTCATCAGGACGCAGCAGCAGCTGCTGGAACATCGAGTCGGCGATCCGATCCTTCACGACGACGGCGTCGGCGCGCGCGTTCGATCCACCTTTCGTGAGATCGGTCTCGCTCACGGTACTCTCGCCGAAGCGCGTCCGCGCGACCTCGTAGCCCCAGTCGCGGAAGGCGCCCTCGGTGAACTTCATGATGTTCCCCTTGTGCATCAGCGTCACGGAGGGGAGACAGTGTTTCAGGGCGTAGCGAATCGCCATCTCCACGAGCCGCTTCGAGCCGAACTCCGACATCGGCTTCACGCCCAGTGCCGACCCTTCGCGAATCTCGACGCCAAAATTGGAGACGAGGAAATCGCGCACCTTCTTCGCCTCGTCGCTGCCCGCCTTCCACTCGATGCCCGCGTACACGTCTTCCGTGTTCTCGCGGAAGACGACGATGTTGAGCTTCTGCGGCTCGCGCATCGGACTGCCGACGCCCTCGAAGTAGCGCACCGGCCTGATGCACGCATAGAGATCCAGCACCTGGCGCAGGGTGACGTTCAGCGATCGGATGCCGCCGCCGACGGGAGTCGTGAGCGGTCCCTTGATCGAGACGCGAAAGTCCTGCATCGCGTCGACTGTCTCCTGCGGCAGCCAGTCGCCGACATTCTTGTACGCCTTTTCGCCGGCGAACACTTCCATCCAGTGCACACGGCGCTGCCCGCCGTGCGCCTTCTCTACCGCCGCGTCGAAAACACGTACGGAGGCGCGCCAGATGTCGGCGCCGGTGCCATCGCCTTCGACATACGGGATGATCGGATTGTCGGGTACGCGGAGGACGCCTCCGTCATACCCGATGCGCTCTCCCGCGCTGGGCACTTTCGCGAACTTGTAGTTGGGCATGCGATGGTCGAACGGAGAATGCGGGTCGTGCCGGCAGCCGGACGCGGGCCGAGAAAGCTAGGGAGCATCGTCAAGAGCGGCAAGGAGATGGACCCGCCGCGCGACTCACCCGTGTACCGTCTCCTCGAGGCAGAGCCCCGCCCTGTCCAATCCGAGCCACCCGCACGCCTCGCCTAACGAGCGGAAGACGCGGTACTGACGCGGCCCGCGCGATGACCAGAGCTCGAAGAGCTTGAGATCCGTGTAGGAGGTTCCGTACGGCGCCACGAGGGCGCAGCGTGACCTGGGCCAGCCCTTCATTTCGGCGCCATTGGCTACGTCGCGAATCTCAGCTGTCGTGAGATCGAGACTTCCGTGGCGCAAATCGACGAGGGCGTCGTACGCGAGTGCGTGGGGAGCGAGTGATTCGACCTCGTGTCGGAACGCCTCGATCTCCTGCCGCGAGACCGCGCCGAGGAAAATGACTTCGACGAGTCGACGCTCCTGGTCGACGAGATGTTCGATCGGCATGCGGCGTTGAACCTGGGATCGTGCGTTGCGAGCAATCAGCCACGTCGCCGACAGTCCAACGAACGTCTACTCGCGATATCCAACGGGAGCACCGGTGGAGGCGCGAGTGGCCAACGGCTGAAGAATGCCCGGGGCGAGACTCGAACTCGCAAGACCCGAAGGTCGGGGGATTTTGAGTCCCCTGCGTCTACCAATTCCACCACCCGGGCGGTGCACGGCAATGTACTGCTCCGCCATGACTTCCTCAACGCGGCGGCGATCCGCGCGCCAGCGTACTCAGTGCGCTGGCGGCGCGCCCAAGCTGGTATCTACGGGAGTGCGGTTCTGCCGTGCCATCTGCTCGATGCGGCGGCGGACCTGCTCCTGAAGCGCCGTGTACCGCGCGCGTTGCAGTGGTGTCATGAATGCCGCCAGATCGCGCTGCTCCTGGGCAACGAGCTCGACACGCTGCCGCTGCAGCTCGACGAGCTTGTCCAGATAGCTCGTGATGCGTGTCTGATCAGCGTGCGTCGAATCTCGCATCGCGTCGCGCAGCGAGAGACGCGTCTCGCGCTCCTGGCGCTGAATGGCGCGGCGCTGCGTCTCGAAGCGCTGATTGATCGGCATGAGCCGATTCATCTGCGCGTCCGTGAGACCAACGCGCCGGCGCGTTACCTGGTAGAGTCTCTCGCGAAAGCGACGCTCGAGTTGCGCGCGATTTGCGGTCGCGCCGCGCTCGCCGGGCAGCTGGCGGGCTGCGCCCGCGGGCGGAAGCGTGCTCTCCCGCCGCGGACGGAGTTGCGCGCCCGCATCGAGCCCGAGGACCATCAACAGGACGGCGCCAACCGGCAGCGAGGCGGAGCCTGCTCTCATTCCGAGCTCCCGTTCCCGGGCAATGAGACGCGCACGTTCACCTGCTCTGGCTCCGTCGAGGGCACTGCGTCGATCTGATCGAGGTCGCTCAGCAGCGCGCGCAGCTCGCTCTCGCTCAGATCACTCACGGCGGCAGCGGCGGACAGCTCGGCGCTCGCCGCTGTCTCGGGTTCGGATCGCGCAGCTGGCACCGCGGCGACGGGCTCAGGCAGCGCAGCGTTAGGCGACACCGAGGGACTGTCCGCGACAGCAACGACCGGCGATGGTGCTTCATGCGAGCGCACGAGCAATTTGACCGAGCCGGCGCTCACGAGGAGCAGCGCAACGGATGCCGCGATACGCCAATCCATCCATGGCGATCGCCGCCGCGTCGCCATCGCTGGCCGTCGTGACCTCTCGATCACGACGCGCGAGATCGCCACGACATCCACCGCGCGCATCTCCGGCGACAACACGCTGCGGGCCTCGCGGAGCAGCGTCATCTCGGCGCGGCAATCGTCGCATCCGTCGACGTGAGCCATCACCGCCGCGCGAACGCTCATCTCAAGTCGCTCGTGCAGCAGATCGGGCAACCGATCGCGCATCTCCGCATTTGGACAATCAGTCATCGATATGCTCCTTCACGGCGCGCATCGCGTTGTGATAATGCACCCGCGCCGCGCCTTCCGTCGTACCCACCAGTTCGGCAATCTCCTTGTAGGAGAGGCCCTCTGCAACTCGCAGGGCGAACACTTCGCGCTGCGTCGGAGAGAGTTTCTTCATCGCGTCGCGTACCCGGTGCGCGGCCTCGCCGGCGACCATGGTATCGAGCGCGTCGTACTCCGTCGTTGCGTCTCCCTCCTGAACCTCCACTCGACTTGGACGGCGTTTCTCCGCGCGCCGCCGATCGAGCAGCAATCGTCGCTCGATCGTGAACAACCAGGTGCGAAACGAGCTTTCGGCCCGGAATCCATCGAGCGACTGAAAGGCGCGGATGAACGTCTCCTGCACCAGATCGTCGACCTCGTCGTGCCCCCCGAAGCTCGCTGCGAATCGCGCCAACGCTTGCGCGTGCCGGCCCACGAGCTCCGAGGCAGCGCGCTCATCGCCTCGCTGCCACCGCGCGATGAGATCGAGATCCGTTTGGCCATCACCGCCTCGTGACGCGTCAGTCATCCGGTTCGGCTGGTAGACGTCACGAGCGTACCGTCGTTAAGGCCATTTTGCCCTGTCCAGCTACCGTCTGACGGGCGCGACGGTGAATATAGAAGCCAATGGCTCCTCGATCCGCTGCGCCTGGCTCCCCCAGACACCCCGTAGAGTGGATTGGCCATCGCGGGGCACCGCGAGAGTATCCTGAGAATACGCTGCCCGCGTTTCAGCGCGCGATAGAGCTGGGGGCCGACGCCATCGAGCTCGACGTCCATGTCACGGCGGACGGCGTGGCGGTTGTCCACCACGATCCCGAGCTGCGAGGCTCCAGCTCTCGCGCACTGGCAACTATGACTTGGGGAGAGGTTGCTCGCGTCGAGCTGGCGCCCGGCATCGCCATTCCGAGCCTTCGACAGGTCCTGGACGCTGTTGGCGAGCGTGCGACGGTGTACGTCGAGCTGAAGGGCAGCAACTCGGAACGCGCGACGCTCGACGTCATCGCAGCGTCCGGAACGCGCTGCGCCGTGCACAGCTTCGATCATGACGCGGTCGCCCGCGCCAGCCGATTGGCGCCGGGAGTTCGACGTGGGATTCTCTTCGACGCGTATCCCATCGACGTCCAGGCAGCGATGCGCGACAACAAAGCGCTCGACGTGTGGCCGGAGTGGTCGCTCATCGACGCGCCGCTGGTCGAACGGGTGCACGCGCACGGCGGGCGTGTTATTGCATGGACCGTCAATGCAACCACGGCCGCCGAGCACCTCGTCAGTCTCGGTGTTGATGGTCTCTGCGGCGACGATGTGCGTCTCTTCCCGAAGTAGCACCGGCTCGGCTCTGGCGGAGACGCGGAATGCGTCTACCTTCACCGCCGAATGACGGCACTATGGACCCGACCCCAAAGAAATTCGGTCACATGCGACTCCCGTTGACGTTCGTCGTGTCGTGCGCGCTCATCGCCGGCTGCTCGTCGGCAAGCCGAACGACGCAAAGCTCGCCCACACCGGCACAGAGCTCTCCACCCGCCAGTGCCGCGTCGCCGACGGGGCGCGACAGCGCCGCGCGCCCGGCCGCCGCTCCCGGTGCTGGCTCTGGTGCGGTCTCCGCGCCTAACGCGAATCCATTTCCGAGCACGTATCGGCCTTTTGCGTCGCGGCCCACGGTCATCCGCAACGTCACCATCCTCACGGCCGCGGGGCCGACGATCCGGAACGGCGCCGTACTGCTCTCCGGCGGAAAGATCACGGAGGTGGGTGCGAACGTCACTGCGCCGGCGGACGCCGTTGTGATCGATGGCACCGGCAAGTACGTGACACCGGGAATCATCGACACGCACTCCCACATCGGCGCCGGTGCCGCACCCGCTGATCCGGGAGCGCAGACCGATGACGTGAACGAAGCGACCAATCCGGTGACGGCCCACGTGTGGGTCGAGCATTCGGTGTGGCCGCAGGATCCGCAATTCCCCCGTTCGCTCGCTGGCGGAGTCACAACGCTGCAGGTGCTGCCGGGCTCCGCGAACCTCATTGGCGGGCGCAGCGTCGTTCTCAAGGTCGTTCCCGCGCGCACCGTGCAGGGAATGAAATTTCCCGGCGCCAAGTACGGTCTCAAGATGGCTTGCGGCGAGAATCCGAAGCGTGTGTACGCCAATCGCGGACCAGCGACGCGAATGGGCAACGTCGCGGGCTATCGCGCGGCATGGATCCAGGCGGAGCGCTACCGCCGGCAGTGGGACAAGTGGAACGAGACGCATCAGGGCGATCCGCCGCAGCGCGATCTGGGACTCGAGACGCTTGCTGAGGTGCTGCGCGGCAATATTCTCGTCCACAACCACTGCTATCGCGCCGACGAGATGGCGCAGATGATCGACATCGCGCACGAGTTCGGCTACAAGGTCCGCTCATTTCACCATGGTGTGGAAGCTTATAAAATCGCCGACATCCTCGCGCGCGAAGGCATCTCCGCTTCGGTGTGGGCAGACTGGGGTGCGTTCAAGCTCGAGGCGGCGGACGCGATTCGGGCGAACATGGCGCTGCTCGACCGCGCCGGCGTTCGCGCCATCGTGCACTCCGATGACGCCTCGGGGGAACAGCGGCTGAATCAGGAAGCGGCAAAGGGAATGGCCGAAGGCAATCGCATCGGCGTACCGATCGA
>JAJKIR010000239.1 GCA_021154325.1 Gemmatimonas sp.
CTGTTCGGCCAAGCGCGCGCATCGTGCTCGGCGTGCCGGGACAGGAGGCGAACCTGATGGCCCCGCTCGAGCAAAGCCGAAACGGTCGACGCGCCGACGACGCCCGTACCACCCGTGACCAGAATCTGCACTGCCCATTCTCCTCGACGAGAACTGCGAACGCCCCGCGCGGACGCGCCCGAGGCCGTTCTGGCTCAAAAAGGCAGGATGAATGCCAGTCGAAGGGACGGATACCAGTTCCTCACTCGGTGCGGAGCGCGTCCGAGGGGTCGACGCGGGTCGCTCGGCGGGCCGGAACAAGGGTCGCGAGTAGCGCGATCGAAAGCAGGAGCGCCGGCATGACGAGGAAGGTGAGGGGATCGGTCGCCGTGACGCCGTAGAGCTGTGACGTCAGCAGTCGGGCCGTCACAAGCGCCACAAGCAGCCCGATGCCCGCGCCGATGAGGACGACACGCATCGACTGGCGTGCCATGAGCAGGACGAGATCGCGGGCGGTGGCGCCGAGCGCCGAACGGATGCCCATCTCGCGTGTGCGCTGCGCGACCGAGTATGAGGTAACTCCATAGATCCCGACGCTCGCGAGTAGGAGCGCGAGGAGGCCGAACGCGCCGAGCAGTCCCGCGCCGAGCTCCGATGGAAGGAGCACGATGCGCATATCCTCACCGAGGGAGGTGACGGGCGACGGCGGGAGCCGCGGGTCGAGCGTATGGACGAGGTCGCGCAGCGTCGTCGCGAGTGCCGGTGTCGCGCCGGCGGTACGCACCTGCAGAATCATCTCCGATCGATAGTGCTGCGCGAACGGGAGGTACATGAAGTCGGGCGCTCGTTCGCCGAGGGAGTTGTAGCGCGTGTTGCGCACGACGCCGACGATGGTGAGCCATGGGCCCGTGGGCCCCTCGATGCTGACGCGCCTGCCGATCGCCGACTCGTTAGGCCAGAGGTGCTTCGCCATTTGTTCATTGACAACGGCGACGCCCGGCGCGGTTGGCCGATCGTCCGAGCCGATCGACCGGCCGCCGATGACTGGAATGCCCAGGGTTTCGAAGTAATGAGGTCCGACGATGTTGAACGAGGGCACGAATGGCGCCCGCGGTCCGGTTGCCGGCCGTCCTTCGACCCAGAGCCCGACCTGCATGTTCGATCCGCCTAACGGGATGAGCGCCGCGATGGCGGCCTCGCGCGCGCCGGGGAGCGCGGCAGCCCGAGCCTGGAGCTCGTCGAAAAACGCGCGGGCCTGGTCGTGCGGGAGATTTCGACTCGACACGTTGACGGCGACATCCATGATTCCGGTGGGATTAAAACCCGGATCGATGACGCGAGCGTTGGCGAGGCTGTGGAGGAAGAGCGTGGAGCAGGCGAGGAGAACAGTGCAGAGCGCGACCTGGGCACCGATGAGAATGCCGCGGGCGCGCGACCGGCCGGTTGTCTGTGTCGCCTCCTCGCGGAGGACCGGGGAGACGTCGACGCTCGTTGCCCGGAGCGCTGGCAGCAACCCGAAGGCGAGCGCGCTGACGACGCTGATCGCGAGCGCGAAGAGCAGAACGTGGGCATCGGGGGCGACGTCGATGGAGATCGGCTCCGGTGAGCGCGCGACGAGGAGGCGCGTGAGCAGCTCCGCCAGCCACGAGGCGCCCAGCAGGCCGATAGTCCCACCAGCGGCGGCGATGAGGAGACTCTCAATGAGCAGCTGCCGAATGAGGCGCGCGCGACCGGCGCCGAGCGCGGCGCGAACGCCCAGCTCGCGACGTCGGGCGGTGGCGCGCGCGAGGAGCAGATTCGCCACGTTCGCACAGGCAATGAGCAAGACCATCGCGACCACGATCATGAGGAAGCTCGACGCGAGCACCGTCGGGCCGCG
This sequence comes from Gemmatimonas sp., assembly GCA_021154325.1. Classification (GTDB taxonomy): domain Bacteria; phylum Gemmatimonadota; class Gemmatimonadetes; order Gemmatimonadales; family Gemmatimonadaceae; genus AG2. The sequence goes on from JAJKIR010000239.1 coordinate 1,859, forward strand.
GAGCTCGACGACAATGCCTCGTGCGGCTTCGATACGAAACGAGACCCGCTCCCCGGCTCGTGCACTGTCGGCCATGAGCCGTGCCGCTACGGTCGCAACCGTGGACCGCGCGCGGTCGAGCGAGACGCCCTCGGCCAGCCGGGCCGTCGCGTAGAGGCTGCCGCCCCATTTGTTGAACGGACCGCCAATGAACATCGGCGCGAGGCTCGGCGGGACCCACAGGTCCGCACGCCAAAGAAAGATCGAGCTCGCGAACTCCGGCGGCGCCACGCCGATGATGGTGAGCGGTCGATCGTTCACGTGAAGCGCTCGACCGATTACGGATGAGTCGCCGCCGAGCCGATCGCGCCAGAACGCGTGCGAGATCACGATCACTGGCGCCGCCTCCGACGAATCGCGAGCGTCGAAGAGCCTTCCGAGCTCGGGACGGACCTTCAGCATTGCGAAATAGCCGTCGGTGACGAGCGACGCCTGCGCCCGCTGGATCGTGCCGCCGACGTCGACCGCGACAGCGTTGAGACGCTCTCCGGCGAGCCCGGAAAAGACCGCGCGCTCTGCCTTCAGCCGCTGGAGCTCCGGGTACATGAGCGGACTATGATCCCCGCGATACACACGCACGAGGCGATCAGCGTCCCTCGCGCCGCCGATGGGCTGATCAAGAAAGGCGTTCGCGATCGTGTAGATCGTGACGTTCGCGCCGATGCCGAGCGCGAGCGAAAGAATCGCCAGCACGGTAACGGTGGGCGTCCGGAAGAGGACGCGAATGGCGTAGCGAAGATCGGTGAGCACAGCGCGACGGAAGTAGGTGGCGATCTAAAGTGAACGGCCCGCCTAAGGGAAGCTCCATGCCGGAGTCTGTATCCGCCAAGCTTCCGCGCCCCTTCACCTTATCTCACCCGCACGAATTACTTCGGCGTTCCGGTTGTTCGCGAGTGGGACTCGGTGTGCGAATACGAACGCCGATCCTTTCCAGGTCGAGCGAACGAATCGCGGTCCGATAGTTGTTCTGCCCGCTACATCAATCGAGATTCGTGGATGACCTCTCTGCTCGCGATTCTCGCCTTGGGCTTCATGCTGGGGATGCGGCATGCGACCGATCCGGATCACGTGGTCGCGGTGACGACGATCGTCAGTGGACAACGCAGTGTGAAGCGGGCGGCGCTGATCGGCGCAGCATGGGGCGTCGGCCACACCCTAACGATTTTGCTCGTTGGCAGCGGAATCATTCTGTTCAAATGGGCGATTCCGGCGCGGGTGGGCCTGGCGATGGAGCTCGCGGTCGCGTTGATGCTCATCATCCTCGGCGTGGCGAGCCTCACCGGAACCGTACGCTGGATGCGCCGCACGGCGCGTTTGAGGGTCGGCCAGGTTCACTCGCACCCGCACTTCCACGGCGACTACGTCCACACGCACCCACACGGTCACGCGCCCGAGTCGCACCCTCACGCGGAAGACGAAACGCCGCTCGCGCGAATAGATCGCCATCTGGGTCGGATCGGGAGCTACCGGCTGGCCCGGCCGCTCATCGTCGGCGTTGTCCACGGGTTGGCCGGATCGGCCGCCGTAACACTGCTGGTGCTCGCGGCGATTTCGACGCCGCTCTGGTCCGTTGCGTATCTCGTCATCTTCGGCATCGGTACGATCACCGGGATGATGATTATCACGGCCGCGATCAGCATCCCATTCGTATTGGGCAGCGCTGGACAATTCCTGCGACTGCAGCGCGGGCTCCGCGTCGCGAGTGGCTTGATCAGCCTCGGCTTCGGCCTCCTCGTGGCCTATCGAATTGGGGTCGTGGACGGGCTGTTCGGCGCAGAGGCTCACTGGACGCCGAAGTAGCGTCACGCCGAGGTCATGACCGTGCCCGCAGTCGTGTCGCCGTCCCGCAGGCAGGACAACCTTCCCGAGCCGGACGATACCGCCTATTGTCGCCGCCGATGCCTAACGCATAGCGCGAACGACGGTTGGCCGCGATCATAGCGCCGACTATCAAGCAGCACATCACGCGGCGCCCGGCTTGCTCGGCTGGCGAGCATGTGTGGCCGTCAATCTCCTACCGTGTCCCCCCAAACGTTGTAGGTGTATCATGCGCTTCAATGCGATATCAGTAGCCGCCCTCGTCTGCCTTGTCCCTCGGCTCGCGAGCGCGCAGGAACGAACCGGGAAAGCAGCGGTGATCTCGATTCAGCCGATCAGCGCCATGCTCACCGTGTACTCGGGCGAAGCGGAGCTGGCGATGTCGCGCTCCGCGACGATCGGCTTCGGCGCGACCTACTGGAGCCCGGATGTCATCGATGCTGACTTCAACTATCTCTCGGGCGACTTGAAGTTCCGTTACTACCCAGAGGGACGCCCTTTTCAGGGGTTCTCGTTCGGCGGCAGCGTCGGGGTGACGCATCTAAGCGCCAACGACAATTCGACCAGCGGCAGCGCGACCGGACCATCGATCGGCGTGATGCTCGACTACAACTGGCTTCTCGGCACCGAGAAGGCGTTCTACATCGGTCTGGGTCTCGGCGCGAAGACATTGTTCATCAGCGACAAGTCCGTTGCCGAGACGGCGACTCTTCACTACCCGACGATGCGCCTGTCGGTGGGGTGGGCGTTCTAGCTGGTGGTCGGTGCACCGCGCACGGTGCACGGTGAACAGTGCATCGACAACCGAGCACCGCCACGAGCCTAACGAGGACAGGGCGTTTGTTGGCGGCTGGGTGACCAGTGACTACTAGTGGGGTGATGATGGCCGATGGCTGCGCGATCGGACTTGGTGACAGCGCCCATCACCGAACATCGGCTACGGACCACTTCCACTAGATTCGCTGGTCTTGCCCTTGCACCAACGGCGTCATCCATGACCACCGACACCAAGCAGCACACGCTCACCGGCGAATTCCGGACGCACGAGCGTTTTCGCTCCCGCTTTTTGCCGCATGAGCGAACCATCCTCGTGTATCTGCCGCCGGGCTATAAGGCGCGGGCGGCTCGACGGTACCCCGTTCTGTATCTCCAGGACGGACAGAATGTCTTCGACAAGGCGACCTCGATCGGCGAGGAATGGCACGTCGACGAGACGGCACAGGCCCTCATAGAGAAAGGCCAGATCGAGCCGTTGATCGTCGTCGCGGTTTACAACACCGGCGAGCACCGCATCGACGAGTACGCTCCGACCAAGGTGCCGGAGAAGGGTGGAGGTGGGAGTGCCGACCTCTATGGCCGGATGCTGGTGGAGGAGCTCAAGCCACTCATCGACCAGAAGTACAAGACGCTGCCCAGCGCCGCCAGCACGGGGCTGGGTGGATCGTCGCTCGGCGGGTTGCTGACGATGCATCTGGGATTGAAGTACCCGACGGTCTTCAACCGTCTGGCCGCGCTCTCGCCATCGATCTGGTGGGACAACAAGGTCATCCTCCGAGAGGTGCAGGGTATTCCCGCGAAGCTGCCGCTTCGAATCTGGCTCGACGCAGGGACCGCCGAGGGCCCGGACGTGGTGGGGGACGCTCGTGCGCTCCGCGACGCACTGGTTGCCAAGGGATGGGTTCCCGACCACGACCTGCGATACGTCGAGGCGGAAGGGGGCGAGCATAACGAGCAGTCGTGGGCATCGCGTATCGGCGACGTCCTCGGGTTCCTCTATCCCACGCGGCCGCAGAGCGGCTAGTCGATCGAGGCTGGCACCAACGTTCAGCCGATCAGGCGTCGGCACTACTCGAGAACCCCGAATGTTTCGCGAACACCGCCGCTGGTTCAGCCCCGCGCTCGGGCGCGACATGGAATTGCTCGTCTTCGGCCATGGTGGAGCGCGGATGATCGTCTTTCCGACGTCGATGGGACGGTTCTACGAGTGGGAGGATCGCGGCATGATCGACGCCCTGGCACACCATCTGGAGCAGGGATGGCTGCAGCTCTATTGCGTCGACAGCGTGGATGGTGAGAGTTGGTACGCGAAGCAGCGACACCCGGCCGCGCGAGCATGGCGCCACGCGCAATACGACGCCTACGTTCGCGACGAAGTGCTGCCGCTGTCGCAGTACTACAACACGAATCCGTTTCTGATCACGACGGGCGCGAGCTTCGGCGCGTATCACGCGATGAACTTCGGCCTGCGCTATCCCGAACGGGTTGGACGCGTCGTTGGACTCAGCGGGATGTACGATATCCGCGAGATGACCGACGGCTACTCGGATGAGACGGTGTACTTCCACAACCCGGCGGACTTCGTGCAGAACGAGCCCGACGGCCAGCGCCTCGACGCGCTGCGCCGGGTCGACATCGTCCTCGCTATCGGTCGCGACGATCCGATGCGCGGCAACAATGAGTATTTCTCCAACATTCTCTGGTCCAGGAACATCTGGCATGCCTTACGGATCTGGGACGGTTGGGTGCATGATTGGCCATACTGGCGTGACATGATCGTGAAGTACGTGGGTGGACATGACTGAAGAGGTGCTAGGTGCTAGGTGCTAGAACTGACAGCTGTCCGCTCCCTAGCACCTAACACCTAACACCTAGCACCTAGCACCTAGCCTCAACCGCTAACCAAGTCTCTCCATGTCGCTACGCATCGGACTCGTCGTCGGCCGCGAGTGGTCGTTCCCGCCGGCGTTCATCGAGGAGGTGAACCGCCGAGGTGAAGGCGTCGTCGCCGAATACGTCAAGCTCGGCGGCACGTCGATGAACGAGCTCGTGGACTATGCCGTGATCATCGACCGCATCTCGCACGAGGTGCCGTACTATCGCACATACCTGAAGCACGCGGTGCTCCAAGGGGCGGTCGTCGTCAACAACCCGTTCATGTGGTCGTCGGACGACAAGCTGTTCGACGCGTCGCTGGCGACGCGCCTCGGTGTGGCGAGTCCGCGCACCGTCGCGCTCCCGAACAAGGAGTACATCGCGGGCATCAAGCATGATGAGAGCTTGCGAAACCTTCGCTATCCGCTCGACTGGGAGGCGATCGTCGATTACGTCGGGCTGCCGTGCATTCTCAAGGATGCCCACGGCGGCGGCTGGCGCGACGTCTACGTCTGCCGCACGATCGAGGATCTGCTCGAGCACTACAACGCGTCCGGGCAGCTGACGATGGTCGTGCAGGAATTCATCGAGTGGGATCATTTCGTGCGCTGCCTCGCGTTAGGCAGGCGCGACGTGCTGCCGATGAAGTACGACCCGCGCGGCCGCCGCTATCTCGTCGAGCACGCCCACCTCTCGCCAGAGCTCGGCCGCCGCGTCGTCGACGATTCGCTGACGCTGATGCGCGGACTCGGCTACGACATGTGCTCGCTCGAGTGGGCGATCAAGGACGGTGTGCCGTACGCGATCGATTTCATGAACCCGGCGCCGGACATGGACCTCTACTCGCTCACGCCGCACTACTTCGAGTGGGCGGTGCAGCACATGGCCGACATGGCGATCCGCTTTGCCCGTGAGCCGCGGCGCCCGGTCGATATCCGTCGCGGCGAGTTCCTCCTCGGCCGACGAGACGGCGCGGACGCGTGGTCGGACGTCGAAGCGCCGCGAGGTATATCGGTCGATACCGAGGTCACGGAGCCGCCCGTGCGTGTCGCCGACGCCCGGCTCTAATCGTTAGGCACGCATGCTCCGCGAAGCGATAGACGAATACCACGACCTCCTGGACGACGAGCTGGCCGGCGAGTCCCAGCACCGCCTCGACGACCAGCTCCGCCGTCGCGGACTCTTCTTCGGCGATCGCGCGCTCTGCACGGTGCTCCGGCCACGATTCCTCTCGGCCGCGCAGTACCGATTTTTGCAACGGCGCGCGGGCCTCATCCTGCGCGCCTTTCACACGGCCTACGGCGCCGCCGTGGCGGACGAGCGGCTGCTCGCCCAGTTCAAGCTCGCCGAGTGGGAGTGCACGCTCGTCCGGCACGATCCCGGGTTTCGCGATCCGAGTCCCGTCTCCCGGCTCGATGCGTTCTTCGTCGGAGAGAGCGGCGGCCTGCGTTTCACCGAGTACAACGCGGAAACCCCCGCCGGCGGCGCCTACAACGACGTCCTCACCGAGGCCTTCTACGGGCTGCCGATTGTCCGTGAATTCCTGAAGCATTGGGATCTGCGGCCGCTGCCTGCGCGGCACAACGTGCTTCATGCGCTGCTCGACGCCTATCAACAGTGGTCGGGCACGAGCGCGCTGCCGCGGATCGCGATCGTCGACTGGGCCGAAGTCCCGACCCGCAACGAGTTCGTGCTCTTCCAGGATTATTTCGAGCGGCAAGGGATCGAGTGCGTCATCGCCGACCCGCGTGAGATGGAATTCGTCAACGGGCGCCTCATGGCCGGCGGCGGGCCCGTGGATCTGATCTACAAGCGCGTGCTCATCACCGAGCTCGTCGAACGCGAAGGGTTGGACCACGCGGTGATCCGCGCCGTGCGCGACAACGC
>JAJKIR010000240.1 GCA_021154325.1 Gemmatimonas sp.
GCCCGCGCGACGGGCGCTGCGTCAACCACGGCGATGACGTCGCAGAGGAGCTCGACCGCGCAGAAAGCCGGAATGGGCACGAAGCGCACGCGATAGCGACGGGTACGCCGCTCGTCTCCCGCTTGCTGGCGCTCGGTGCCTGACAGCTCCTCGATCTCCAACGCATCGAGGACGTTCTGGTAGCTGAAGCCATTGATCCGTACGTCCAACACCCGGTCGAAGCGGAGAGTGGTTCGGCATCGCTGTCGGTCGCGGTAATAGCCGCGCTCGTCCAACTCGCGGCTCATCTCGGCGACTTCGATGTCGGCTTCGAGACTGCCGGCGCCGCCGCGAGGCGCGTCGAGGCGCATTGAGTGCACCTCGGCGTCGTGAAAGTCGGGCCAGTGGCCAAACAGGTCCGCGAGGAGCGCGGCGTTCCGGATCTCGACGGTCATTGATAGGGTATGGCTACCTAACGCCCCAGCTCAGCTGCAAGGTTTCGAGCCGAGCGCGCGATATGATGTGGGCCATCGCAGCGATTGTCCACGGATTCAACCTGATGCCGGTCGCCTTGTCAGCTGCAGCGCAACGTTAGACAGCAGGTCGCGATGGCTGCTCGTCCGGCGCGCGGCGCGCGAATCCCTTGCCAGCCACGAGGAGGGCGGCCACGCCGAGGGCGACGACGACGACGCCGGGCGTGCCGGCGAGCGTCGGGACGTAGCGCGTGGCGAGGGCACCGAGGCCGAAGGCGGCGAGGCCGCGGCCGACGATGAACAGCCAGATCTCGCCCGGCGTGAGCTGGCGAACCTTCCGCTGATTCCAAGCGAGCACGATCGTCCTCGATGTCTGTTGCTGTCTCACGCTAATTAGATAGCGGTATTCACAAACACGAATGACAATAAAACCGCGCGTTTCGAAGTCTAATCTGCCGACGCCGGGAGCAACTCCAATGCACCGCTCGAGTTGCACGCAGACGGATGCGTCACCCCTCGCAGTCTAACTCCGGGCGCTCACAGCCTAACCTGCGAGGGACGCGCTGACGAGCCGAGCGTCAGACCGACAACCCCTTCGTTGTCCCCGGAGCTCTGGTTACACTCGATCCGCGAGGCTCCCGACGCCCAACCCACCGCGAGATCGCTGGGGCGACGCTAATTCCAGCTCAGCCCTCGCAACTGGTCGAGGTTCACGTTCCCACCCGACAGCACCACCGCCACCTTCGACCCCTTCGGCAGCCTAACGAGGCCATGCAGCAGCGCCGCCACCGGCGCGGCAGCGGCGCCTTCGACCACGAGCTTGCACCGCTCCATGATCCAGATCATCGCGTCGAAGATCTCGCGGTCGGGCAGCGCGACGATGTCGTCGACGAACCGCTGCACGACCGAGAAATTCAGCTCGCCGCAGCGGCGGACGCGGAGGCCGTCGATGATCGTCTTGCAATCGATCGTTTCGAGATGGCCCGCCGCGACGCTCCGCTGCATCGCCGGACCGTCGGACGACTCGACGCCGATCACCTTCGCGTTCGGGTTGTGGCTCTTCACCGCCATCGACACGCCCGAGATCAGCCCGCCGCCGCCGATCGGGACAATCACCGCGTCGACCTCGGGCCAGTCTTGAACGATCTCTAAACCGAGCGTCCCCTGCCCCGCGATCAGCTGCGCGTCGTCGAATGGATGGACGTAGATGAGCCCCTCCGTCCGCACGAGCTCCTTCGCCTTCTCGTTGGCCTCGTCCCAGATCGTGCCGTGCAGCACGACCTCGGCACCATATCCCTTCGTCGCCGCGATCTTCGCCGGCGTCGCGTTCTTCGCCATGCAGACGACGGCGCGCATGCCGTGAATCTGCGCCGCGAGCGCGACGCCCTGCGCGTGATTCCCCGCCGACGAGCAGACGACGCCCCGCCGTTTGTCCTCCTCCGACATCAGCGCGAATTTGTTGAGCGGCCCGCGGATCTTGTACGCTCCAACGCGCTGGAACATCTCGGCCTTCAGCCGGATGTCGTAGCCCGTGAGCTCGTTGAGCTGGCGGGACGTGAGGAGCGGGGTGCGCTTGATGTGCGGAGCGATCCGCGCGCGCACTTCCTCAAAATCGCGCAGCGTGAGAGTGAGCGGCTCGGCCGCGGTTGCAGTGGCAGTCATGCTGGTATCACTCACTTGTGGGCGCTGGCGATGCATTCGATCTCGAGCAGGGCGCCCGGCGCGACGAGCGCCGCGACGGCGACTGTCGATCGCGCCGGCGGATCCGTTGGGAAGAACTCGCGATAGACCTTGTTCATCCCCTGAAAGTTCGCCGCGTCAGTCAGAAAGACGGTACACTTGGCGACGTCGGACATCGTCGCCCCGGCGAGCGCGAGCTCGGACTTCACGTTCTCGAGTGCCTGACGAGTCTGACCCTCGATGCCGCCCTCGGCCATCCCGCCGCCCTGGATCGTACCCATGACGCCGGAGAGAAAGAGCATGTCGCCGACCCGTACCGCAGGCGACAGCACACCCGGCCGCGCGTCGGGGCGGTTATAAACTTGCTTATTGGCGTTGCCCTGCTGCTGCTGGGCGCCGAGGGGTAAGGCGATGATGAGTAAGCCGATTGCGGCTCGTAGCTTTATCGACATTGTCGCTCCGTGGTGTGGTCGCCGTAACGACCTCATATAGGCCCGTTCCCATTCGAGCGCAAGCGAAGCTCTCAGCCTGGCTGACCTTTGAGTTTCGCCCACGTATCCCGCAACGTCACTGTCCGATTGAACACCGGCCGCCCCTCCCGCGAATCCACCGGATCGGTCATGAAGTAGCCCGTCCGCTCGAACTGGTACCGTGATCCCACCGGATCCGCCCCCACACTCGGCTCGATCTTCGCGTTAGGCACCACGACGAGCGAATTGGGATTCAGGACGTCAGTGAACTCCTGGCCCTCCGGGAGATCGTCCGGGTTCGGCACCGTGAAGAGTTTGTCGTACAACCGAAGCTCCGCGTCGAGCGCGTGGCGCGCCGATACCCAGTGGATCGTCCCCTGAACCTTGCGGCCATCGGGCGCGTCCCCGCCGCGGGTCGCGGGATCGTACGTGCAGCGCAATTCTTCGATCTCGCCGGCCGAATCCTTCACTACGTCCGTGCAGGTGATGAAGTAGCCATATCGGAGACGCACTTCCCGCCCGGGCGCGAGGCGGAAGAACTTCTTCGGCGGATTCTCCATGAAGTCCTCGCGCTCGATGTAGAGCTCGCGCGAGAACGGCACCGGGCGCGACCCCGTGAGCGGCACGTCGTGCGGATAGTACGACGCCTCGAGCTGCTCGCCCTCACCCTCGGGATAGTTGGTGAGCACGACCTTCAGCGGATTGACGACGCACATCACGCGCGGCACGCGCATGTTGAGGTCGTCGCGCACGTAATGCTCGAAGGTGGCGAGCTCCGTGCGCGCCGGCTTCCGTGCCACGCCGATCGCCTCGGCGAAGTTGCGCAGTCCCTCGGGCGTCACGCCGCGACGCCGCAGGCCGGCGATCGTCGGCATGCGCGGATCGTCCCAGCCGCTGACGAAGCCTTCATTCACCAGCCGCAGCAATTTGCGTTTGCTCAACACCGTGTAGTCGAGCTCGAGACGCGCGAACTCGATCTGCGTCGGCGGGTTCTCGAAGCCCGCCTCATTGACGAGCCACTCGTAGATCTCCCGGTTGTCCTTGAACTCCAGCGTGCACAACGACCGCGTGATGCCCTCGAACGCGTCCGAGAGCCCGTGCGCGAAGTCGTAGAGCGGGTAGATGGGCCACGTGTCGCCGCGCCGGTAGTGATCGAAATGGCGGATGCGCATCAGCAGCGTGTCGCGCATGATCATGTTCGGATGCGCCATGTCGATCTTCGCGCGGAGCACGTGCGCCCCGTCCGGGAACTCACCGGCCCGCATCCGCCGGAGCAGATCGAGATTCTCGTCGACGCTCCGATTCCGGTAGGGACTGTCCACCCCCGGCGTCGTGACCGTGCCGCGATTCGTCCGGATCTCCTCCTCGCTCTGCGAGTCGACGTAGGCCTTCCCCTTCTTCACGAGCAGCTCGGCGATCTCGTACAACTTCTCGAAATAGTCGCTCGCGAAGAACAGCCCGTCCCACTCGAAGCCGAGCCAGCGCACGTCCTCCTGGATCGACTCGACGTAGCGCATGTCCTCCGTCGCCGGATTCGTGTCGTCGAAGCGCAGGTTGCACCGGCCATCGAACTCGCGCGCGATGCCGAAGTTGAGCAAGATCGACTTCGCGTGTCCGATGTGCAGATAGCCGTTAGGCTCGGGCGGGAAGCGTGTCGCCGGAGCGCGGTGAAAGCGGCCGGTGGCGACGTCTTCGGCGACGAGCTCGCGGATGAAGTCCCGCTTCGGTGGAGCAGCGTGGGTCACGACAGGATGAGCGCCAGGGAATAGAATGATGGAAGTGCTGGTCCCTTGAAAGGTTAAGAGCAGAGGCGTCGGCCGGGAAGCGACCCGCGGCGCTGCTCCGGGACCAACGCCACTGGCCCGGGCTTTGTACGTTTTATAGCGGCCCGCTCACCAGCCTACTCTCTCACTACGATCCGATGTCCATACGTCGCAGCTGCGTCGCGCTCTTCCTCACTGCCACCCTCGTCGGTGCCGGCGCCTGCCACTCGAGCAAGCCGCCCGCCGTCGTACTTCCACCACCGCCGCTCAACGAGGCCCAGTCCGCGGCGCTGCGCTGGGTGGAGTCGCACGCGATTCCCATCACGATCCTCGACACCCTCCGGCCGGCCGCCGACCGCACGCCCTTTCTCACCTTCGTCGGCAACGCGCGTGTGCTCGGCGTCAGCGAGCTCACGGAAGGAACGCATCAGTTCGCGGGCATCATGCAGGAGATCCTCGCGGCGTTGAGCACACGTGGATTTCGCGGCATCGCCATCCAGGCGCCCATGGCTGAGACGATGGAGCTGGACCGCTACGTTCGCACGGGTATCGGCAGCCCACGACAGACGCTTCGCGCGCTCGGGCCGCACTGGAACACGCAGGAGGTGCTGAACCTCGTCGAGTGGATTCACGCCTATAACCGCTCCCATGGCGCCGCGGAGCAGATCGGATTCTATGGCTTCGAGCTGCCGACTGCGGCGCACGCGGTGCAGGTCGTCGCGTCGCTTCCCGACAGCATCGTCGGCAGCGGCGTGAATGCCTTCCTCCATCGTGAGATCGGCTGCGTCACCACGGGCGAGAGCGCGGCATGGGGACGCGATGGACCGGCCGCGGACAGCACCTTCTGGAACCGATGCCGCGGCGCGACGGCGGCAATCGTCGACACGCTGGTCGCACTTCGTGGCCGGCTCGGGACGTCGCGGCCGGGCGCGCAGGGGACAGTGGCCTTCGCCGAGCTGATGGCGCGCGTCGCGCACCACGATGCCGACGTTGGGCTCAAGCACCTGCCGCGCCACCAGACGGTGGCCGACCATGTGCTCTGGCTGGCTGGCCAGCTCGGGCCCGAGAGCAACCTGCTCGTCTGGGGACGCGACGTCGAATCGGGCCGCCTAACGGGCGAGGGCAACGTCGTCCAGTCGGCGGTACCACTCGCGAGCACGCTCGGCGACCGCTATCGGAACCTGGCCTTCACCGCCGGGGCGGGCACGGTCCGGGCCCAGCCGATCAACGTCGGCCAGCGCGAGCCCGGCGGTGAGACGAACATGAATTTACGCCCGCCGCGTCCGGACTCTTATGAGTATGTTCTGAATCGCTCGAGCGGCGAGACGCTCTTCCTGGATTTCCGGGGGGTCGCGAGCGATACCGCGGCCAGCTGGCTCCAGGGCCCGCATCCGGCGCGCCTCGTGAGCGGCATTTACTCGGAGAGCCCTCTTGGCACCTTCGAGACGCCGCTGCAATTTCCCGCGTACTACGACGGCCTGCTCTTCGCCAAGCACGCGACGCCGGCGACGCCGCTCAAACGTTAGGCATTCTGATTTATCTGGAGACTTTGACCGATGTGCAGAAACATCAAGACGCTGGCGAACTTCGCTCCACCCGCGACGGACGACGAGATCCGCGCGTCGGCGCTGCAGTTCGTGCGGAAGCTGAGTGGAACGACACGCCCGTCGCGCGCGAATGAGGAAGCATTCAACGTCGCGGTCGACGAGGTCACAGCAGCGGCCGAGAAGTTGATCCGGGCACTCCAGATCAACGCGCCGCCGCGGAACCGGGAAGAGGAGGCGCGAAAGGCGCGCGAACGAGCGCAGAAGCGGTACGCGTAATCAGATGCTGCGACTGAGACTGAGATCTCAGTGTTCAGAGCTGAGATCCAGCTTTTTCCGTGTGCCGAGCCAGCATCTCACCCGGTACGGCGAGTCCAGAATCGAGACCTCGGCCTCGAGACGGCAGACGTGAGATCGAGATGCAGACTCTCACGTCTTAGGACTCGGAGCTGTCGTCTCGATTCTGGACTCGCTGTCGTGGGTGAGATGCCCGCCCGCTACATCGAAAAGGATTGATCTCAGCCCTGAGATCTTAGGTCTCAGTCTGAGTACGATGCTCCAACTGAGGACTAAATGTCGACACCGAAGCTGCGCGCGTGGTGGTTCCATCGGCAGGGACTCGACGGCTCGCTTCGGGACGCCACGCCCGCGCAGGTTCTCGAACGCGCGGGGTGGGCGCGGTCGGTCGGAGGTGTGGGGCCATACCTGACCCTCTTCGCTCGCGCGCGCACGACGCGACTGGCCGCGGACGCCGCGGCGGCGAAAATCCAGATCCACGAGCTGCCTTCAGCGCGCGGCTGCACGTACGTCCTCCCCGCGCGCGACTACGCATTGGGGCTCAAGGTCGGCGAGGACGCGGCGGTTGCGCCAATGAAGGTCGCGATGAAGCTCGGCGTCACAGAGAAGGAGATCGTGAAGCTCGAGCGCGCGGTGCTCGACGCGCTGGATGGACCTGACGCCATGGAGCCGGACGCCATTCGCGACGCAACCGGCAAAGCGTCGCGCAACCTCGGCGAGGAAGGCAAGAAGAAGGGAGTGACGACGACGCTGCCGCTCGCGCTCGGGCGGCTGCAGGCGAAGGGCGAGATTCGCCGCGTGCCCGTGAATGGACGGCTCGACCAGCAGCGGTACCGCTACGCGCGCTGGACGCCCAGTCCGCTCGCCGCGTATGGCAAGTCGTTAGGCGAGGCGTACACCGACCTCGCCCGGCTCTACTTCAGCTGGGTCGGCCCAGCGACACTCGCCGAGTTCCAGTGGTTCTCATCGTTAGGCGTGAAGGCCGCGAAGGAAGCCACGGCGCCGTTGCAGCTCGCGCCAGTGAAGGATGCCGCCGATCGACTGCTCCTGCCAACGGACGTCGACACCTGGGAACGATTCGACGCGCCGCGGGACCCGTGCTACGCGCTCGTGAGCAGCCTCGACTCGATCGCCGCCGCGCGCCGGAATCTGCCGTCGCTCGTCGACGCGAAGGATCAGGATCAGCCAGTAATCGCCGACGCGGCGGCGAAGCCACTCGGTGGGATGAGCGATCTCCCGTCACATGCCATACTCGACCGCGGCCGGGTGATCGGCCTCTGGGAGTACGACGCCGATTCATCGAGCATTGCCTGGGGCACGTTCGGCGTGAAGAAGACGAAGCAGCTCGTGGCGGCCGTCGACGAGATGGAGGCATTCGTTCGCGACCAGCTGGGCGACGCGCGATCGTTCTCGCTCGACAGCCCGAAGAGCCGGGTGAAGCGAGTCGAGGCGCTGCGAAGATTGTCGTAACGCCCTTTTCCCGCGCGCACACGGAGAACATTTTTCTCACATGGGCCGCTCGCCACTACCCAAAATTCGCAAACTCTGTCTCACGCTCCCCGAGGCGCACGAAGTCGAAGCCTGGGGAGAGCCGACTTTTCGCGTCAAGAACAAGCTCTTCGCCATGTACGCCTCATCGGGAAACCATCACGGCGCGGGACGACCCGCGATCTGGATGAAGGCACCGCCTGGCAATCAGGACATCATGGTCCGCGCGAACCCGGAGCGATTCTTCGTCCCGCCGTATGTCGGGCCGAGCGGATGGATCGGCGTTCACCTCGATGGCGACATCGACTGGAAGGAGCTCGACATGCTGCTGCGTGATTCGTACCGTCTCACCGCGCCCAAGAAGCTCGCCGCGCAGGTCGCGGACGCATGAGTCCCGCCGCGCACGACGACGGGCCGTGGGCGTGGGTCTTCACGCCGCGGCGGCCTAACGAGAAACGGTACTGGCTGGTGAAGTCGGAGCCGAACGTCTTCTCCTTCGACGATCTCCGCGCCGCGCCGAAGCAGACGACGCAATGGGACGGCGTGCGCAATTTCGCGGCGCGCAATTTCCTGCGCGACGGCATGAAGCGCGGCGATCAGGTCTTCTTCTATCACTCGAGCACGAACCCGCAGGCGATCGTCGGCATCGCGCAGGTTGCGCGCGAGGCGTATCCCGATCCGACGGCGCTCGACAAGAAGCATCCCGCCTTCGACGCGAAGTCCGATCCGAAGGACCCGAGCTGGTACGCGGTCGACCTCGAGGCGGTGGCACCGCTGGCGAAGCCGGTGACGCTCACCGAGATCAAGGCCAACAAGGCGCTGGCCGAGATGGCGCTCGTCCGCATCGGCCGGCTGTCGGTCACGCCCGTGCGGTCCGCGGAATGGGACGCGATCGTCGCGATGAGTAAACGCTAATGGCGATCCGTGTCGTCCGACTCGGCACGCCGCGCGCGCCCGCGGAAGGGCTTCGCCTCGGTACGGTGCGCCGGCCGCCGCGTGGGGTGAAGAAGGAGGAGTTCGCATCCCGCGACTGGTTCGATCTCTGGCTCCCCGACCTCGCGCCGACGGCGCCGATCGTGAAATGGGCGCTCTCCGAGCCGTGGACGACGCCACGCTGGGAGAAGTACGCGCGCGCATATCGTCGCGAGATGCGCGCGCCAGAGCAGCAGCGCCTCATCGCCCTCCTCGCCGCGCTCTCGAAGACCTCGAATTTCTCCATCGGCTGCTACTGTGAGGACGCCAGCCATTGCCACCGGTCGCTTCTGGCCGAGCTCCTCCGCGATGCGGGCGCGGAACTAGTCACCGAACGGTGACGACGATCGTCGACGTAGCGCCGGTGTGCTCGGAGCGGGCGACGACTGTTGCGATGCCGGTGCGACGACCGGTGATGCGGCCGGTGGAGGCATCGAGGGCGATCACGTCCGCGTCTGTCGCCTTGCTCAGACTCCAGCTGGGCGAGCCATGGGTTTCATGGCCCCCGTCGCACCAGCTGTCGCTCCCGTTAGGCGTGAACGATTCACCGACCGAGACGACGACCACTCCCGGCGCGACGATCACCGACGCGCCGCCACCGTTGCAGGCGGGGTCGCCGACGATGACACAGCCGGAAACGGCAAAGACGAGCAGCGCTGCGGCAAGAAGGCGTTGCATGCGTGTACTCTCCAGTAGGGTTTCTTCGCGCCCCGCCAGTGCGAGACCGGTGCCGTGTCCCGCCTCGCCGTCGCAATCGCCTAACTGCGCGCGACGCCAACGCTTCGGATTTTGCCGCGCCGCGGTGCCACGGTGTGGTGTGTCCTTTTGTGCGGGCGCAGGCGTGTCAGCCTGCGGCACTTATTTGCGCCCGCGCGGCAACTCCTCGCCGTCGCTCCGATACGCCGGCGGCACGTAGAGATTCACAGTCTTCAACGCGGAACGTCCCGTGTTGCGAATCTCGTGGGTGTCGCCCTTCTCGATGAGGAGGATCGACCCTTCGCGTAAGCCAGCGCGCTTGCCATTCACGATCGCGACGCCGCGGCCCGCGACGACGAATAGCCACTGGTCGGCGCCGCGGTGCCGGTTGTCCGGGCCGCCCTCGCAGTCACCGGGAGGAATCACCATCTCGGCTGCCTGTGCGCGTGAATTGCCGAACGCGACGCGAAATCCCTTGCCGAACCGCAGATGTTTCTGGCGCATGCTGGTCAGTACGGTGTCGTCGGGTAAACGAGCTTGTCGAAGCGTGTGCTGCGCAAGATTCGTCTCACCGGATGCTGCTCACACGCTGGAACGCTCTCTGCGTGCTTCGACAGCAACTCGATCGGAGAACGGCATGGCAACCACAACCGAGACCACCAAATGGCAGCGCGACGTCGACGCCGCGCTCGCGCAGGCGTCGCGTGACAACAAGCCGCTGCTGCTCGACTTCACGGCCGCGCCTGCCTGAGGGGGCTGTGCTCGGCTGGAAGCCGAGGTGTATCCGGATCCGCGTGTGAGTGAGCTCATAACGCAGCGATTCGTGCCCGTTCGCATCCACGTCAAGGAGCAGCCGACGATGTGGAAGCGGTTCAACATTCGCTGGACGCCGACGGTGCTCGTCCTCGGTCCGGACGGCTCCGAAGGACGACGCATCGAAGGGTTTCTCCCGCGCGACGAGCTGCTCGGCCAGATCCTCCTGGGGCTCGGCTTTCTCGCGGTGAATCGCAAGGACTGGGCGGCCGCTCAGCACGAGTTCGAGCAGGTCGTCGCGCAATATCCCGACACCGCCGCGGGTCCCGAGGCGCTCTACTGGACGGGCGTCGCGAAGTACAGCGCGAGCCACGATCCGAGTGAGCTCAAGTCGCTCGGTCGGCAGTTCAAAGAACGCTATACGGATACAGCGTGGGCGAAGCGGGCGTCGATCTGGTGAGGCTGGTTGCTGGTGATTGGTGGTTGGTGATTGGTGACCAACCACCAGCCACCAACCACCAATCACCGTCGCCCCTTCCACATGGACCGCAGCACCCCCAGCAGAAAGA
>JAJKIR010000241.1 GCA_021154325.1 Gemmatimonas sp.
ACGATGGTCACGGAGGCGCACGAGGCGGTGGCGCGGTTCAATGCCATGCTTCGAGCGCAGACAGCGAGTGTGAACGAACAGCTCAAGACGAAGGGGCAGCCGCCGCTGAATTACTAGCTACTTGGGGCCGGGCTCGATCAGGCAGTCGCTTCGTCGAAGAAGCGTGGGAGATCGAGAACCAACGGCTCCGGCATCCCCGCAGGCAGCCATTCCAGTTCTGCGCTCAGCACTTCGCCCGGATCGGCTGCGTGTCGCCAGCGAGAGAGATTCCTCGCGTCGGGGTTGATGACCCAGTACTCCGGAACGCCATTCGCCATGTAGAGCGTGCGCTTCGTGTGATAGTCGTACAGCGGATCGTTAGGCGAAGACACCTCGACCGCGAGCAGGAGATCGGGCATCGCGAACGGATACCGTGGCAGCGCTCCGTCCACGAGCCGCACCACGAACGCGTCAGGCTGCACACGATTTCGCGTGCGGTCGCCGCGGCGCACGTCCGAAGGCGAGATCAGCGCGCGACCCACCGTGGATCCGCGAAGGTACAGCTTCAGGAGATGATAGAGGTGGCCGGCAATGAGCTGATGGGGCAGCCCCGGCACGGGCGTCACGTGCACGATCCCGTCGACGAGCTCGTACCGCTGGCCGTCGTCCGGGAGAGCATCGAGCATGTCGACCGTCCACTCGGCGCGTGCTGCAGACATGGCCATAGGCTACTTCGCTCGGCGGGTGGGAAGCAAGTGCGCACGGCGCAATTGTCGCGCCGAGTGGGGCCGCAGACGTCACCAGACGAGTGCCTGTCGGTTCTTCGTATGCGCTCGGCCGAGACACCGCGGCCCACGGTTGCGGTTCGCCGTGACACACCGGAAGGTTAGTAGTCTTGAACGTATGATCTGCGCTCGACTCATGTGGATCGCGCTTGCACTCTGCGTCGGTTGTGCGCAGCGAAACGATGGCCGTGCCCCAGCGGCCCGCGACAGCGCGAAGGGTGGCTCGCCCATCGCCCAGGCTGGTGATACCGCACGTGATACACTTCCTGAGGGAGACGACGGCCGCTGGGACAGCTGCACCGCGCACGCGGACACGCTCGAGGTCAGTGCACCGACAATTATCGCGTCTTCGGGAATCACGGTTGCGAGTAGAGATACTGCGCCTGCTGTGTTGCCGCGTGACAGCGCCGCCCGCGACAGCGTTCAGGAGGAAGAGGCGGACGCCGACAGCGGTGATAACGGTTTCTTACTGGCGGCACTTCCTGCCTGCGGGCCTCTGCACAGCGCAGGGATCACGATGTATCTCAACGGCGATACGACACTCATGACGCGGCGCCGAGGCAAGCTCTCGAGGCTGTCGTTCGCAGAAGACGGTTTCGTGTTCCTCGACACGAGCGGCGTCCGGCACCGGCACAAAGGCGCCCTCGGCAAGTATCGAATATTGGTGCTGAGTGATTCACTCTTCGGTACTCACCTGTCGCGCGGGCTCGAGCCGTAAACGCGGGACGCGGAGGAGGTCGCTGGAGGCGCGGATCGAAGCATTCCAGTTCGGACTCCGAGAGCCTTCAAACTGCTGGCTTCGCGGGAATAACCACCGGCCACGTCACAGCGCGTTCTTGGGTTCTGCGCTCCGCTTCCCGAGATAGTTGATAATCGTTAGCACCAGAATCAGGTCGAGTGAGTCAATAACTCCTGAGAAGGGCTGCCCGTGCCCCGAATCGCCCCGCAGAGAGTGCTCTCACTCGTCGCCGTCCGTGACCGAAGTCCAATTGGGCCTGCGGACCGAGCATGGCTACACTCGATTGATGAAGGGGATTCTCGCTCTAAGCGCCCTTGGCGAGATGGCGTTCGGCGCCGCGGCGCTCGTGTTCCCGACCATTCTGTCATTGCTGCTCGGCGCACCGCTCGATTGGCACGGCTTGCTCGTGGCGCGCTGCTCGCCGTCGCCGCGCTGTCGCTGGGCATAACGTGGTGGCGGGCCTCGCGGAGCAAGCCGGACTGCCTAACGCGCTATGCCGGCGGCTACGTCGCCTACAATGCCGGCATCGGTGTCCTGTTCATCGTTGCCGCGAGATCCACCAACACAGCGCACCTCCCCTGGCTCATTGCCATCCTTCACCTGCTCGGCGCGAGCGCGCTGGTTGCCGTTCTGCTGCGACGTACATACATGAACGTAAACACGCTTTCCTGGCGTTCTCGTTAGGCCCAAGATCTCGACGTGATGTCCTCTTTCATAATGCGGACATCGCTTTCAGACGAATGGATCACATCGCGAGCGTCGGGACTCCCCTGTGACGGCGCGCTCATTGCGCTTGGTCTTCGTCTCGACTTGCGGCTACGAACCGATCCGACGGTCGCCTATTGGACCAATGGAGGCGGCCCAAGGTCGCATCGCCAAATCGTCGCGCCGCCGCTGATTGTCCGTTCGGTTCCAAGTGTCGAGCCTTGAACGGAGGATGCACCAGTGGCAAGCGAATCAGGCGCCCGCGGCGCGAACCGGCGGCAATTTCTTCAGACGGCGCTCGCCGGCGCGGTCGTTGGAATTTCGGCTCGATCCGGAATCGCGATTCCAACTGCGCCACACAACGGCGCTCCGACGCGATTGACCGCGGAGGGTGCCCTCGCGCAATTGCTGGCCGGCAATCGCCGTTTCGCCACCAATCAGTTGACCTCTCGGCGGGACGACTTGGCAAATCTGAGACGGCATACCGTCGAGAGCCAGGAGCCCTTCGCGGGCGTGCTGTCGTGTGCCGATTCTCGTGTACCGGTGGAACTGGTCTTTGACCAATCGATCGGTCAGATCTTCGTCACGCGCGTTGCAGGAAACTTTGTGACCCCGGAGATCATCGCGAGCCTCGAGTACGGAGTGGCGGTGCTCAAGCTCCGCGCCCTACTCGTTATGGGGCACACGAACTGCGGCGCGGTGCACGCGGCGCTGACGACCGAGGCGGCACCGGGGCAGATCAGCTCCTTGTACCCTGCCCTCCGGCCGGCGGTCGAGCAGGCGAGCGGAAACCTCGATAAGGCGATCGCTGCCAATGCGCGACTGCAGGCCGACCTGTTACGAACTTCCTCAACGGTGATCCGCGATGCCGTTGCCGGCGGCACGCTCGAGGTGGCCGCCGGAGTCTATGATCTTGGAAGCGGGATGGTGACCGTCGTGTGATGCTGGCACGCGTGCGGTGACTTGGCCAATCGTCCAATGGGTGGGCCGCGTACGCGGTTCCTACCTTGACGCGTCCCGAATCACAGAGTCTTACGGTGAGCGCCACTGATACGCCAAGACGCGACATCCTGCCGATCCCGGATGTCACGCCTGCCGGCACGACGACCTACGACGCCAAGGATCCCGACACGCACTATCCGCCGATCGTGCCGCTTCGGCCGCCCGCTGGCGCGCCGAACGTGCTCGTCGTGCTGCTCGACGATGTGGGTTTCGGCGCCGCGAGCGCGTTCGGCGGTCCGGTCGCCACGCCGACCTGTGAGCAGCTCGCCGCCGGAGGCCTCAAGTACACCCGGTTCCACACGACAGCCGTGTGCTCGCCGACGCGTGCGTCGCTTCTCACGGGCCGAAACCATCACTCGGTCGGCATGGGCAACATCACCGAGCTTGCCACGTCGGCGCCTGGCCAGACGTCGATCATCCCGAACACCTGCGCAACCCTGCCTCACGTCCTGAAGCTCAACGGGTATTCCACGGCGCAGATCGGGAAGTGCCACGAGATCCCGGTCTGGGAGACGAGCCCGATGGGACCGTTCCGGCAGTGGCCCACGGGAGACGCAGGCTTCGAGTACTTCTACGGTTTCGTCGGGGGCGAGACGAACCAGTATTACCCGGCGCTCTACGAAGGCACGACGCCCATCGAGCAGCCACGCTCGCCCGAAGAGGGCTACCACTTCACCGCGGACATGACTGACAAGGCGATCAAGTGGGTGCGCCAGCAGAAGTCGCTCATGCCCGACAAGCCCTTCTTCATGTATTACGCGCCCGGTGCGACACATGCCCCCCACCAGGTGCCGCGCGAGTGGGCCGACAAGTACACGGGAAAGTTCGATCAGGGGTTCGAGAAGGTGCGCGAGGAGACCTTTGCGCGACAGAAGGCGCTCGGCGTGATCCCGCAGGACTGCGCGCTCACGGCCTGGAACCGCGAGATCCCGGGATGGGATACGGTCTCGTCGGAGATGAAGCCGGTGCTGGCGCGCCAGATGGAGGTTTACGCCGGCTTCCTCGAGCACACCGATCATCATATTGGTCTTCTCATCGACGCCCTCGCCGAGCTGGACATCCTGAACGACACACTCGTCTACGTCATCCTGGGCGACAATGGCGCGTCGGCGGAGGGCTCGCTACAGGGCGCATTCAACGAGATGGCGTCGCTCCAGGGCTTCGGGGGGCTCGAGACGCCCGAGTTCCTCGCGGCGCACCTCGACAAGCTCGGCGGACCAGAAGCGTTCAATCACTACGCGGTCGGGTGGGCGCACGCGATGAATGCGCCCTATCAGTGGACGAAGCAGGTCGCGTCGCACTGGGGTGGCACGCGCAACGGCACGGTCGTGCACTGGCCTAACGGGATCAAGGCCAAGGGGGAGATTCGCACGCAGTTCCATCACGTGATGGACGTCGCGCCGACCGTGCTCGCGGCGGCCGGCCTTCCGGAGCCGACTCTCGTCAACGGCGTGCTCCAGAAGCCGATCGAAGGCGTGAGCATGGCGTACTCGTTCGACGAGCCTGATGCGGCCGAGCGTCACGAGACTCAGTACTTCGAGATGTTCGGCAACCGCGGCATCTATCACAACGGATGGACGGCCGTCACCAAGCATCGCACGCCATGGGCGTCGTACGCGAAGAAGCTGCCCGCCTTCGACGATGACTGCTGGGAGCTGTACGACACGAATACCGACTGGTCGCAGTCCAAGGACCTGGCGAAGGAGCTGCCTGACAAGCTGCACGAGCTGCAGCGTCAGTGGCTCATCGAGGCGACAAAGTACAACGCGCTCCCACTCGATGACCGCTCTGTCGAACGGCTCACTCCCGAGCTGGCGGGGCGCCCACAGCTGGTCAGAGGCAACCGCCAGCTCTTGTTCGGCGGCATGGGGCGTTTGACCGAGAGCTCGATCCTCAACCTGCACAACAAGTCGTACTCGATCACCGCCGACTGCGTGTTTCCTCAGCAGGCGGAGGGCGTGATCGTCGCCTTGGGCGGCCTGGTTGGCGGATGGAGCGTCTATGCCAAGAAGGGCCTGCTCAAATACTGCTACAACTTCTTCGGCATGACGCAGTCCTTCGTCGAGAGCACGAAGGCGCTGCCCGACGGGCGGCACCAGGTCCGCGTCGATTTCGCCTACGATGGCGACGGCCCGGCCAAAGGAGGCACGATCACGCTCTTTCTGGATGATGAGGCTGTCGGCAGCGGCCGGATCGAACAGACCCAGCCAGCGATCTTCTCGGCGGACGAAACGTGCGACATCGGCACCGAGTACGGGTCGCTCGTGACGAGGGACTACAGCCAGCGGGAGTTCACCGGCACCGTGAACTGGGTGGAGCTGGCGATCGGCGAGGACGCCGAACGAGCGAAGCACTACATCGCGACCGAGGATCGGCTACGTCTCGCGATCGCCCTTCAGTGATGCAAGGTTCCGCCGCCCCCCATTCGCACTCGAGCGGCGGAGTCTGAATAATCCTGGGTGACGCCTAGAGTGTTTTCTTGAACTCCGCCCACTGATTGCGACGTCCCTCGAGCCACCGAGTGAACCTCGCGTCTCCGCGCAACGACGCCAGCGCGGGATCGTCGCGGAAGAGTGGATAGCACGGCATGCCTTCGTTCGCTACGCGGTCGAGCCACTCGAGTGAGTGTGGGTGGTCTCCCATGAGCGCGTAGGCCTGAGCGATCGCGTATGCGGCGTGATGAAAGTGTGATAAACCATCACCTGTCCGTTGCGCCTCGGCGATGAGCGTGCGCGCCTCGGCATCTCGGTGCATCGACGCGAGGACAACCGCCTTCGCCGACATTCGATCCGCTCGTGCAACACGGCTCGTGTCGGCACGTGCCGCATCCAACAAGGGCAGTGCTTCGCCTTGGCGACCCAACAGTGCGAGGGCGATCGCCCGTTCCGGCATGAACGCGGGATACGGCGCGAACTCCCGAATGGCCTGTTCGCGCTTGCCCTGGTAGTAGTGGATGCGTGCGATCCGAGGCGCGCCAAAGGCGTTCTCGGGATCGAGATCCTGTCCCGTATCGAACTGCGCGAGCGCGCGATCGAAGAGACCCGCGTGCATGTAGATCGCGCCGAGCGAGAAGTGCGGATCAGCATAGCTGCGCTTCAGTGCGAGGGCTCGGTGGAAAAGCTTCGACGCCGCCACATGAGGAAAGCCGTTGCTCAGAGTCCACAACAGATTTCCACGCTGTTGGTACGCCTCGGCCAGATTGGGATCGAGTCGCAACGCTTTTCCGATATTCTCGAATGACAACTTCTCCCATCGTGGTGACGCGTCGAAGTTGAAGAAGCGGTTGTGATAGACCGAGGCCATGCCGACGTATGGCAAGGGAAAGCGAGGATCCAGCGCAATCGCCCGTTCGTAGTAGTAAAGCGCCGAGTCCTCCTGCACCTGGTAGCGGTTTCCGAGCTTACTCGGATTGTCGAAGAACTTGGCGCGGAGATATGCGTCGTACGCGGAATCGCGCGCCGGTGTCGAGACAGTCGCCGTCACTGCGCTCTGGCCATCAACGAGGCGCGACGCCAGCGCTCGTGCGAGTTGGGCGGAAATGCGAGTCGAGAGATCGCGCACAGCGGAGACCGGCGCCGAGAAGTCTTGAGCCCACCGGCTCGTTTCGTCATTCGCGTCGACGAGACGCACGCGAACCAAGAGGGAATCGCGATGCCGAGCGAGACTTCCCTCGATGACGCTCCCCGAGCGCAGCGCGCGCCCGATCGCGGCGATCGTACTCTGCTCTCGTTGGGTCTTTGCCACCGAGGAGAGAGCGATGACGCTCAGATCCGATGTGCGTGACAACGCGGCGGTGACTTCATTGAGAATGCCGTCGGCGAGATAGGCGGTGCCCGTGTCGCTCACCGTGAGCGGCAAGAGCGAAACGCGCCGTCGATCCAGCACGACAGAGGAGACGGGATCCGTCGAGCCGGAACGGGAATTCGCGCGCTCTCGCCTAACGAACGCGACGACCATGAGCACGATCGCGAGGAATGCGAGCGGCGCACCCACGGCGCGCACGATGAACGTCCGCCGGCTGCGCGCGGGAGTCGCGGGAACGGCGGATGCTGGAGCGCTGCCACGGCGGAGCGCGACAACAAAATCATGGGCCGAGGGAAAGCGATCGACCGGCGTCTTGGCGAGCGCGCGGTCGATGACGGAAGCGACTGCAGCGCTCACCGAGGGTCGCACGGTTCGAATCGGGGGAACGACGTCGGCCATGTGCCTCGCGATCACGGCGGCGCCCGTCGCGCCGGTGAATGGAGGATGGCCGGCGAGCATCTCGTAGAGCACACAGCCTAACGAGTAAATATCGCTGCGGCCGTCCACGCGGTCGCCACTGCCCTGCTCAGGGCTCATGTAGGCCGGCGTGCCGATACTGATGCCGGTGCCGGTGAGTTGCTCTCCCTCGGCGTCGAGCGCGCGGGCGATGCCGAAGTCCGCGACGAGCGCGTGCCCTTCCGTAAGCAAGATGTTCTCGGGCTTGATGTCGCGGTGAACCACACCGCGCCGGTGCGCATACGCCAAGGCGTCGCCTACTTCCGCGGCGAGGCGAAGCGCTTCTGGTATGGCCAGCTGCCGCTCATTCGTGAGGTGGTCGCGCAACGACATCCCCTCGATGTACGGCATGATGTAGTAGAGCGTGCCGTCGACGAAACCCGAGTCGTGCAGGGGAACGATATGCGGATGCGTCAACTGCGCGGCGACACGCACCTCGCGGACGAAGCGCGCTTCGCCGATTGTCGCCGACAGCTCGTCATTGAGGAGTTTGACGGCGACCGCCCGATCGTGCTTGAGATCGTGCGCGAGGTAGACGGTCGCCATGCCGCCGGCGCCGAGTTGCCGTTCGACGCGGTAGTGCCCGGCGAGCGCCGCGCTGACCTGTTCGAGGGTGCGCATTCGCCATGAACGTGTCGACTTCGAGGCTCCTCCACCAGAGCCGCGCCCCGATGAGCGCGCAGGTTACTCCTGTCTCAGCGCCACGACGGGATCCACGCGCGCCGCTCGATTCGCCGGCACTGCGTTCGCCACCAGCGCGACCACAGCGAGGATGCCAAGTGCCAGCGCAAAGCTGACTGCATCGAAGGGCTGCACGAACAACACGCTCGACAGCACCTGCGCCCCAGCGGCTGCCAGCACCGCACCAACGGCGCCGCCGATAACCACCAGGAGCATGCCTTCGCTCAACACCATGCGAACGAGCATGCGCGGCTGCGCGCCAAGCGCCTTGCGGATCCCGATCTCACGCACGCGCCGGCTCACGGAGTACGCGATCACACCATACAACCCTACGGCCGCGACGATGAGTGCCAGAAGTCCAAAGGCGCCGATCAGCCACGCCCCGGCTCTCACCGGAAAGAGTCGTGTGTCCGCGGCTTCGCGTAGCGTTCCGGTCTTCAGGAAGACGAGATTTGGATCCAGTGCTCGGAGCTCGCGCTCGAGTGGCTGCACCAGACCGCGCGCCGGCGGTACGGTGCGAACAAGGACCTCGGCATACGACTCCTTCATGCCGAACGGCAGATGGACGTATGGCCGCGGCGCCTCTCCCGGCGTGACGACCTTGTAGTCGGACACGACGCCCACGATGCGATACGGCTCCTCGCCCCAACGGGTGCGAAATGCCTTCCCGACGGCGTCGGCACCGGACCAGTACTTCTGTGCCAGCGCCTTGGTCACGACGGCCACGCGGCGCTTCTCGACGCGGTCGGCGTGTTCGATGAACCGGCCGGACAAGAGCTGAAGCCCCAACGTCTCGAGATAACTCTCGTCGACGAACGCGCCCTCCGTATCGAAGGGCTTGTCGTCCCCCGACCGCTGCTGGCCGTCGATGAACAATCCGAACGTGTTGTTGTTGAGCGCGAGTGGAGAGCGGGTGCTGAGCGAAACGGACTTCACCTGAGGTAACGCCAGCAGCCGCTGGCGCCCGCTCTCGAGAAACTGGCCGCCGCGCTCATCGTTGTAGCCATTCATCTCCAGCGCCATTGCCAGCACGGCGACGTGCTCGCCGTCGTAGCCAAGATCCACCCGGCTCGCCACGGCGAGACTGCGGACGAGCAGCGCGCCGATGACGACGAGCACGAGCGACACGGCCATCTGCACCACCACCAGCGCGTCCCTCAGCTCCACGCGGCGGCGACGTTTGGAGCTCCAGCTCCCCGCTTGTTTGAGCGCGGGCACAAGCTCGGGGCTCGACGCCTGGAGCGCGGGGATGAGCCCGAAGACCACGCCTGTCAGCACCGCCGCGGCGAAGGTGAACGCGAGCACGCGCCAGTCGGGTGCGATGTTCAGCCCGACGTCGATGGGAAGCGGAAAGTCGACGTTCGCGATCGACCGCGTGAGGCCCGCCGCGAGCGGCAGCGCGATGGCTCCGCCGGCGAGCGCCAACACGACGCTCTCGGTGAGGAGCTGACGCACCAGACGTCCACGCGCGGCGCCAAGCGCGAGACGTATCGCCACTTCGCGTCGGCGACCCGCCGCGCGCGCGAGGGTGAGGTTCGCGAGGTTGGCGCACGCGACGATGAGCACGAGTCCCACTGCCGCGACGAGCACCAAGCCGGCACCGAGGAGCACGCGATCGACGTCCGGGTTGATGCGGACGTCGGTGCTGGGAACGACAGAAATACGCTCCAACGCGTTCGTGAGGGGATACGTGGCGGCGAGCTGACGCGACATGCCGTCGAATTCGGCACGCACTTGAGCGACGCCAGTGCCGGAGCGCAAACGTCCCTTCATCCACAGCCAGTGCCTGCCGCGCTGCTCGAGCCGCGTGGCGCCCGTGGACTTTCCCGAATTGCGCTGGTTGCCCATCGGCTCGACGTGCTCCACCATCGCCGTCGGGATCCACATCTGCGCGGTGACCGCCGGCACCATCCCGCCGAACGTCGCCGGCGCAACACCGATGACGGAGTACGTGATGCCGTTGAGGCGAAACGTCTTGCCCACGACGCCGCGATCGGTCGCAAAGCGGCTCTGCCAGAAGCGGTAGCTGATGACGGCGACCGGTGCCGCGCCCTCTGACCGAAACTCGTCGGGGACGAACGCGCGGCCGATGACGGGACGCACGCCGAGTGTCTGGAAGTAGTTGTCGGTGACTAACTCTCCGACGACGATCTCTGAGCTTCCCTGAATCGAGAGGTTCGCGAAGAAGTTCGAGTATGCGATGAGACCGGACAGCGTCTTCGTGTTCGCGCGATAATCGAGATAGTTCGGGTACGAGTGCGTATCGTGACTGCTGGCCGTCGCGGTATGCCCGTAGATGTCTACGAGCTCACTCGGACGCTCGACAGGGAGAGGACGAAAGAGGATTGCGTTGACCACGCTGAAGATCGACGCATTGACGCCGATGCCGAGGGCCAGCGTGAGGAGCGCGACGATCGTGAACGCGGGGGCGCGGCGCAGCCCTCGCAGGCCGTAGCGGACGTCCTGAATCAGGGATTCCATCGGGCTCCTCGTAGGTTGCGTGGTCTACGGGGTGTGCGCGCCCATGGTTTCGCGTATCCTGGATTACCGCGGGCTGCCATCCGGATCGTCGCGCGCTGATGCCGGATGGCCGCCAGGTTGTGGTTTCTTAAGATGGCTTAGCGCTGGGCGACTTTCAGAAAGTTAGTAAAGTCGAATTCGTAGAAATCGACACGCGTCTCGACATCATAAAGATAGGCGAGTGTTCGGCCATCGTTCGAAATCATTCCGTTTGCGGGACGCGTGGTCTGAGGCCGCCGATCTCGGGCATGCGCACGTCGCAGAGGACGACCTCGGGATCGAACCGCTCGAGCAGCGGCAGCGCCGTGGCCCCATCGTCCGCAACCTCGACAACCGCGCCATGCTCGGCGAGTGCTTCGCTGAGCGAGGCGCGGACGTGGGCGTCGTCGTCGACGATGAGGTTTCGGTGACCCATGGCGGGCAAGAGAATAACACTCCGCGGGCCACTTCGCTTCCGACGCTAAGTCACGTCCTCACAACGAGAATCAGCCGATGTGGCTTCCTCAGCAGAACGAAGTGTTCTCCGTTCTTGAACGATTCGTTCTGAGTCCAGACTCGAATCCAGACCTGTACATCAGGTTTGTGATACCTCCTCACGATGCTGCTGCGGTAAGCCGTATTCGACGAAACACGGATTACCCAGCGCAACAAACTCTATCGAGTCGCGAGGCGTTCCCACCCTAGTCAGTGGCCGGCGACTGCTGATGCAGGACGGTGAGCCAGCGTCCGCCCTTCCGAGACCAAACGGAAGAGTTGACGCCCCCAGTCTTCGGAAAGGGCTTGCCATCGCACGAGCCTTCAGACTTCGACCTGTAAGTAATGACGACGACAGTTGGGCTCGCGAGCGCCACATGCACATCCTGCAAGCTCACACTCTTCACGTCACAACTGCTCTTCTTCATCTCCTCGATCTCCTGCTCTCTCGTCGAAGTCCCCTGCGCGCCGACGAAGAGAGCATCGCTAGCCATGAGATCCCTCATCGCGTCAAGCTCGTGATTCTTCCAGTGATCCCACATCTTTTGCTCGAGACCACGAACCTCGGCCATCGCGTCGGATGATTGTTGTCTGGCTCCCGAAGCTTGACCGACTGCCGATGTCGCCGGAGCACAGATCAGTGCGGCAACTACAAGTAGTCGACACATCGTGGTCCTCCTGTTGAGAAGTGCATGAAGTTGCCTAACGATCAACACGAACTGCTGTTCAGAATCCGTCCAGGCCGTAGCCGGAGAACCCCTCTCTACTTCGACCCGGCGAAGCTCGTATTCCAGGCGTCTGCCCGGCGCAACCAGTACCCGTCGTTTTGCTTCCGAAGTACGACCAGTTCCTTTCCCGTGTCGCTCACCGCCTTCACACCTGGTGGGGCAACGGTGATCGTGTAAGTGCCCCGCAAGTACGCAACGCTGCCGGCACCGAGCAAATCATCCAGATGGAAGCTGAAGCTCGAGATCGGAGGAAACTGCCAAGCCAATTGCGAATCGCTTCGCGTCCTTGCACGGCAAGCTGGTTCGGAGGCATCCGTACCGCGTCGGGAGTAATACTCCGCCGCCAAAACATCCCAATTCCGGGACATGACTATCGCCGAGTCCTTAGCGGCAAGGGCGCGAATGGCCTCGACGTCGGCTTGCGAAAGGGCCCGGCGGAACGCGAGCTCGCGCATGCTGACCCAATAGCAACGAGGGATAGGAGTAACTGCAACCGGTGTCGCATTTCTCCTCCTCATGCTCTGGTTAGGTCAGTCCGAAAAGGCCTAGGAGTTTGATTCCTGCGATAAGGGTGCCTCCAATCAGGCCAAGTATGAGCGGGGTTTTTAGGTCGGCAAGTTGACCGTAATCGGAGCTCTTGGTGGATCCGAGAACGAGAAGAGATATCGCCCCACTGAAGACGGAGCCTGCGGCAAAAAGTGTTACTATCGCGTTGGTAGTGAGAGCGTCTGCCGAAACTCCGTGGCCGAGGGTCCGGAAAAGGGGTAGGCGGTTACTCATCGCGCCTCATCGCCGGACCCGGCGGCGGGCCTTACGTCGATGCGGCGCCCGCGGGCACGACGTGGCACTGGTTACATACGGCAGCCACAGAGAAATGTGAAGCGACGGAAGGCGGAGACCGGTGCGCCTCGGTGTGCGCGCGCGTCGGCGAGCGTCATTTGACTGTCTCTGAAGCGATGGAATTGCGGTTCTTCGCCAGCGCCACGGCACCCAGATTACGCTCCTAGTCAGCTATCGCAAGCTGTTGCGCCGTTGCCACGAATGAAGAACGCAGGTTTCCTCGTGGTAACATTGGCTCCATTGATGTGGGCCTCATTCTCAGTCACGTCTTCGCACGGTTCTGGGATAGCGGTGATTCATCCCCAGACCAGGATCAGACTGGGGTCGGTTTGATCGTTTGACCTATGACGCTAGGGCGGCTTCCGGTATAGCTGGCACTCGTTCGGCCGAGCCTTCTCCAATCGCCTCCACCGAAGCGCCGAGATCTAGCGGTTCTCATGTTCTGATCTCTTGCAAGCGCTAGCCAACCTGCCAAGTCAATCTCGCGTTGCACGGAAGGGAGACGCATATTGAAGTTCTCTCACCATTCCAGCCGTCACCTTCTTATGGAGGCTGACCATGATTCCTCTGCACCGCTTTCTCGCGATTGCGCTTCCCGGGTGTTGTTTGCTCGTTGCTGGTGCCGCCTCCTCGGTGCACAGAGCCGGCTGTCGAGTGCAAGGAGTCTGGGAGCTCGAGGCGATGACGAACAACGGGAAGGATCAGCCGCTGAATGGGATCAGACAGATCAAGATTGTCACTCAGCACCATTTCATGTGGGTCGGCCAAGCCCCGCGACGCGATACACTGCCACTGAAGACGGAAGCGGACACGCTGCGCCGCAACAGTATCGATGGTGGAGCTGGGACGTACTCCGCGACAGGCAATCGCTACGTGGAGCAGATCCAGGTCTTCAATGATCCGACTTACCTCGGCAAGCCTTGGAACGCTACGTGTCGGGTGCAAGGAGATCGCTGGTACCACAGCTGGTCATTTCCGCTGGATTCGACCGGGGTGCCGCGCGATTCGATTGCTCACGTGGTAGAGGTGTGGCGCAAGGTCGAATAGTACGCTCACGAGGCTTGTTGAAGGGGATCCAGAGTCAACGACATTGTGATTTGCCGCGCTGAATCCAGAGTCGAATCCAAACCCTGGAGTCAGATTGGTGATTCACAAGCCGAGAGCAATCGGCCTGGGCACAGCGTTAGGCGGGGAGCTAAGTGATCCTTCACAGTTTGAAGGAGAACTCAGGCTTATTCACGCGCTTCGACCGTTTATTTCGTCTCCTCTTGCTGTCAGCTAGAACACGCAGAGGCAGCCAAAGAACGATTTCGAGAGCATACCAGATGACTTGCGTGAGGGTAATCAGAAGCGCAGCCGGCGCAAGAAGCGGCAAGACACAAACGGTAATGACTATCACTTTCGGTGCATCGCGCCACCAGGATTCGCGGCCATCAGCAGTTGTTAATGCGCCCCATCGGACGGCGGCCCACATAATCCAGCGTCGCATCAGCGGGACGCCGAGGGTACGCATTGCTTGCCGGAAAATTCCGTCGGCATCACGACGACCGAACTTTCCGTCGCGTGCAAGATCACACAAGTGGTCGTGCAGGATAGCCGCTTTCGTGTATCGGCCATACGTTGGAATGAACCACACGAAAGCGCGCGGCACCGAGGCGAAGTCGGTGCGCTGTCCTTGCGGAACTACGAATGCCTCGGACTCGGCACGATACTCAAACTCGCGCAGCAGAGACCAATAGCGTGGATCCACTTCTCTCACGTCGACTTGCGGGCCATCCGGGAAGCCAACAACATCGCCCTCCGGTGTGGTCGCCGTATAAGGCGCGAACTGTGAGCCCTTGACCGAATCGACGGTGGCCATCATAGCCTCCAGGCCTGAGTTTAGCCTATACAAACGTTCGCATTCTCAGGTGCGATTCTGTGGCCAGGCACCCATTCATGCAAGAGCTGGCCCGGCGGTCCGAGACGGGTGGCGCGATCCCGATCTAGGTTGGCCTGAAGGAAGTCATCCGAAAACACCGCCGGTGACAACCGTCCTATGGCGTCCTGTCGCGTCCTGTTTCTCGCGAGTACGGCCCTTCTGGGGGCCTCTCACAGGCACAGCAGCCCCACCGAAGTTGGGAACAGTCCTGGCCCGGCCGGGCCCGGCTACTCGATGCGCAAGGTGTCGATCGGATCGACTCGGAGCGCGCGCCGCACCGGAATTACGGATGCACTTACAGCAGTGATGATGAGAATCATCACGGATCCGATCAACGCCACAGGTTCGGTCCCGCTCACGCCGGGGACGACCTTCGCCAGCGTGGATGCGGCGGCATATGCCGCGACGAGACCGAGTCCGCATCCCAGGCCAACGAGTCGCACGCTCTGACCGACAATCGTCTTCGTCAGGGCAACGGGATCGGCGCCTAACGCCACGCGTATGCCGATCTCCCGAGTGCGACGTGCCACGAGGTGCGCAATGATCCCGAAGAGACCGACCGCGGCGAGCGCGACGGCGAGCACCGTGAACAGATCGAAGATCACCATCGCAAACCGCGGCGCTCGGTACGCATACTCGAGCATCGCTGTTCCCTGCCTCACGTCGTGCACCTTGACTCCTACGCCCGCCCGCTCGACTGCGCGGGCCACCAAGCGTCGCAGCTCGCTGGAGTCGCTCTGTGTTCGCACGAGCAGTGACCCGCCATTCTCGTTCATGGCCCCCGGCGAGGTGTACACCTGCCAACGAAAGAATTCGGGTCCGACGCCGCCCGGCATATGTGTGTCCGCGGCAATGCCAACAACCGTCAGCCACTCGCCCATCTGCAAGCGAGCGCCGAGCGGGTCGCGATCCGGAAAGAGACGCCGCGCGAGTGATTGGTTGATGATTATTTCGCGGGCAGCGAGTGCCGGATCCGCGTCGAATCCTCTGCCGCGCACGAGCGCTATGCGTGCGACCCGGAAATACTCCCGGTTCACTCCGGCCCATTCAGTCGCCACGAGACCACTCGGTCGTACGCCCGATAGGCCCTCGACAGCAGTGGGAGCGGGTGACGTAGCCGACAGCGGCAGCGGGCCGACCGCGACCTCGCCCAAACCCGGCGTCTTCTCGAGTGCCTCACGCAACGTTCGCATGATCGAGACACTCGCAGCATCCGCCACATTCTGTTTCATGGGCGACGTCGGCTTGACGATGACATCGTAAAGACCTTCCGGCTCATACCCTATGGGCTCGCGCACCAGCGCGACGAATGAGCGCGTGAGGACCGCTGCCGTTGCGAGAAACACCAGTGAGAGCGCGATCTGCGCAATGACGAGCGTCGCATGGGCCCGAGTCGCTGCGCGTCCCTCGCCAACGCGTGTTCCGCCATTGCGGAGCGCGTCTTCGAGCGATCGCTCCCAGGAGAGAATTGCCGGCGTCACGCCGAAAATGAGTGCGGTCGCCACCGCCGACACGAGTGTCCACAGAAGCGCGGCGTTGTCGAGTGGAGTCCTGGCGATAAATGGAGGGCCCTCGGCCTGCACGGCGCGTAGCCCAAGCCATGCGACACCAACACCTAGCGCGCCCGCCGGTATTGTGAGAAAAAGACTCTCGGCGAGGAGCTGCCGAATGAGGCGCGCGCGTCCGGCACCAATCGCCTGTCGAATCGCGAACTCACGCCGACGCGTCCAGCCGCGGATCAGGAGGAGCCCAGCGACGTCGGCGCACGCGACGAGCAGAAGGCCGGCGGCGGCAGCGAATACCACTTCTACTCCATGCCTCCGATCTGGCGCCACACGATCTTGCGCCGTTCGCGCCGCTCCATGCGCGCCGTTGAGTGAACCCGTATCCGGCAGCGTATGCAGGATTGCGTCGAGCTCCCGCGAAGCGGCAGAAGAAGTGACGCCCGGCCGCAATCGTGCGAATGCGTCAACGCCTCCCTTCGAATCGATATTCAGCGGCAAGTACACCGATTGCCCGCCGTGCTCCCCATCGGGCAGCGGATTGCCCAGACCAGGCGGCAGCACACCGATTATGACGCGCGGGGACCCGTCAAGCTTTACGGTCTGTCCTATGACTTCCCGGGAACCACCAAAACGGCTCCGCCAGATGGAGTCTCCGAGTAGCAGCACGCCTGGAGCACCGGTTCGAGAATCCTCCGGAAGAAACGATCTGCCTAACGCGGGTCGAATGCGAAGGAGCTTCAGAAATGACGGCGTGACCCGTGTGCCCGGTATGCTGTCGGCGGCCGCACCCGGTGCGGAGGGCTCGCCAATGGCGTGTATGCCCCATTGGTAGCCAGCGAAATCTTCCAACGTGTGGGATCGTGCCGCCCACACCCGGTACAGCTCCGAGCTTATCTGCCAGCGGAAATCACCGTCTCCCTCGGTCCTTTCCTCGACGCTGACGATGCGATTGCCATCTGGATAGGGAAGTGGCGAGAGCAGCAGGTGCCTTACGACGCCGTACATTGCTGTCGTCGCACCGATGCAGACAGCGAGCGTGAGCACGACCACGCTGCCGAAAGCAGGTGCGTGCAGGAATTGCCGCAGCGCCAGACGCACGTCCTGCCCGCACTCCTCGAGCCACCGGAGAGCGGTCAGCCGCCGCGTGAGACGGCCCGCCCGGCCCCGGGCGTGTGCCTGGAATTCGTTTCGATCGCCGAACCGGCGCAGTGCCTCTGCCAGTGCTTCCTCCTCGCTCATGCCGGCCGCCTGAAACTCCGAGATCCGCATAGCAAGATGAAACGCCGTCTCTTCGTCCGCGTCGCGAAGCATGCGATCGCGCGTGAGCGGGAGCCTGAACAGCCGACGAACTCGGCGCGGCAGCTTCGATGACAAGTCTCGCATCAGATCGTCACGCCGGCTCGACGATGCCGCTGACGGCGGCGACAAAGCGCCTCCACGTTGCCGTTTCGGCGCGCAAGAGCTGACGCCCTCTGGCCGTCAGGGAGTAGTACTTCGCCCGCCGGTTGTTGTCCGAGAGCCCCCATTCGGTATCGATCGCACCGGCGTCCTCGAGCCGATGCAACGCCTTGTACAGGGCGGAGTCGAGGATCTCGAGCTCACCTTTGGTGGCCTGCTCGATCCACTTGGTGATGCCATAGCCGTGCATCGGTCCCCACGAGAGCGTCTTGAGGACGAGCAGGTCGAGTGTGCCGTGAAGAAGATCGTTGCTGTCGCGTGGCATGCTTCTCCACCCACCAGGTTAGAGGAGAAGGTGCGCTGTTGACTGGGGTCCTGTCAAGTTCGAGCGGTGCCGACGCGCGGTTGGTTCGGCAGCGACCCGCCGCCAGCTCCTGGATCGATCCACGCTCCCCAACACGCGGGCCGCGTCAGGACGGTGAGTCGCTCACGAAGCCATGCGTCTTCCGCGGTTTGAGTCCCCAGCCCGTCAGCGACTGCAATCCACTTCTCAACCAAAGTTGCGAGGAACATCGCGCCGCGCGATGCGTCGTTACTCGAGCCCGAATACCCGCCTAACGTGGAGCAAGTCCCGTGACGGGTTTCCGCCTTGATTGAGCGTGTACCCGAGGTAGTGGATAGCTCCGAGGCGCGCGCTGAAGAGTGTGCGCTCAGCGAACTCCGCGTCGAGCGGCAAGTCGTAGGCGGCGAGCGCGCGCTGGAAGAATGACCAGCCGCCGTCGATAAGCACGTAGCTGAAGTCGCGCGTCGGATCGCCGAATCCGGGGCCCCAGTCGATGATTCCGGAGAGCCGACCCGTAGCAGGTTGACGAGTACGTGCTCCATCTGGAAGTCGTCGTGAATGAACCGCAGGGGTCCTCGATAGGAATCTGGTACAGAACGGATGCTGTCCAGCCACGCGCACGGGTCCGGATACTCCGTGGTTAGGCGGACGGACAGCATGATCGCCGCCAACGGGAAGTGCACCAGGAAGGCGGGGCTTAAAGGCTCCGCTCGCAGACACGCTCGCACTCGACGTCAGGAATCATCATTCCTGTGGCGGGCCAGCCGCTGTTCTGCCTCGCTGATGAGAAGCCGCTACTCCAACAGTCTGCGGCTTCTACACGAGCACTCGATCTCTGGCTGATGGCCGCTTATGGATCGGGAACCAGACCGAAGCCAAAGTGGGTCTGGGCAATCGGCAACATTAGCACGAAGAGGTCCGCACTCTTCTGCCGCTCGAATGCTACGAGCCCGCTGACTTCCATCCCTGGGTCGAGTGTCTGCTGCGCCAGAAAGAAGAGGGGCACCGACGCCCGCATGGTCGCCTCACGCTCATTCGCATCAGCAATTCGCGCCTCATTGGCAGAGACATCGGCAGGCCTTCGAGTGGTGGAAATCGCTCTTCCAGTCACGGCGCCGCCAGATCCCAGGACCGTCGCGCTCGTCTGCGTGGTTTGGACTGCACCACTCAACGTCTTGAGTACTTCCTGAAGACGCTGGGAGAACCGCTCGTCCTTGAATTTGTCTGCTGCCTGATCGACGAGCTCTGATCGCGTCCAGGGACGATAGGTGTTCCATGGATCCTTTTCCCTCCTTCTAACCGCGAGTCGCATCGCGTTTGGATCGAAGAGGACACGGTGCTTCGAGGGGTTCGCCAGCTGAAGACCGAGCAGGGTATAGTCGGGATTGGAATAGACAGCAACGGCGACGACGAGTGTGTCATGTCCGGCGGACGCGACGAATCGAATCCTGACACCGTTCTCGAAACGCTCGTCGCACAGGGCACAACCAGCCCCCCACGATACCGTATCACCCGTTGTGGGAAAGAGCGCGGCTGACCAGGCAGTAGCTCGCGGCGTGGTTGGGGGCGAGTTTTGTGCCGTTAGGCAATTGCAGGCCGTAAGGATTGCCGCGCCGGCGGCGAATAGAGGTATGCTGCGGAATCCCACACTTAGTCTTGGAAAATGCATCATTATCCTTTGCGTAACGCGAGGACTTTCATCCTGGAGGAACCAGGTGCTCGCCGAAAAAGGTGTTCCCAGTCCGCGCGTACTCTTGGACGAAGCGTGCGCGCCGTTCCGACGGTATCAGAGAGTCGAATCGATCGAGCTGCTCGCGCGCGCCGGAATGAGGCTGGCGAGAGCACTGACTCCAAGCAACACGAGTGCGACGAGACTCA